>NZ_FPBW01000057.1:0-16020 GCF_900116795.1 Methylobacterium sp. UNCCL125 | reverse complement strand
GCTGACCGTGCGCGACGCCATCCCGGCTCCCCATCGCCTGGCCAAGGCCGAGTTCGCGACGATCCGCCTGCGCCTGCTCAAGCTTGGGGCTCGCATCCACGAGACCACTGCCCGTGTTCGTCTCGCCTTCGCCGCCGCCTGTCCCGAGGCCGACTTGCTGCGCCATATCGCGGGCGCACTCGCCCCAGCGCCAGCCTGAACCACGGGGCGTGATGCCCCATCGACACCGCTCCCGTCCCTCCAGCGCCGACAGCACAACCAGATCCATACGCGTCAGGACAGACGCACGATCCCGCTCGCCTTCAGCTCAAAACACGTCGCCAGCCAAACCCTGGTGAATAAAGCGGGTTAGAGCGCTGCTCAATCCTGGGTGATGCCGCTGCCGCGACGGCGACGCTCACTCGGGCCTTTCCGCGAAGATGCCGATGGACATCCTTGCACGTTGCGCTCCCCGGGCATTCGGTCGCGCATACGACGCGACCGCGCGATCTCGGCAGCCTGATCGGACAGGGACGCAACCGGGCCGCAGGAAGAAGCCCGCATCGATTCTGCCGACCGAAAACGCGGGGCGAGCGCCCGTTCAGCGAGGTACGCCGCGGCTTCGCATTGGCCATCGGGCGTGAACGCCCGACTTGTCCTGGCCATCCGACACCGTTGCCGAACAGCTGGGGCACAACCGAGGCATGCGAGACACCGAGGTGTGATCAGGACGCGATCGGTGCAGGCTCGGCGCCCGATAAGCCCGTTGTCGCAATGGAACGCCGCAGGGCCGCGATGACTTCGTCCTGCTCATCCTCACGCAGGCTCGGGTATAGCGGAAGCGAGAGCGTACCTTCGCCCCAGTGCCACGAGATGGGATATCGAAGCTGCGCTTGCGCGGTGCGGTACAGGCTCAGCGCGGGAACACAGCGATAGTTCACGGTCGCACCGATCTTGGCCTCGCCGAGAGCATTCAAGACGGCATCCCGCGCACCGCCCGGAACGTGGATCGGGAACAGATGCCGCGCCGAGACAGCGTCGGCGTCGATGGTCGGCCATCTGAAGGGCGTGCCCGCGAGTGCAGCCTCATACCGTCTGCAGAGACGCTCCCGGATCTGCAGTTGCAGGTCGATCTCAGCGATCTGCGGCTCCAGAAGGACCGCGAGCAAATCCGGGAGGTTGGCCTTCGTCCCCAAGCGGGCGATGTCCCAATGGCGGTAGGTGTGCCCCTCGAAACGCCGGGCCGCGCTCGCCGACATGCCGTGTTGAACGGTCTGAGCCAAGGCATCCGCCAGAGCCAAATCGTTTGTGACGACGGCGCCGCCTTCGCCACAGGTCACATTCTTGGTCGCGTAGAACGAGAAGATCGCCGCATCGCCGAGCTGCCCCGGACGCCGGCCGTCTCGCGTACCTTCGAAGCAGTGCGCCGCGTCTTCAATGATTTTGACCGACTCGGGGATCACGGCCCTGAGCGACGGTATATCCACCATGTGGCCATACAGATGAACCGGGATGACGGCTCTGGTCCTCGTGGTCACCGCCTGCCCTGCCTGGGTCAGGTCCATGAGCAACGTTCGCGCATCAACGTCCACGAAAATCGGTGTCGCTCCAACTTGCCGGACGACATTGGCTGTCGCGGCGAATGTCATGGCAGGAACGATGACCTCGTCGCCCGGTCCGATATCGAGGGCGAGCAAAGTTGCGACCGCGCCCTGCGTCCAGCTTGACGTCAGCTTGGCGCTCCCGACCCCGAAAAAGCGGCGCAGCGTCGTTTCGACCTCCTGGCACCGCGGACCGCTCGTGAGAAAGGGACTCGCGAGAACCGATGCGACACGTTCAGCGTAGCAAGCCGGGAGGGCGTGTCGATAAAATGGGACAGCCATTCAGCTGACCTCGCTGAAGGAGGGTTGTTCGGTATCAGTATACACCGTCCGGGCAGTCGGAATACCGCGCGGTATAACAGATCAAGCCCCCCACGAGACGGCCGTCCGATCGTCTGATCTGCTCTGATGTCTGTCGACGCGACGCGCGTCAGGCTCCCGCGGGCCGACACGGCCGAGGCCGCTTTACGCCTTTGGTCCGGTCGCCAAGGGTCGCGGCCCCCTGAGCATACGGCGCACCCGCAGCGCAGGGCCCAAACACGCGCCGACTCAATGAAGGCCCCCGTTGCCTGAGCGGTTCCCCGCAGATGCCATCGGATTTCTCGCGCGACGCGATCGCTGCTGCCTTGCTCAAGTCCAAGCTGCGGACAGGAGATCCAGATTGCCGTGCCGGCGGGGACGTCGTTGAGACCGGGGACCGAGCTCGGCGCCGTCCTCGGTTGCATCGGCTGAGGCGCGACGCGGTCCAGTTCACCGCTCATGAGCGTCGTCGCGATAGGGGTCCGGTGGTCGGCCTTACCGAGGTACTGCGCTGGCAAATTACTGTTTACGCTTCTGTAACGATTGACGAGGAGAGTTCGCGATCGGCGTGAGCTGGCGATTGCTCCAAGCGAGGATGCCCAGACATGGTCTTTATCATCGCCTCGGCTTTCGCAGCGGCTCTCGTTGCGTTCATCTCCACGATCGGCAGCGGCTTGGTTTTCTCGATCCTCGCGGTCTTCATCTCTGGCAATTGTGCCGCTCTGCTCGCTGGATGCTGGCTCATGCGCCAGCGGGGCGCGGCTTAACGGGATCGGTTGCTGGCGGACCGACCGCTCGACCTCCTGATCGCTCGTGACACGCAAGCCAACCTGCCTGCGCGGCAAATCATCGACCGCCGGTTCCGGGGATAAGCGCGCGGTTCCAGGATCAAGACGACCGTACCAGCCGAAGCCGCTCGGACCACCGTTCGACACGACGTTGCCGACACCTCAGCGATCGCGAAATCGCGGCGTCTGGCTCGGGTGAGGCGCAGCATCCCCGGCCTTCCGGAACGAAGGGCTCCAGGCGGCGCGATTCGGCCTAACCGGCGCGGCTTCGGCGGGTCTCGCGCCGCTCCAGCCGACGAACGTGCGCGGCAAGGCGCGAGGGGATGATCCGCGGATGCGCGACAGTCCGTTTTGACGCCGCGCGCGGGACAGCAGCACGGGGGCATGATCAGCGCTCTCGGAGGAGCATTCAGGCCGTCCTGAAGGTGACCGTCTTGTGTCCAATATAGTTGGCGACGGCACCGGCCATGATACCGATCGCGTGCGCGGCAGGCGCCGCGATCTCTGTAAGGCCGAGCGGCATCAACAGCCCATCGCGTGCGACAATCGCCACCGCCACGGTGACGAGTCCCCCGATCAGATTGACCAGGAGGAACCCCCCGAGTTGCGCGGCAAGGGATCGCGACGAGCCTGGGAAGACGAAGCTGCGGTAGATCAGGAAGCCAATCACCATGCCGAGCGCGGTCGCTGTGGCGACCGCAAGCGCGAACGGCATTACGGTGTTGAACAGGAAGCGTGATGCCCAACTCACGCCCGAGGCGAAGCCGCCCGCGAGCAGAAATCGGACGCGCTGGTCGAGGCGGATGAGGTCCTGCAGGTAGAGCCGCATCATCTCAGACCGAAAAGCCCGCCCAAGCCAGCACGAAGCACATCGCGAGCGCACTGCCGGCCGTCAACGCCAGCCGGTCCGTCAGCGCGAAGACAACCGGATCATCCTGCAGCGTGCCGCGCTGGCACGCGACCCAGATTCGCCCCAGGATGATCGACAGCGCCAGGGGGAAGCCCCAGAGCCATGCCACATCGCCATAGAAGGTCTGCTTGAAGGCGTCGTCGATCACGTAGAACACCAAGATCAGGAGCGCGGACGTGCCCGCGGCGACACCGGCGGCCAGCACGAGGGGCAAATCCACTGCCACGTAGCCGCGTCCGTTGATCTGAGCCGCGCCGCGCGCCGTGGCACGGGCGATCTCGGTGTGGCGCTTCGCCAAGGCCAGTGAGGTGAACAGGAACATCGAGAACACGAACAGCCACGGCGAGGCGATGGCCTCCACAGCGGCGGTGCCCACCGCCAACCGAATCGTGAAGAGGCTGGCGAGCGTCAAGGCGTCGAGCAGGACCACCCGCTTGAGATAGAACGAGTAGGCGAGCGTTAGCCCGGTATAGGCTGCCAGCGTGAGAACCACCTTCGGGCCAGCCAGCGCGCCGAGCAGGAATCCAGCTCCCAGGCCGGCCGGCACGGCGGCGAGGCCGTAGACGATCGGAAACTGGCCGCTGGCGAGAGGACGGTTCTTCTTAGACCAATGCCGTCGATCGTCCGCGACGTCCCAGATGTCGTTGAGGATGTAGGTCGCCGAGGCGATCAGGCAGAGCGCCACGAAGCTGATCGCGAGCGATCCGAGGGCGGACGGGTCGAGGAAGCGGTTGGCCAGGACTGCGGGCACGAGAACAAGCGCATTCTTGGCCCATTGATGGGACCGCATGCTCTTGAGGAGCAGGCGACCGTAGGGCGGGCGCCGGAAGACGCCGGCGACGTCGGCTGCTCTGCCGGCCGCGCGCTCCACCCCCGGGGAGGCGCCGACCACGATCGCCTGCCGGGCGGCATGCCACACCGGCAGATCGGCGCGGCTGTCGCCCGCATAGTCGAAGCCGAGCGGGAAACGGCGGGCGAGCTCAGCCGCTTTGGCGGCCCCTTTCAGATTCGTCTGCCCGTCGCTGGCGATGACGCTGCTGATGAAGGGGAAGCGGCGGGCGATCTGGGAGGCCGTGACATTGTCGGTGGCAGTCGACATGTGAATCGGCCGGCCTCCCTTGGCCTCGGCCTCTGCGAAGGCGACCAGCTCGGGGTTTTCCGGCAGCGCCTCAATGTCGAGCGTAACAGCCTGGGCCATGCGCCGCTTCAGGTGGGCGCGGCCGCTCATGGCCCAGTAGAGCATGCGCAGGACGTTCAGCGGATCGGCCCGCACCAACGCAAGCGCCTTCTCGTAGAGGACATCAGTCCGCAGGAGCGTTCCGTCGAGATCGAGGATGAGGGGAACCTCGCGAGACCCGAGTTTCGGCCAAGCCGGGTGCCGAACGGCCTCGACCCCCGAAGCGATGTGCCCTGACAGCACGGATCCGGCTCCCAAGCTCGGAGACCGGCCATACTGAATGCGGCGGGTGATATCGTGCAGAACAGATCGCATCATCACAGACCGAAAGCTCCGCTACCGATTTAAACAGGGCCACCTCAATCACGACTGCTGAATTGCCGTGATCCATATCCGGCTGGTCAGGTCACGACCGAGATGACAATTTCCCAGCCGAAGACTCACTGCCGGAGTCGCCACAGCGCCGTTCTTCGGGGCCCCGCGGCGACCGGAGAGGCCGCCATCGCGGGTCTCAGCGCAGCGAAAAGCATTCTGCGTCCTCTCCGAATGCGTAGGGCTTCGCTTTGCAGTCGGCCGGTTCCCCGACCAGGAAACCGGACCCCATGTAACCCACGTAGACACGGCCGAAATGATCGGTGTCGGCGCCGAGAACAGTGACCTGATCCAAGCTGCCGACGGGGAAAGCCCCTATCTTCGTCCAATTCTCACCTTCATCAATCGATCGCCAGAATCCATATTCGCCATTCAGCCGACCGGATAAGAAAATTGTAGGATAACCTGCCTGATTAGGTCGACCAAAAGCGATATCATCCACTTGGCTGATACCGCGGATCGAGGTCCAGGTTTCCCCGCCGTCGCGGCTGCGCCTCAGGGGCGTCCCCGTTGCGTACGGGATGCCCGACGTGAAGAAGAGCTCGCCCGGTCGACCTGGCACGGCGCGGAGCTTCGCGGCGTACCCGGTGTTCGGCGCGATCTCACCCTTGAAGACTTGGCGCCAAGTCTCGCCACCGTCGCCCGTCCGCCAAAGCCCTTGGAGCCGCTGATTCGCCCCCTCCCCGCTGTGAACGAGATAGAAGACGCCGGGCCGCGTGCCGTCCGCCGTGAGTGTCTTCCGCGACAGGTATATGTGCGGATGTGAGCCCGTGAACGGAAGGGACTCGCCGCTCAGTACCACCCGTCGCCAGCTTCGGCCGAGATCTTTCGTGTAGAACGGAGCGCGGTTATAGGTCGGCTCCCAGACGATGTTGTTGGTGTCGCCGGCCGAGACCGCGATCGTACCGAACGCCATGCGCCAGGGGTCCTCGGGACGGGTCCCCGGCGGGGTCGGAAGCGCGGCGAATTTGGTCCAGCTGTCGCCGCCATCCAAGCTGTACCCGGCTAGCACGGCATCGCCGTCTTCCGAGCAGCAGGACGTTCGGGTATCGGACGCATTCGTCACAACGAATCGCGGATTGGCGGGTGTCAGCGCCACTTGCTGTGCTGCGATCAGCACACGCTCTTTCGGACCATATGTCGTTGAGTACGCCGTCAAGTCCCGCTTGACGTGAATACCGAAATCCCAGACCGCAAACAGGGGGGCCTGCCCTGGGGCTTGGTTGACGTCGTTCGCGACGAGCTCCTCAATCCCCCGGGTCTGGCTGACCCACGTCACTGTCCGCGAAGAGTCGGAGAGGTCGGCGTAGAACACGCCCATGCCTGCGCCAGCCCAGAGCCGATCCTTCTTCACAGGATCGAACATGATACGGCTCATGGCGAAGTAGGACGCATTGCTGACGCGAAGCCATGGCGGGTCGCCGGACCCGACCCGGGACTCATGCGCCAGTCGTGTCCACAACCGTCCTCCGTCATTCGATCGGAACACCGTCCCGCTTTCATCGATGACGAGGATGCGTGAATCGTCCGGGTCGATCGCCACGGCTGCGAAGGGCAGGCTTGGCAGGCCTCCGTTGGATGTAAGGCTCTGCCATGCACCCCCGCGATAACGCCAAGCCATTCGTGTCTCGCGATCGACACCGAAGAAGGTCCCGTCGCGCGCGAAGGCGCCCTGCGTGAGAAGCGACGGCCCGCCCTGCCCGTCGGATGCCAGGCGGGAAAAGCTTCGGCCGCCGTCGGACGAGGCGAAAAGGCCGTTTCCGGCCGACATCGCCCAGACGCGCCCTGCGACTTGGCCGCCCGGTTTCTCGAACCACGTGATGATGCCGGGGCTCTGATGGCCGTCCTGCGCCGGGCGTAGATCCATCGCCGGAGGCACGGTCGGGATGCGTGACCACGTCACGCCGCCGTCATCGGTACGCCAGAGACCATCGGCCGGAGTTCCGACGAGCGCAACGTCCGGACGCACAGGGTCGACCGAAATGAACGGCCCGTAATTGCGGAACTCGCTATTCGGATCGAAGCCATGCTCGAACGGAGCTGTCGATGAGGCGGCGAATGACCGCCCTCCATCCCGCGAGGTAAGGACCCTTCCCTTCAGAGCCAGATAGATCCGGCGCGCGTCGGACGGGGCAACGACGACCTCGTACACCCCCTCGTTGAGTCCGTTCTGAACGTGAAACGTCGACGGCATCGACGCGGTGGTCACCAATTGGATCCACCGATTGGCCGTGTCGCTCCAGATATAAGCTCCGTACACATCCGCTCTGACGACGCGCGTCGACCCGCTGGCATCGGATGAGTATCCGGTTATGAATCCACCGCCGCCGATCTTCACCGGCCGCCAGAGATAGGTCTCCGCACGAGCGACGGGCAGCAGCACGAGCCCCCAAAGCAACAGGGCGAGACCGCGTAAAGACACGGACAGCGACAGGCGCATCATCGACGAGCGTCGCTGATCGAACGGCCGACGAAGCCTCCACATGCAATGCGCGACCGCAGATCGCCCGGTCATCTTCGGGTCCGCAAGACCGAGTTCAGCCAGCATCAACTCAACCAACATTGGCTGCAACCATGAACCCTCGTGCAGCAACGGACCGCCAATTGACCCAATCCCGGCACCACACGGGGATTTGCCAGACCTGTCGGTCGCCGGTCGATCCGCACCCGCTTCTTCCGCAGAGCATCGCGGTGTTCGGCCGCATCGCGAATTGAACCGAAGCGAACAATTGGCCTACCCCTGATTCAGTTATGGTCTGGACGCCCACAATCAGCCTCGCCTTCCCTTTTTCTCGATCTCCGAACTACGACCTTAATTACTTGAACACAGCCATCGAGACAAAGGCCGAGGTTTTAAATTCACGTCTTGAGCGAATGAGACATCAAGCCCGAATTTCCCCAAGATCAGCAACCGTGACTTGCCATTTATTCACCCCCTGATGATCACCGCCTCCAATCGTTCCGTCGGCGATCGGCGCGATGCGGCGAACCCCGCAAAAAAGCCGATTGCAACCGTGTTCCACGCCACGAACGAATATAGCCCGGCTTGCACTGAGCCGCGCCGCAGCGTGAGAAACAGCACGGGTAGGACAATCGCCACGAGAAGGTACGCGAGGTAATGCCAGTCTGAGACTGCCAATATCGTCAATGTGAGAATTGCGGCCCACCAGATCACGACGACAGCGCATGTCCAGAACTGCGTAAGTTTAGAAAGCGCTTGCCGACCGCGAGGCCGGGCGAGGATTGCCCGAGAAACTTGGCCGACGCCGTTCGCGTAGCCAGATAGAAATCGAGCCCGCAGGAGCTTATAGCTTTCGGACGTATGCCCATAATGCACGACGGCAGGAACATCGAGCCGGGTGAGTTTCCAGCCATCCGCAATCAATCGCGAAGCGAGCTCAAATTCTTCAAATGATTTCAAATTTCGGTCTGCGAAATACCCGCTCTGCTTTACCGCCGAGACGCGATAAAGCCCCCCACAATCGAGACGGTCGATCAGACGAGGGTAATAAGCGCATCTCCTTTCCGCATTGATTTTCCGTGTGCGGAATTCATGGTTCTCGACATTCGCCTCTTCGACACGCCCCCCGACCCCGGCGAAATCCGGATGCGTCTCCAAAAATGGTATCGCACACGGCAGGAATGAACGATCGATCTCCATATCACCGTCGAGAAGGTAGAAGAACTCTCCGCGGGCGAACATATACGCGAGTTGGGCACCAGCGCCGCACGAGCGCTCGGCTGGATTCGCCAATTGGACGATCTTTACGTCGTACCGCAACGCAATCTCCAGCGTACCGTCCGTGGATCCGCTATCAGCGATCAAGACTTCACCACCGTACGGAGCGGCGGCCTCAAGCGCAGTTTCGATCGCCCGCCCGATCCGGGCGGCCTCATTAAAAACTTTAATCCCGATTGTGAGCTTCATTGCCAGTTCCGCATCGAAGGACTCTTTCAGACGAACGTCACCCATTCCTCGGCCGAAAACCGACGTTAAGACACAAGATTCTCGTAGAGTGACATGGTTTTATCGAATGAAAGTGCTGCCGCGATATGTCTTGATCGCAAAGCCATGTCCTCATAATATTCATGATCGAAAGACAATCGGTCAATAGACCGGGCCAAGCTACGCGCATCGTCGATATCAACTGAAATGCCGCAGTGTCGGCCAATTTCGTCAGTTATAAATTCCAATTGAACTGGGATATTCGAAACGACAAGCGGCAACCCAAGTTTGGCCGCTTCGATGAGTGCGAGGCTATGGCCTTCGAAGCGACTCATCTGCACGAAGACATCGGCCGCCGCGAGCATGCGAAGTGCATCTTTGCGGCCCATGAGTCCGAGAAATTTTACCCGATCCGTTACACCGAGGCAGTCAGCCAGTGACCGCAGTCTCGTCTCCTCAGGTCCATGCCCTATGATGCTCACAATCACGTTTGGCATGTACAACGCCGCTTTGATCAAGACGTCGTAATTCTTTTGCGCTGAGAGGCGGCCGAGGCTTATAACGCGAAAAGGGGCATCACCCCCGATGCGCGGTTGCCTCATCCGGAACAATTCCGAAAGATGCTGCTCGATCGCAGGAGAAAGCGCGTTGCTGATGACCCGCTGCTTTGATCGCAACCACCCCCGCCCCCGGTGATACGACGTCGCGACCGTCTTCGAGACACTGACTGACGCCGAGACGTTCGGCGGCACAGAGGCATATCGATCAAGCCAATTCATAGGCCATTTCAACGTATTCGCAGGCGTATGATGCGATGTGATAGCTCGAATGCGCCGGTAGGAAAGCAAAGCCGCCGCGGGCACCAATAGGTTTGTGGCTGGCATCGCTGTCACGACACAATCTGGCGTATCCTTCCTGAAGAGCAGAACAAGATCTCTGACCAAGCAGAGAAGACGGCGCATCGATCGTGGCTTCTCAGAGACCACGTGGTGCCAAGGGACGCGTTCATCGCCAGCCATCGATGTGTCGGCACTCGGCCAAAGCGCGATGAGACGTGTTCGAAATCCCTTAGCCGCCAATCCAGCAGCCAGATCGCTCCACAGCTCGCCGACACCACCGGATGACGAATGGTTGGCAAAAAAGTAAACGGTCGGCTGCGACCGTATCGAGGCTTTCCGTACGGAACGCTGGATCGGCTCCGTCAACGATACCGCAGCGCACATCCCAATCCGCCTCATTGATTGTCACCTAGCCCGGCACCTGAGCATGGATCCGGTTTTCTGTAATTAGTCCACAATCAATATTCGGATATAGATAAGATATGATATCATTTTAGTACAACTGGTCCACGATAGATCGGATCGTCGTACGTTTTGGTCAAAAGATAAAATAATGCGACGGGGTTAGACCATAAATAGCGAAACAATAATCGTCTCGGCTCCTGATAAATCCTGTAAAGCCACTCAAGACCGATATCTTGCATCCATCGCGGCGCTCGCGGAACGTCCTCAGCGATGTGATCGAAGAGCCCGCCGCAGGTTCTGATCCAGGCCAAACCGCCCAGTTTCTTCTGCCATGAACAAGCGATCTCTTCCTGCATCGGACTGCCTAGACCGAGCCATAAGACCTGCGCTCCTGTGCGGAGTATCTCAGAACAGATCTCATCCTCGTCGGCGCGATTGAAATACCCGTCGCGGCACCCAACCACCTGTAGATTCGGAAAAATCAGCTTCAACTTTTGCGATGCACGCAAAGCCACCTCAGGCTTTCCGCCCAGAAAATAAAAACGTATGCACTTCTGGGATGCTAGATCGGCGCAATCATGAATGAGATCAGTCGTCGCCACCCGCTCGGGCAAGGGACTTCGACAGAACAGGCGCGACGCAAAGACGAGCGATGCACCGTCAGCATCGACGATTGAAGCCTTGGAAATCAGCCGCCGAAAGTCTCTATTCAGATGAAATCTCGCAATTACCGATCCATTTGACGCGACGATTATTCGGGGCTCAGCAAGATGCCCCAGAGATACCAAACGGCAATCCTCATCCATGCGGCGTGCCAGTTGTTTGCGCGATAGCACTGCGGTGGGAATCCCACCAACACGGATCAGGGACGTTCGACCACTGGATTCATTGAGTAGCGCACCGTGAACCAGCTGCCGCTGAAAAGTGTTGTCGTCACGAGAACCGGAACGACTGTCGTTCAGTCGCACGGCCCCGTCTGCACGGAGCCGGCGCTGCACAGCACCTGACCATCTAAAGTATGTCGACAACCGGCCAAAATGCGACATCTCTACATCCCTCCTATAGCGCTCGGGAGTAGGGCCTACACGGCATCTTAACAGTTTGTTAACCTATATCCAGGCGATCACCGGAACGCAATACCGAATTCGATGGACCTAAAAAGGCACTTTGAGTCGAGTCTCCGCCCTCATCGAGAGCGGAAACTGGATTGATCAAACGCGCCTCAAATCCCTGGTTAAAAAATTGCCGGTCAGCTCATAAAATCGGCAATCTGAGGACAGCTAGCCGGCATCAAACGGCTTGATTACAATCTTCCGATCACTCGGCTCACGAGAAACATCCCAGGGCCCTCAACCGACAAACCGTTTTAACGTCACCGCCGATCGCGAGCAGCACTCGCGCAACAGAGTTCGGCTATTCGACGCGAAAGACAGAGCGATTGAGCGTTTCTGGCTGCGTTTTTCATCCGTCTCGTAGCCTGCAGTGAAGTGCGCTTTGCTTTCGTCGGCAGAGCGACACGAGCGGCGTGACGGGGGGCCATCCATTTGTCAGATTCCGGCGACTTTCCAGGAAAACGTGCGAAGAGACAGGCCTTTCGGTTCCGCCGATCTCAAAACGCGATGTCTGTTTTCATATTATTTGTGACAGCATGATAATCCGATGGTTTATCCACGAGCCGATTTTCTCAAGACTCGTATTATCACAGCAGCGGAAAACGGTTCGTAGGCACTGGTCATTCTGCCATCATTGACATGATTTTGCCCGTTTCTATGGACCGTCCCTCATAGGCCGCACGCCTAATCTGAACATCAACCAGTCATCTGCTAAAATCGATTTTCATCTCCGGGAAATGCAAGCAATGTATAAACATTAACCCTATTGCCAGACGGCGCGATAGCCGATATAGAGAATTCGGCCACGTTATCGAGGCCGCACACCAAGGCCGAGATGCGGCGCGGATTTCTAGAGTTGGCTGTCTATTAGCGTGCGCCGCGCACCAGAGCTTTTGCGAGTTCTGTGGAAACGTCGAGTTGCGAAGTCATTCCTAATAAATCTCGGAGCTGCGAAAATGCCAAACAGCAGCCTTCTGCGATAGTATCTCGCAACGTTCGTATGGTGCGATCTCGCGCGAATCCGTATTTTTTGAAAGCGCCTAATACAATGAATGGGCAACTCAAGCTTACTTGAACAATATTGTAGAATAAATTATACTTTTAGTCATTGATGATATACGATCGTTCGTCATAGATACCATCCCTTTATATTTATTTTTAGTTGACATGAAATAAAGCTAGGAGGATATTTGCAATACGCCGCTTTGACTCAATCGATTATGTGAAATAGATCGAGGAGACTTAAGCGATGAGTTCTGCTGAACACGGGTTGCTTGTGACCTCAGGTCCTGAAGCTCGAACGGGGGCTGAACACACATCCAATATTCGGCACAGCGTGCATGTCGCAATCGATATAACTGTTGCGGCAGCTGCCATCCTCCTTCTTATGCCGCTTTTCGTTTTGATCGCCATTTTGGTCTCGCTCGACAGTCCTGGACCTATTTTGTTCCGACAGGAACGGACTGGACTGAAGGGTCGCAAATTCAATATATATAAATTTCGTACGATGCATGTTCAAGAAAACGGACCCGTCGTGCAACAGGCGAGTCGCAGCGATGTGCGCGTAACTCGGATCGGAAAATTTCTAAGACGCAGCAGTCTCGACGAACTTCCGCAACTGCTAAACGTGATCAAGTGTGACATGGCGATTGTCGGACCTCGTCCACACGCTGTTTCCCACGACATTTACTATGGAAAAATAATCCCCAATTACAATGCTCGGTTCAACGTGCGCCCCGGTATCACCGGATGGGCACAGATTAGTGGGTCACGGGGCGCAACGCCTTGCTCTGCCGATATGGAAAAGCGCCTTGCGCTCGATCTTTGGTATGTATCAAACGCAAGCCTTATGCTTGATTTCAAGATTATCGTGAAAACCGTTTTAATGTGCCTGGCATTCAAGCTGGATGCTTACTGAAATCGCAATCTAAAAAGAATGCAACGGCTTTTTGTTGGCGCCCTAGATTAGAACGGATGCTGCGTTCCCCGGGACGGGCTGCACATATTGGCGCTTCGGCGTCCCGAAATCCGGTAGCTCCAAGCGAGGTTTTCGCGATGCAGAAGACAGTTGCTGTTACTGGCGCCGCGGGATACATCGGTTCTGTTCTCGTCACACAGCTTCTGAATGTCGGCTATCGCGTTCGAGCAATCGATGCTTTTTTTTTCGGGCATCAGTCATTGCTTAGCCTTCAAGACCATCCCGCGATGGAGATTCTGCGGTGTGACATCCGCAATTATCCGCCAGGGGTTTTCGATGATTGCGACATTGTTGTCGATTTAGCCGCATTGTCGAATGACCCGTCCGGAGACCTCGATGCTGAACTAACGCGTTCGATCAATGAGCGGGGACGGATCGCCTCGGTGATGCTCGCTGAGCGGGCTGGGGTCAAACGCTATCTCTTTGCAAGTTCCTGTGCCGTCTATGGTGAGCATATTGGTAGCGACGTGAGTGAGGATTCAACGCTTCGGCCGCTCACATTATATGCGGAGACGTGTGCAAAAGCCGAAGAGGTCGTATTGAGCCGAAACAGATCGGATTTCACCACCGTATCCTTGCGGAATGGTACCGTTTTTGGCCTTTCGCCACGGATGCGGTTCGACTTGGTGGTCAATAAAATGGCGCTCGATGCTTATGAACTCGGCTGCATCAGTGTCGTCGGAAATGGCGCACAATGGCGCCCTCTCATTCACGTTGAGGACGTCGCGCGAGCGTTTTTGCTTACCCTTGATGCGCCCGATCGGTCCATTGCCGGCCAAGTGTTCAACATAGGGCGTGAAAATTGCCAGATCTCGGAAATTGCATACCAAGTCTGGTTAGCAAGTGAGGCTGCAACAGCGATCTCCTATGTGGGTGTCGGTGAAGATCGTCGAAACTATCGCGTCAGCTTTGCCAAGGCTGAGAAAGGACTCGCGTTTCGGGCGCATCGGTCGATTGGGTGCGCCGTCTCGGACGTCCAAAAGGCGCTCCGGGATGGGCGGGCCGGTAATGCGCCTTGTTGTCATACGGTTGAATGGTATCGCTCCCTCTTAGCGACGAAGGGCACCGGTCTCGGTTTCGGGCCCCGGCATGTGACCGGCAATATGACTGCGATCCGGTGAACGTGTCCAAGCTAAAAGCGTGTTGTGGAGCGCCGACGAAATTCGAGGCAATCTGGCTTCAGGTGCCCAGAAGCGACTTTATCGAGCTGAGCTTTCATAGATGGAAACACCGTTTTCTCGATAAAGACCGCTGGTGACCGGCAGTAGCTACCGCAAAGATTCGAACGATGAGGCTTGGGCTTTTGGTTGCCTCTCCGATGTCTACGGCGCTATATCGGCGGCTTTGTGTCCTTGCTTATGTGCGCCCATCGATAATGGTAAATATAAAATGTTCCCAACGCGCTGGCGAACTGCACCGCCCCGCGCTGGTGTCAACGCGTAACCGGTCGTCTTGCAGATTACAGTCCATATCACGACAGGATTGCCAACGAATGATTTTGGCATTGTGAGCACAGATCGGATACCGAAGCTGTCATCTGGTCGCACAGCACCGGGCTCAGAGCCCGTGATTCGGATGGACGCACAAAGCTGATTTAGTCAGATATCGACCGTTCGCATCGACTTTATAACGAAACGCAGCAATCGCAAGTAACAGTCAAAAAAGGCCAATCACAGTGGCTCCGCTCGCTCAAATCAACGCCAAGATCGAATCTCTTGAATCACGAGCGAGCTAAATCGATGCCACACAGCGAGAGATCTGTATGCATGCAGCGGGGCAATAGCCGGAAAGATGCGATGTATCGTCAAATATATTACGGCCGCGCAGAGCAGCAGCGTCGAGGCAATACATAAAATCGCAATGACCAAACCGTCAGCAGCCCGAGCCGATCGAGATCGGGATCCGTGGGTGCTGTTTTGAACTTCAAGTGTGGGCTGAGCTTGGCGCAAATCCGGACACTCTATTATTCAGCAGGTGATTAACTACGCATATCTATTGCTCCATGTCGATACCGAGCCGACGAAAATATCGCTCGCCGGCGAACAATCGGGCTCCCGTCACTCGGTATATCCTGCGACGTGACACGATGCTGAAGCCGCTTCGACCGGCCCGCTCGATTGCCAATACAAAAGGCATACTGCCCCTGCGGACGGCGTGGGAATGGGTCCCAATTGCCCGGCTCCGGAGCCTTCAGGGTCACTGGATAAGCTGGCTGGTGCGCGGATGAATCGTGTTGTTCGATTGCAAGCCAGTTCGACAGAAGCCACTTGTCGGTCGCCATGCTAGCCCGTCTTATTCACGAGGACGGTGGATCTGGGATGGCGAGCGTAGCGTAAAGCATTGATGTGGCTTAGGGATTGGGTGCTGACGCCAAGCCTTCAGACCGCACCGAGCCTGCCACGCCCGCCATGTCCGATCCTACGTGTCTCCCGTTCGCGTTTCCATCCGTTCGGGGCAAGAAGCTCACAGCCGCCTTCGATGGCGGACGCCTGACCTCGGATGGCGGCGTCCTGCTGCTCGCCCAGGCCGCCCGGCGGTTGGACATCGCCGACAAGCTCGCCGCCGTGATCCCGGACCGGCGTGACCCCAGCCGGGTTCTGCATCCCTTGCCCG
>NZ_FPBW01000047.1:0-27487 GCF_900116795.1 Methylobacterium sp. UNCCL125 | reverse complement strand
TGCTCGAGCTCAATCGTTGATGGCGGCGACGACGCCGGCACCGACGGTGCGGCCGCCCTCGCGGATGGCGAAGCGCAGCTTCTCCTCCATGGCCACCGGCACGATCAGCGCCACGTCCATGGTCACGTTGTCGCCCGGCATCACCATCTCGGTGCCCTCGGGCAGCGTCACGATCCCGGTCACGTCGGTGGTGCGGAAGTAGAACTGCGGCCGGTAGTTGGTGAAGAACGGCGTGTGGCGGCCGCCCTCTTCCTTGGTCAGGATGTAGGCCTCGGCCTTGAACTTGGCGTGCGGCTTCACCGAACCCGGCTTGCACACGACCTGGCCGCGCTCCACGTCCTCGCGCTTCGTGCCGCGCAGCAGCACGCCGACGTTGTCGCCCGCCTGGCCCTGGTCGAGCAGCTTGCGGAACATCTCCACGCCCGTGACCGTCGTGGTCTGCGTGTCGCGGATGCCGACGATCTCCACCGTCTCGCCGACCTTGACGATGCCGCGCTCGACGCGTCCCGTCACCACCGTGCCGCGGCCCGAGATCGAGAACACGTCCTCGATCGGCATCAGGAACGGCAGGTCGATCGGACGCTCCGGCTGCGGGATGTAGGCATCCACCGTCGCCATCAGCGCCAGCACCGCCTCCTTGCCGATCTTCGGCTCCTTGTCCTCAAGCGCCATCAGCGCCGAGCCCTTGGTGATCGGGATGTCGTCGCCGGGGAAGTCGTACTTCGACAGGAGCTCGCGCACCTCCAGCTCGACCAGCTCCAGGAGCTCCTCGTCGTCGACCATGTCGACCTTGTTGAGGAACACCACCAGCGCCGGAACGCCGACCTGACGCGCCAGAAGGATGTGCTCGCGGGTCTGCGGCATCGGGCCGTCGGCCGCCGACACCACCAGGATCGCGCCGTCCATCTGCGCCGCGCCCGTGATCATGTTCTTCACGTAGTCGGCGTGCCCGGGGCAATCCACGTGCGCGTAGTGACGGTTCTGCGTCTCGTACTCCACGTGCGCCGTCGAGATCGTGATCCCGCGCGCCTTCTCCTCCGGAGCCTTGTCGATCTGGTCGTAGGCCGTGAACGTCGCCCCGCCCGTCTCCGCCAGAACCTTCGTGATCGCCGCCGTCAACGACGTCTTGCCGTGGTCAACGTGACCAATCGTGCCAATGTTGCAGTGCGGCTTGGTGCGGGAGAACTTTTCCTTGCCCATCAGAGCCTCCTAGATTCGAATTCGCGTTGCGGAAGAAGAGATGCCTCAGGCCGAAGCCTTAGGCGTACTTGGCGATGACCTTGTCGGCCTCGCCGCGCGGCACCTCTTCGTAGTGGTCGAACTGCATGGTGAAGTTCGCCCGGCCCTGCGACATGGAGCGCAGGTTGTTCACGTAGCCGAACATGTTGGCCAGCGGCACCATCGCGTTGATGACGTTGGCGTTGCCGCGCATGTCCTGACCCTGGATCTGGCCGCGGCGGGAGTTCAGGTCGCCGATGACCGAGCCGGTGTACTCTTCCGGCGAGACGACCTCGACCTTCATCACCGGCTCGAGCAGGACCGAGCCGCCCTTCTGCAGGGCCTCACGGAGGGCTGCACGGGACGCGATCTCGAAGGCCAGCGCCGAGGAGTCGACGTCGTGGTAGGCGCCGTCGATCAGCTCGACCTTCACGTCGACCACCGGGAAGCCGGCGAGGACGCCCGCGCCCAGGACCGAGTTCAGGCCCTTCTCGACGCCGGGGATGTACTCCTTCGGCACCGCGCCGCCGACGATCTTCGACTCGAACTGGAAGCCGGCGCCCGGCTCGTTCGGCTCGACCACGAACTTCACGCGGGCAAACTGGCCGGTACCGCCGGTCTGCTTCTTGTGCGTGTAGTCGATCTCCTGACGGCGGGTCAGCTTCTCGCGGTAGGCCACCTGCGGCTGGCCGATATTCGCGTCGACCTTGTAGGTGCGGCGCAGGATGTCGACCTTGATGTCCAGGTGGAGCTCGCCCATCCCCCGGAGGATGGTCTGGCCGGATTCCTGGTCCGTGGACACGCGGAAGGACGGATCCTCGGCGGCGAGCTTCGAGAGCGCGATGCCGAGCTTCTCCTGATCGGCCTTCGACTTCGGCTCGACGGCGATCTCGATGACGGGCTCGGGGAACTCCATCTTCTCGAGGATCACGGCCTTCTGCGGATCGCAGAGGGTGTCGCCCGTGCGGGTATCCTTGAGGCCGGCCAGGGCGACGATGTCGCCCGCGAAGGCCTCCTTGATGTCCTCACGGTTGTTGGCGTGCATCAGGAGCATGCGGCCGACGCGCTCCTTCTTGTCGCGCGACGAGTTCAGCACGTTGGCGCTGGTCTCGACCTTGCCCGAGTACACGCGGCAGAAAGTGATCGTGCCGACGTGGGGATCGTCCATGATCTTGAAGGCGAGCATGGAGAAGGGATCCGAATCCGTCGGGTGACGGACGGTCTCTTCCTCGGTCTTGAAGTCGATGCCCTTGATCTCGCCGCGATCGGCCGGGGAGGGCAGGTAGTCCACGACGGCGTCGAGGAGCGGCTGCACGCCCTTGTTCTTGAAGGCCGAGCCGCACAGCACCGGGTGGAAGGCGCGCAGCTGCACGGCCTTGCGCACCAGGCGGCGCATGGTCGCCTCGTCGGGCTCGGTGCCGTCGAGGTAGGCGGACATCGCCTCGTCGTCGAGCTCGACGCAGGCCTCGACCAGCTTGGTGCGGTACTCGACAGCCTGATCCTTCAGGTCGGCCGGGATCTCGGTCTCGTCGAAGTTGGCGCCGAGCGCCTCACCCGTCCAGACGATCGCCTTCATCTTGATGAGGTCGATGACGCCCTGGAAGCTGGACTCGGCACCGATCGGCAGTTGCAGGCAGACGGGCTTGCCGGCGACGCGGTCGATGATGTCGGCGACGCACTTGAAGAAGTCGGCGCCGATCTTGTCCATCTTGTTGACGAACACGACGCGCGGCACGTCGTACTTGTCGGCCTGGCGCCACACGGTCTCGGTCTGCGGCTCGACGCCCTGGTTGCCGTCGAGCACGCACACGGCGCCGTCGAGCACGCGCAGGGAGCGCTCGACCTCGATGGTGAAGTCGACGTGGCCGGGGGTGTCGATGATGTTCAGGCGCTTGTCGCGCCAGAAGCAGGTCGTCGCAGCCGAGGTGATCGTGATGCCACGCTCCTGCTCCTGCGCCATCCAGTCCATGGTGGCGGCGCCCTCATGGACCTCGCCGATCTTATGGGACTTTCCGGTGTAGTAGAGGATCCGCTCGGTCGTCGTGGTCTTGCCGGCATCAATGTGGGCCATGATGCCGAAGTTGCGGTAGTCCTCGATCGCGTGCGTGCGGGGCATCGAATTGCTCCTGAGAGACGGCGGAACTGCTTACCAGCGGTAGTGCGAGAAAGCGCGGTTGGCTTCCGCCATCCGGTGCGTGTCTTCCCGCTTCTTGACGGCGTTGCCGCGGTTGTTGGCGGCGTCGAGCAGCTCGGCGGAGAGCCGCTCGATCATGGTCCGGTCGTTGCGCGAACGGGCCGCCTGGATCAGCCAACGGATGGCGAGGGCCTGGCGACGCTCGGTGCGCACCTCGACGGGGACCTGGTAGGTCGCGCCGCCGACGCGGCGGGAGCGGACCTCGATCATCGGGGCGACGTTGTCGAGGGCGGCGCGGAACACCTCGATCGGGTTGGCGCGGGCGCGGTTCTCGACGATGTCGAAGGCACCGTAGACGATCCGCTCGGCGGTCGACTTCTTGCCCTCGTACATGATGGAGTTCATGAACTTCGTCAGCACCACGTCCCCGTACTTCGGGTCCGGGATGATCTCACGCTTCTCGGCAGAGTGACGACGGGACATCTTCTGGAACTCTCGAACGAAAAGATCTTAAGCACCCCGCGCAGGCCGCCTGAGCCGTAAGGCCGGCGACATCCTTGCGAGGCCGTGGAAACGCAGACCGGCGCCCGGGAAAAATCCGGGCGTCCGACTTACTTCGGACGCTTGGCGCCGTACTTCGAACGGCGCTGCTTGCGGTTCTTCACGCCCTGCGTGTCGAGCACGCCGCGCAGGATGTGGTAGCGCACGCCCGGAAGATCCTTCACGCGGCCGCCGCGGATCATCACCACGGAGTGCTCCTGAAGGTTGTGACCCTCACCCGGGATGTAGCCGATCACCTCGAAGCCGTTGGTGAGGCGCACCTTGGCGACCTTACGGAGCGCCGAGTTCGGCTTCTTCGGGGTCGTCGTGTAGACGCGGGTGCAGACGCCGCGCTTCTGCGGGCAAGCGTCGAGCGCCGGAACCTTGTTGCGGCTCCGCTGGATCTTCCGCGGCTGGGCGATCAGCTGGTTGATCGTCGGCATCCTGTGCCCTCTTCCTCGGTCACCTAGGCCGGACTGCACAGGGCAGTCCGCAAAACGAATATGCGCCGGAGGGCCTGTCACGGACCCTCGGCGCGGTGTGGGCAGAGGAGCACGCCCGAAACGAACGCGCTCATACCTACGGATCTGACTTAAGCGTCAGGCGATTTGAACCCTCGGAGCGCGCGGGGCGATGGCGGCGGCGTCAAGGGGGTATGCCCAAGGGCCGTCGGCAGCCGATGGCCGTCCGAAGTGGCGCGCTTCTAGCCGCGGTTGACCCGCAGGTCAATGCGGTGGCGGCAGAAAACTGCACCGCGCCGGAGGTTAAGGATCGGTCAAGGCGCGGAATCCCCGTCCGCGCGTACATGACCCTCACCGCATCACCGGACCGTCAACCACGGCCGCCCCCGCGCTCGATCCGGGATGGCATCAACCCGCGGCAGAACCCGGGCAAGATCACGCGAATCGTCCTGCCGGTGCATGAAGAACATCCACCGCCTTTCTCCTCGCTTCCCCAGCACGCTTTGCTGATGACCCGGTGAAAAACGGAAATCCGGTCCGTTGATCGGATTGCGGCTTTCAGAGAATGATGCGGAGGCTCGGGACAAACCGCTCCGATCGTCTTCTCCGGATCGGATATCATCTTGCACCCGGCACCGAAAATCTTTCGTCGTCCGTGAACGGCCCGAGTTTTTGTCACCGCTCTGTCCAATGGAGATTCGCGTGCGCCGCCTCTTCGCTCTCGCCCTGGCAATCCTTTGTTCGGTGAGTGCAGCTCAGGCCGACAGGCTCGACGACATCCGGAAGGCCGGCGTTCTCCGGGTGGCCGTCTTTGACAGCAATCCGCCCTTCGGCTTCGTTGATCGCGGGACCCTGCAGATTGCCGGGCTCGATGTCGATTACGCACAGGCCATCGCCGACAAGCTCGGCGTAAAGGTCGAACTGCGTCCCACCAACCCGGCGAATCGGATCCCGCTGCTGATCTCCGGCAAAGTCGATCTGGTCCTGGCGAACTTCACGATCACGGAGGAGCGGGGCAAGCAACTCGACTTCAGCATCCCCTACTTCGCGTCCGGCCAGCAGTTCCTGACCAAGAAGGGCACCCTGTCGTCCCCCGATCAGCTCAACGGCCTGCGCATCGGCGTCGACAGGGGCACCACCAACGAGATCGTGCTGCGCCGGGACTTCCCGAAGGCGACGGTGGTCGCCTTCGATGACACGCCCTTCGCCTTCACGGCCCTGCGCAACGGCAACGTCCAGGCGATCACGCAGGACGGGCCGAAGCTCGTCGGGCTGCTGGCGAAGGTGCCGGACCGCCAGAATTACGAGATCCCGCCCTTCAGCATCTCCAACGACTATATCGGCGTCGGCATCCCGAAGGGGGAGGGCCGGCTTCGGGATCTCGTGAACGAGGCGCTGCGCGAGTTGGAGGCGCGCGGCAAGGCGGCACAGATCTACGATCGCTGGTTCGGCCCGAACACCGAGCAGCCGCTGCCGCGCCTGTTCCGAATCGGCGACCGCAACTAGCCGAGGCCGGGCGACGGCGATGGGCCAGCTCTTCGGCGACCTGTTGGCGCCTCGCTACCTCGTCTGGCTGATCCAAGGCTTCGAACTCACCCTGGCTCTCTCGGCGGCCGTGTGTCTCGCCGGCACCGGGGTGGGTCTCGCGGCGTGCTGCCTGCGGGAAGCGGGCGGCGCCGCGGCCGGGCGGGCAGTGGCCGGCTTCGTCGGGATCGTCCGGAACACGCCGCTGCTGGTGCAGCTCTTCGTCTGGTACTTCGTGGGCGCAGCCCTGTTGCCGAGCGGCGCGACAACCTGGCTGAACACGCCGCACGCCCTCGATCTGGGATTCGGCGCCGTGCATTGGCCGGCCTACGAGACCCTGGCCGGGTTCTTCGGCCTCACCGTCTATGCGGGCGCCTACATCGCCGAGGAGGGCCGGGCAGGCGTCAACGGTGTCCGCCCCGGCCAGCGGGAGGCGGCCATCGCCCTTGGCCTGACGCCGGTCCAGGCCTTCCGCCACATCGTCCTGCCACAGGCCCTGCGCGTCGCCTGGCTGCCGATCGTCGGCCAGTACCTCAACACGATCAAGAACACCGCCCTCACCATGACGATCGGCCTCGCGGAGCTGTCCTACGCGTCCCGGCAGGTGGAGACCGAGACGTTCAAGACCTTCCAGGCCTTCGGCATCGCGACGCTGCTCTATGTGGGCGCGGTCGCCCTGGTCGAGGCGGCGGGGCAGGCGGTGGCCCGCCGCGCCGCGGCTCCGGGACCGCGCCGATGAACCCTGCGATCATCACCGACAATCTCGGCTACCTGCTGCTCGGCGCCTGGCCCAGGGGCCCGGTCGGCGGGCTGGCGCTGACGCTGATCCTCTCCGGCCTGTCCGGCCTCGCCTCGGCCCTGCTGGGTCTCGTCCTGGGCATCGCCCTGGCGATGAGCGCGGGGCCGTCCCGCGTCGCTCTGACCATCGGGCTCGGCGTCTTCCGCGCCGTGCCGATCGTGATGCTGATCTTCTGGAGCTACTTCCTGCTGCCGATCCTGTTCGGCGTGTCGATTCCGGAGATCGGCACCGTGGCGGCGACCCTGGCGCTCGTCGGCGGGGCCTATCTCTCGTACGGGGTGGCGGCCGGGATCGAGAGCATCGGCCACGGTCAGTGGGAGGCCGGCCTCGCCCTCGGTTTCGGCCGCTGGCCGGTGCTGCGCTTCATCATCCTGCCACAGGCGCTCAGGGCCATGGCGCCGTCCTTCGTCAATCAATGGACCACGCTCATCAAGGACACCTCGCTCGCCTACGTGATCGGCGTGCCCGAGCTGTCCTTCGTGGCCACCCAGGTGAACAACCGCACCATGGTCTACCCGGCCGAAATCTTCCTGTTCGTCGGCGCCCTCTACGCGGGCCTGTGCGTCGCCCTCGACAGGCTCGCCGCGCGGCTCGTGCGGCGGCGCTCGCGACCGAAGGCGCATCTCGGCTGAGGCCATCCTGACCGGAGCAGGCCCCTGGGTCGCCCGTCGTGCCGGATCGAACGATGGCCGCGACCTCGGATTCGGCCGGCGATGAAACGGTCTCCCGCCGAAACCGTCACGCGATGCGTCCCACTCCGCCTTGGGGGGAGGAGGCAGCCCAGAGGGGCCGAAGCCATCCGGCGGAGATGAGAGGAGGCCCGTTGATGGCCGGTGCGCCGGCCGTGAGGACCCCGCCCCGGACGCGGGCAAGCCGGCAAATCCTGCCGGGTTGCCGGAGGGGACGTACCGGATCGGGGCAGGGGGGCGCCGGCAGGGTCTACGGAGAATTAAAGCGATCCGTCGAATTGTCGCGATCAACGGGCGGCCTGCGTGCCGCCGCGGGTCTGCGTCAAGGGTTTTGCGTATGGGTTGCGTCGCGGTCAGCAACGTCGTTCCGTTCCGGCGGGCCATTCCCGCCCAGGCAC
This sequence comes from Methylobacterium sp. UNCCL125, assembly GCF_900116795.1. Taxonomy (NCBI): domain Bacteria; kingdom Pseudomonadati; phylum Pseudomonadota; class Alphaproteobacteria; order Hyphomicrobiales; family Methylobacteriaceae; genus Methylobacterium; species Methylobacterium sp. UNCCL125. The sequence goes on along the minus strand of NZ_FPBW01000047.1, from coordinate 19,724 downwards.
CGGGCGAGTGGGAGGCACGCAGCCGCCGGCGCAGCGAGCAGCGGTCCCTGCTCGATGCCGTCTACGCCACCGGCAGCATGGTCGTCGCCGCCGAGGATCGCGGGACGAAACTGACGGCCTCCCGGCTTCAGGTCTACGGATTCCTGGCGATCGAGGAGGTCGGCGAGGACGGTCTCATGCGGCGGCTCCGCCCCTCCGAAGCGATCCGCGCCCGCTCGGAGCGGCCCTGGCGCCTGTCGAAGCCCGCGAGCGGCGCGTCGGTGACGATCCCGAGCCTCGACGGCTTCCTGTTCGAATCAGGCGGCCAGCCCGCCTGAGTCCCGCCCGAGCGCTCAGCGACCGGTGCGCCGAGAGGCGCGCCGGTCGTCGCGTTTTGAGAGGCACGCCGGCCCGCATGACGCATCCGCAGCGAGTCGTGCGCGCGAGGCCGAATCGGAGCGCGCCGACGATCCCCATGCGACGCGGCCTCCTGACGGGCGCCGACTGGAACCAGGCCGTGCATCGGGTCAATCCAGCCATGCGCCGCCGACGATTTCACGCCGCTCCGCTTGCCATCCGGGGCGGCCCGTAGTATCCGCCCGGCCTTCGCGACATTCCGATGGGTGCTCGCACCCTGTGAACGCGGTGACCGCGCCGGTGTCCTTGCGACACCGCCAGCGCGGTCGAACACATGAGCCGGGGACATCAGGTCCCCATCAGGCGTCGTCCGCCGGGCAATACCGTCCGTGTGCGGAAACCCGCCTGAAACAAGGAGTCACGCACGTGATCCAGATGCAGACGAATCTGGACGTCGCCGACAACTCGGGTGCACGCCGTGTGATGTGCATCAAGGTTCTCGGCGGGTCGAAGCGCAAGTATGCCGGCGTGGGCGACGTGATCGTCGTCTCCGTCAAGGAGGCGATCCCGCGCGGTCGCGTCAAGAAGGGCGACGTCATGAAGGCGGTCGTCGTCCGCACCGCCAAGGACGTGAAGCGTGCCGACGGTTCGGTCATCCGCTTCGACAAGAACGCCGCGGTCCTGATCAACAATCAGAAGGAGCCGATCGGCACCCGTATCTTCGGACCGGTTCCGCGCGAGCTCCGCGCCCGCAACCACATGAAGATCATCTCCCTGGCTCCGGAGGTGCTGTAATGGCTGCCAAGATCAAGAAGGGCGACAAGGTCGTCGTGCTCACCGGCCGCGATTCGGGCCGGTCGGGCGAGGTGATCCAGGTTCTGCCGAAGGAAGGCCGGGCCTTCGTGCGCGGCATCAACCTGGTCAAGAAGCACCAGAAGCAGACCCAGAACCAGGAAGGCGGCATCATCTCCAAGGAGGCCGCCATCCAGCTCTCGAACATCGCGGTCGCGGATGCCAACGGCAAGCCGACCCGCGTGGGTTTCCGCATCCTCGAAGACGGGCGCAAGGTCCGGTTCGCCAAGACCACGGGGGATCAGATCGATGGCTGAGGCCGACAAGAACGCCTACACCCCGCGCCTGCGCAAGCACTACGACGAGGTGGTTCGCCAGAAGCTGATCGAGGAGTTCGGCTACAAGAACCCCATGGAAGTGCCGCAGATCACCAAGATCGTGATCAACATGGGCGTCGGCGAGTCCACCGCGGACTCGAAGAAGGCCTCGGTGGCGGCGGGCGACCTCGCCCTGATCGCCGGCCAGAAGCCGGTCATCACCCGGGCCCGCAAGGCCATCGCGACCTTCAAGGTCCGCGAAGGCATGCCGATCGGCTGCAAGGTGACCCTGCGCAAGCAGCGCATGTACGAGTTCATGGACCGGCTGATCACCATCGCGCTGCCGCGCGTGCGTGACTTCCGCGGCCTGAACCCGCGCTCGTTCGACGGCCGCGGCAACTACGCCCTCGGTCTCAAGGAGCACCTCGTGTTCCCGGAGATCTCCTACGACAAGGCCGAGCAGACCTGGGGCATGGACATCGTCGTGGCGACCACCGCCAAGACCGATGCCGAGGCCAAGGCCCTGCTCGCCGCCTTCAAGTTCCCGTTCCGGCAGTGAAGCTCTCGGGCTTCAGACGCGGACACCGGAGATAGACCACATGTCGAAGAAAAGCTCAGTCGAGAAGAATGAGGCTCGCAAGGCGCTGGTGAAGCGCTTCGCGGCCAAGCGGAAGGCGCTCCTCGAGATCGCCAACAACGAAGCCCTCGAGATGGAGGAGCGCTTCGAGGCGCGCCTCAAGCTCGCGGAACTGCCGCGCAACTCGTCGGCCACCCGCATCCGCAATCGCTGCGGCATGACCGGCCGCCCGCGCGCCTATTACCGCAAGATGGGCATCTCGCGCGTTGCGCTGCGCGAGCTTGGCAACCGGGGCCTGATCCCCGGCCTGGTCAAGTCGAGCTGGTAAGGAGGTCCCCATGGTCAACGATCCCGTGGGCGACATGCTCACCCGCATCCGCAACGGCCAGCTGCGCCGTCGCAACGTCGTCCAGACGCCCGGCTCGCGCCTGCGCGCCAGCGTCCTCGACGTCCTGAAGGCCGAGGGCTACATCCGCGATTACGCGGCGACGGACCTCGGCAACGGCCGCACCGAGTTCGCCATCGAGCTCAAGTACTACGACGGGCGCCCGGTGATCCGCGAGATCAAGCGCGTCTCGAAGCCCGGCCGCCGGGTCTACTCGTCCGTCGGCGAGCTGCCGCACGTGGCCGACGGCCTCGGCGTCACCATCGTCTCCACCCCGCAGGGCGTCATGGCCGATCACGAGGCGCGCGAGCGCAACGTCGGCGGTGAAGTGCTCTGCACCGTGTTCTGATCGGGACATAAGGAGGTTATCCCATGTCTCGCGTAGGCAAGAAGCCGGTCCCCGTGCCGGCGGGCGTTACCGCCACGGTCACCGGTCAGACGGTGAAGATGAAGGGTTCGAAGGGCGAACTGTCCTACGACGTCCCGTCGCTCGTCGCCGTGGCGATGAAGGACGGCGCCATCGAGGTGCAGCCCGTCAACCAGTCCAAGCCGGCGCGCTCCCTGTGGGGCACGTCGCGGGCGCAGATCGCCAACATCGCCGAGGGCGTGTCGAAGGGCTTCGAGAAGAAGCTCGAGATCACCGGCGTCGGCTATCGCGCCGCGATGGCCGGCAAGGCCCTCAAGTTGTCGCTCGGCTACAGCCACGACATCGAATACGCGATCCCCACGGGGATCACGATCGCTACCCCGAAGCCCACCGAGATCACGATCTCCGGGATCAACCGCCAGCAGGTCGGTCAGGTCGCCGCCGAGATCCGCGATTACCGCGGACCCGAGCCCTACAAGGGCAAGGGCGTGAAGTACGCGGGCGAGTTCATCTTCCGCAAGGAAGGCAAGAAGAAGTAAGGAGGGCATCATGTCTCGCAAGCTCGAAGCCCTCGATCGCCGCAAGGCGCGCGTCCGCCGCGCGCTGCGGGCCGCCGCCAACGGCCGCCCGCGGCTCTCGGTGTTCCGCTCGTCGAAGCAGATCTACGTCCAGGTCATCGACGACGTCGCCGGCAAGACGCTGGCCGCGGCCTCGTCGATCGACAAGGCCCTCAAGGGCGAACTCAAGACCGGCGCCGACGTCGCCGCCGCCAAGGCGGTTGGCAAGCTGGTCGCCGAGCGCGCCAAGGCCGCGGGCGTCACGAAGGTGATCTTCGACCGCTCCGGCTACATCTACCATGGCCGTGTCGCGGCCGTGGCCGAGGCCGCCCGCGAGGGTGGCCTGGAGTTCTGATCTTAGGGACCTCGCCGGCGGCGCATCCGCCGCCGGCGGCCCCGATCGGGATCTTTGAACGACGGCGGGCCGGACGTGCGGTGCATGTCCGGCATTCGAAGCAATCGAGCGAGCAGGCCCGCCGCCTGCGCCAGTGAGATGAACGGGTAAAGCAATGGCACGTGAACGGGAAGGCGGGGGCCGCGGCCGCCGCGATGATCGCGAGGAGCGCGACAGCGAGTTCGTGGACAAGCTCGTCCACATCAACCGCGTCGCCAAGGTGGTGAAGGGCGGCCGTCGCTTCGGCTTCGCGGCCCTCGTCGTCGTCGGCGACCAGAAGGGCCGCGTCGGCTTCGGCCACGGCAAGGCCCGTGAGGTGCCGGAGGCCATCCGCAAGGCGACCGAGGCCGCCAAGCGCGGCCTGATCCGCGTCTCGCTCCGCGAGGGCCGGACTCTGCACCACGACGTCAACGGCCGCCACGGCGCCGGCAAGGTGATCCTCCGCGCGGCTCCGCAGGGTACCGGCATCATCGCCGGCGGCCCGATGCGCGCCGTGTTCGAGACCCTCGGCATGCAGGACGTCGTCGCCAAGTCGCTGGGGTCCTCGAACCCCTACAACCTCGTGCGCGCCACCTTCGAGGCGCTCAAGAACGAGGACAGCCCGCGCTCCGTGGCGGCCCGCCGCGGCATCAAGGTGTCGACCCTCCAGTCGCGCCGCCGCGATGCCGATCCGGCCGACCAGTCCGAAGCCGCGGTCGCGTAAGGGGAGGGTCCGATGGCACAGAAGACTCTCCGCATCGAGCAGATCGGTTCGCCGATCCGCCGCGAGGCCAGCCAGCGCGCGACGCTGATCGGCCTGAAGCTCAACAAGCTCCACCGCGTGTCCGAGCTGGAGGATACCCCCTCCGTGCGCGGCATGATCCGCAAGGTTGCGCACCTCGTGCGCGTCCACGGCGACGTGGCGTGAGGAGGTCCCGATGAAGCTCAACCAGATCAGCGACAATCCCGGCGCCACCAAGGACCGGATGCGCGTCGGCCGGGGCATCGGCTCCGGCAAGGGCAAGACCGCGGGCCGCGGCGTGAAGGGTCAGAAGGCCCGGACCGGCGTGTCCATCAAGGGCTTCGAGGGCGGTCAGATGCCGCTGCATCGGCGCCTGCCGAAGCGCGGCTTCAACAACCTCTACGCCCAGGACCTGAACGAGGTGAACCTCGGCCGGATCCAGGAGGCTGTCGACGCGGGCAAGCTCGACAAGGCCGCCACCGTGACGGTGGAGAGCCTGGTCGCCGCCGGCCTCATCGCCCGTCCCCGCGACGGCGTGAAGCTGCTCGGCGTCGGCGAGCTCACCGCGAAGCTCAGCTTCGAGGTCACCCGCGCCTCCAAGTCCGCCGTCGAGGCGGTCGAGAAGGCCGGCGGCTCGGTCACCGTCGTCTACGCCCAGGGTGCTTCCACCCGCGGCGGCAGCGAGGCGGCGACGGCCTGACGGGAGCGACGCCGGGACCCGTTGCACGGTTTCCGCGCACCCTTTAAGCCGAACCTTCGAGCGGCGGCCCTGCGACCACGCGGGCCGCCGTTTTTCGTTTCATCCGGGCTCCACCGCCCGGCGACATGTCCAGGACGCGACGCTTATGGCCTCAGCCGCCGAGCAGCTTGCCGCCAACCTCAATTTCGGTGCGATCGCCAAGGCCGATGAGCTGAAGAAGCGCATCTGGTTCACGCTCGGCGCCCTCGTGGTGTTCCGGCTGGGCACGTACATCCCGATCCCCGGCATCGACCCGGAGCAGTTCGCCCGGAACTTCCAGCAGCAATCGGGCGGCGTGCTGGGCCTGTTCAACATGTTCTCGGGCGGCGCGGTCGAGCGCATGGCGATCTTCGCCCTGAACATCATGCCCTACATCTCGGCCTCGATCATCGTGCAGCTCCTGACCTCGGTGATCCCGAGCCTGGAGGCGCTGAAGAAGGAGGGTGAGTCCGGCCGCAAGGTCATCAACCAGTACACCCGCTACCTGACGGTGGTGCTGGCGCTGGTGCAGTCCTGGGGCATCGCCATCGGCCTGCAGGGCTCCTCGGCCGCGATCGATCCGGGACCGTTCTTCCTGGCCTCGACGGTGATCACGCTCACCGGCGGCACCCTGTTCCTGATGTGGCTCGGCGAGCAGATCACCTCGCGCGGCATCGGCAACGGCTCCTCGCTGATCATCTTCGCGGGCATCGTCGCCCACCTGCCGGTGGCGATCGCGGGCGCCCTGGAACTCGGACGCACCGGTGCCCTGTCCCCGGCGATCATCCTGGGCGTCGGCGTCGCCGCCGTGGCGCTCGTCTACTTCATCGTGTTCATGGAGCGCGCCCAGCGCCGCCTCCTGATCAACTACCCGAAGCGCCAGGTCGGCAACCGCATGTACGAGGGCCAGACCTCGTTCCTGCCGCTCAAGCTCAACACCTCGGGCGTGATCCCGCCGATCTTCGCCTCGTCGCTTCTGCTCCTGCCGGCGACCGCCGCGAGCTTCTCGGCCAATGGCGGCGCCACCGGCTGGCTCGGCACGGTGACGGCCTATCTCGGCCACGGCACCCCGCTGTTCATGGTGCTCTACGCGGCGCTGATCATCTTCTTCACGTTCTTCTACACCGCGGTGGTCTTCAACCCGCAGGAGACGGCTGACAACCTGAAGAAGCATGGCGGCTTCATCCCGGGCATCCGTCCGGGCGAGCGCACCGCGGCGTTCATCGACAAGGTGCTGACCCGCATCACGGTGATCGGCGCCCTGTACCTGACCCTGGTGTGCCTGTGCCCGGAGATCCTGTCGTCCTACGCGGCGGCGAGCCTCGGTTTCGGCGGCACGTCGCTGCTGATCGTGGTCTCGGTCACGATGGATACCGTGGCGCAGATCCACGGGCACCTGATGGCCCATCAGTACGAGGGCCTCGTGAAGAAGGCCAAGCTGCGTGGCGCCTCGACCACGCAACGCCGGCGCTGAGCCTGCTACAGAGGCGGGCCGTCACCAAGGACACGCCCGCCTCTGGCCCAAAGGTCTGGATGCCTGTCGGGCCCTGACCGGCTAGAAGACCCCGAACCCGGCGATGCCAGGGAGGCTTCGCCACCACGGCTTGTGCCCACAGAGAGAGTGGGCCGAACGAGGACAACGCCATGCGTATCATTCTGCTCGGGCCGCCCGGTGCGGGGAAGGGGACGCAATCCGAGCGGATCGTACAGCGCTTCGGCATCCCGCAGCTTTCCACCGGCGACATGCTTCGGGCGGCCGTGGCCGCCGGGACGCCGATCGGCCTCGAGGCCAAGGCCGTGATGGAATCCGGCGGTCTCGTCTCGGATCGGATCGTGGTCGGCATCGTCGCCGAGCGGATCGAGGAGGCGGATGCCCGCCGCGGCTTCATCCTGGACGGCTTCCCGCGCACGGTGGCGCAGGCCGAGGCCCTCGGCACGATGCTGGCCGGCAAGGGGATGGGCCTCTCCGCGGTGGTCGAGCTGAAGGTCGACGAGAACGCCCTGGTCGGCCGCATCGAGAAGCGGGCCGCCGAGACCTTGGCCCGCGGCCAGGCGGTGCGGAAGGACGACACACCGGAGGTGTTCAAGCAGCGTCTCGAGGCCTATCGCGCCCAGACGGCCCCGCTGTCGGCCTATTACGCCAAGCAGGGCATGCTGGAGACCATCGACGGCATGCAGCCGATCGACAAGGTCACGGCCGACCTGATGGCGGTGCTGGAGCCGCACGAGGAGCGCGTCGCCTCCTGAGTCGATCGCCGCGCGCCGACCGCTCGGTGGCGCGCGGACGTGAACTCGAGGCGTGGTCAGTGGGTTGAGAGGCGCATCCCGGATCGGAATCGCCATGACCCTCCGCCTCTTCGCCACCGCGACGCTCCTCCTCGCGGTCGCATTCCCCCCTCTGCCGGCCTTCGCGCAGAGCCCCGCCCAGTCCTTCGTGTACGGGCAGAAGCGCTTCCGCCATGCCTGCCGGCCGCCGCTCAAGTATGTGGCGGGGACCTGCGCCCGCCGCTGCCCCGCGGGCTATCAGGATATGGGCGGCTATTGCCGGCTGCGGAACCAGGGCTTCCGCTGAGACGCGGCTGCCGACTCGCAGCGCCCGGGACGATGCATCAGATCCGCCCTTCGCGACGCAGGCTCCCGAAGAAGTTGGCGATGTCCATCTGAAGCGAGCGGTGGCCGAACAGGCGGAACGGGTAGCCCTCGTCGGTGCCGATGCGCAGCTCGATCATCGCCGTCATCGGGTTGTAGCGGAAGACCATGCGGTGCCCGGCGAAGGTCGCCCAGAGCAGGGGCGGCCCGTCATCCGCGCTCTGGAGCGCCACGGAGCCGGGCTCCGCTTCGGCGAGGATGCCGCCGATGACCGCGAGCGTCACCGGCAGGACCTCGTCCAGGGTTTCCTCGGCGGCCCGCAACACCGAATCGGCGAAGGCCCGGAGCGTTGCGCCGTCGCTGGTCAGAACCGCCATCTTGGCTCCTCGATCATCTCGACCCGGGTCCCGCACGCGGCGCATGACGGGACGCGGCCATGCCTGACGGTCGTTGACATCGGGCCGCCCGCGCGCTAGCAGGCCCTCCTTCGTCCAACCGAACGATGGTCCGAGGTGCCCTGTCCAGGGCCGCCCGCGGGCCGCGTCGTCGTTTCACGTGCGCATGGGCCGGCCTCCACCGGACGCGCGCGACACCAGCCCGGACACCCGGGCCTGACATGGAGAGTGATCGTGGCCCGTATCGCAGGCGTCAACATCCCGACCAACAAGCGCGTCGTCATCGCGCTCCAGTACATCCACGGTATCGGCGCCAAGAAGGCCGAGGAGATCACCCAGAAGGTGAACATCCCCGCCGAACGTCGGGTCAACCAGCTGACCGACGCCGAGGTTCTCTCGATCCGCGAGACGATCGACCGCGACTACCTGGTCGAAGGCGATCTGCGCCGCGAAGTGTCGATGAACATCAAGCGCCTGATGGATCTCGGCGCCTATCGCGGCCTGCGTCACCGCAAGCAGCTGCCGGTCCGCGGCCAGCGCACCCACACCAACGCCCGCACCCGCAAGGGCAAGGCGAAGCCGATCGCCGGCAAGAAGAAGTAATCTTTGGGATCGGGAGGCCGGGCTTCGCTCGGCCTCCATTCCGTCCCGCTGGGCGTCCCATGAGGCGCCCGGCTCTGGCTCGCCAGCCCTGCACGGGCCAAGCGGCCAAGTCCCAAGAAGAATCCCGAGCGCCTGGTGTTACGGGCGTGCCTGAAGGAAGAGTGAGAACAGATGGCTAAGGAACCGCAACGCGTCCGCCGCCGCGAGCGCAAGAACATCGTGTCGGGCGTCGCCCACGTGAACGCCTCGTTCAACAACACAATGATCACCATCACGGACGCGCAGGGCAACACGATCTCGTGGTCGTCCGCCGGCGCCATGGGCTTCAAGGGCTCGCGGAAGTCGACCCCGTACGCCGCCCAGGTTGCCGCCGAGGATGCCGGCCGCAAGGCCGCCGAGCACGGCATGCGCACCCTCGAGGTCGAGGTGTCGGGTCCCGGTTCGGGCCGCGAGTCGGCGCTGCGCGCCCTCCAGGCCGCGGGCTTCACGGTGACGTCGATCCGCGACGTCACCTCGATCCCGCACAACGGCTGCCGGCCGCGCAAGCGTCGTCGCGTCTGATCCGCGCCGGAGAAGCCTTTTGACGGAGAAGCTCATGACGGGATCGAAGCCGCTTCCGGGCGTGCTGCGTTGGAACCTCGGCGACCTCACGGTCACCGCGCTCAACGACGGCTGGTTTCAGGCCAGCCTCGATCTCGTCACGGGGATCTCCCAGGAGGAGGCCGGGCGGCTACAGGTGGCGGGCTTCCGCACCGAGCAGCCCAAGATCACGCTGAACGCCTTCCTGATCACCGGCGCCGGCCGCAAGCCGGTGCTGATCGATACGGGCTATGGCGATCTGGCTCCGGCCGAGACCCTCGGCCGGGCCGGCGCGGCGCTGGCGCTCACGGGCGTCAAGCCGGAGGAGATCGAAACCGTTCTCGTCACCCACCTGCATCCCGACCATGTGGGCGGGCTCGTGAAGGACGGTGCGGCCCGATACCCGAACGCCGAGATCGTGGTTCACGCCGACGAGGCGGCCCATTGGCTGCCGGACGAGGCCCTGTCGCGGGCGCCGGATGCGGCCAAGCCGTATTTCGAGGGCGCCCGGAAGGCCGTGGCGCCCTATGCCAAGCGGATGCGGGAGCATCGGGGTGGCGAGGTTCTGCCCGGCATCACCGCACTCCATCTGCCCGGCCATACGCCGGGCCATTGCGGTTTCCGCATCGTCTCCGGTGGACAGTCGCTGCTGATGTGGACGGATGTGGTGCACCTGCCGGCGATCCAGTTCAAGAACCCGCAGGCGGGTGTGGGCTTCGACGTCGACGGAGATCAGGCGCGGGAGACGCGCAAGAAGATCATGGACGCGGTGGCGAGCGAGCGGACCTTCATCGCCGGCTCGCATCTCGAATTCCCGGCGCTCGGCTACGTGGATCGGGACGGGGCGGGATACAGCTTCGTTCCGGCACTCTGGGTCGGCGGCGAGTAACGGCAAACACGGATTCAGGGACCGTTCGGGGCGCCAAGGGGCGGCGCCGAACGGCCGAAGCGCGGGAACGGGCGTCGCGGATCCCGGGCATGGACGAGAGGTAGGATCGTGGTCATTCAGAAGAATTGGCAGGAACTGATCAAGCCGAACAAGCTGCAGGTCACGACCGGCGACGACCCCAAGCGGGTCGCCACCGTCGTCGCCGAGCCGCTCGAGCGCGGCTTCGGCACGACGCTGGGCAACGCCCTGCGCCGGGTGCTCCTGTCGTCGCTCCAGGGCGCGGCCGTGACCTCGGTGCAGATCGACGGTGTGCTGCACGAGTTCTCGTCGATCCCCGGCGTGCGCGAGGACGTGACCGACATCGTCCTCAACATCAAGACCATCGCCATCCGCTCGCAGACGGACGCGCCCAAGCGCATGACCCTGCGCAAGACCGGCCCGGGCCTCGTCACGGCCGGCGACATCGGCACGGTCGGCGACATCCAGATCCTGAACCCCGACCTCGTGATCTGCACGCTGGACGACGGCGCCGAGATCCGGATGGAGTTCACGGTCGCCACCGGCAAGGGCTACGTCCCGGCCGAGCGCAACCGCCCCGAGGACGCCCCGATCGGCCTGATCCCGGTCGACTCGCTGTTCTCGCCGGTCACCAAGGTCAGCTACCGCGTCGAGACGACCCGCGAGGGCCAGGATCTCGACAAGGACAAGCTCACCATGACGGTGGAGACCAACGGCGCGGTCTCGCCGGAGGATGCGCTGGCCTATGCCGCCCGCATCATCCAGGACCAGCTGCAGGTCTTCGTGAACTTCGAGGATCCGCGCAAGGAAGAGGCCGCGCCGCTCGCGCCGCAGCTGCCCTTCAACCCGGCGCTGCTCAAGAAGGTGGACGAGCTCGAGCTGTCGGTCCGTTCGGCGAACTGCCTGAAGAACGACAACATCGTCTATATCGGCGACCTGATCCAGAAGTCCGAGGGCGAGATGCTGCGGACCCCGAACTTCGGCCGCAAGTCGCTCAACGAGATCAAGGAAGTGCTCGCCGGCATGGGCCTGCACCTCGGCATGGACATCCCCGGCTGGCCGCCGGAGAACATCGAGGACCTCGCCAAGCGCTTCGAGGAGCACTACTGAGAGGCGAAGCCGCCTCGGGCTGAACGGGGCGGCGCTGTACGGCGCCGTCGGTTCGGCCGGTCCAGACCCGGGACTTCGCCGAGCCGACGCGAGGTCCCGAAAGAATCCCGCCGCAGGGTCATGCGGAATCAACCGCCCCGATTTCGGGGCACCCGGCCGTACCGTGGCACGGCGGCCGAGACGAAAAGGAAGCCAGCACCATGCGTCACGGTTATCGCGGCCGTCGTTTCAACCGCACCGCCGAGCATCGCAAGGCGATGTTCGCCAACATGTCGGTCGCTCTGCTCAAGCACGAGCAGATCATCACGACCCTGCCGAAGGCCAAGGATCTGCGCCCGGTGGTGGAGAAGCTGATCACGCTCGGCCGCATCGACAGCGTTCACACCCGGCGTCTCGCCATGGCGCAGCTGCGCGATGCCGACATGGTCAAGAAGCTCTTCACCGTGCTCGGCCCGCGCTACAAGGGCCGTCCGGGCGGCTATTGCCGCATCATGAAGGCCGGCTTCCGCCAGGGCGACAACGCCCCGATGGCCGTGATCGAGTTCGTCGATCGCGACGTCGAGGCCCGCGGCAAGGATTCCGGTCCGAGCCAGGTCGCCGAGGCCGCCTGATCCCTCGAAGGGCGTTCCGACGCTCCCGATGTCTGAGAAGCCGTCCCGGCTCATCCGGGGCGGCTTCTTGCGTTTCGCGTCCTTGCGAGCGGAGCGAAGCAATCCAAGGCAGCGCGCGGTCTCAGGCTGTCGCGTGTCCCTGGGTCGCTTCGCTCCGCTCGCGATGACGATGCGCGAGTCATAAAAAACCCGCCGGCTCGCGCCGACGGGTCTGTAGCAGGGTCCACGTCTCGGATGGTCGCGGGAGCTCGCCCTGGCGGCCCGTATCGGACGGGCCGGGAACTCGACCGCGCCGCGTTCCGAAAACCCCTATCCCTGCCGGAACTCGTCCGGTGGACCGTCCTGGTCCAGATCGTTGTCACGCCTGCGGCGCGGGAAGATGCCGTGATTGCTCATGGTCCACCTCCTCTTCGTAACCCGGAGCCATCGGGCTCCACGGAGAGAGAATGAGCCGGCAACCGGTTGGTTGCAAGCCCCCCTCAGACGGAGGTCCCGACCGCACCCTCCAGCAGCGTGGCGACCCGGGCCGCGAGATCGGCCGAGCGGAACGGCTTGGCGAGCACCGGCAGGTCCTCGGGGATCTGCATCGCATCGGCGTGGCCCGTGAGGATCAGGACCGGCATGTGCGGATCCCGGTCGCGGATCTCGGCGGCCAGCTCGATGCCGCTCATGCCGGGCATGGCCAGATCGGCCACGACGATGTCGTAGCGGTCCCCCTGGAGAAGCCGGAGCGCAGCCTCGCCATCGCCGGCCTCCGTGGTGCTGTGGCCGAATCCGGTCAGGAAGGAGGCCGTCACGTGCCGCACCTGCGGGTCGTCGTCGACGATGAGGACGCGGGCGCGCCGGCCGGCGACCGGGGCGGCACCGGACGCCTCGGCGGCCTGCTCGGGGGCTTGGTCGGCGAAGGGCAGAGCCAGCTCGACACGGGTACCGCGCCCGACCACGCTGTCGATCACCAGCCGGCCCTTGGATTGCTGTGCGAGGCCGAACACCATGGCGAGCCCGAGCCCCGTCCCCTGGCCGACCGCCTTGGTTGTGAAGAACGGCTCGCAGACCCGGCGCAGGATCTCCTCCGGTATGCCGGTCCCCTCGTCGGTGACGCTGATGCCCAGATAGGTGCCGTCGGCGATCTCGGGATCGCCGCCGATGCTGAGTTGCCGGGTCGCCACCGTGATGGCGCCCCCGTCCGGCATGGCGTCCCGGGCGTTGATGCAGAGGTTGAGCACGGCGAGTTCGAGCTGGTCCGGATCGACCTGGACCGCCGCAAGACCCTCCTCGAGGTCGGTCCGGACCGTGACGAGGCCGCCGAGGCTGCGCCCGAACAGGTCGCTCATCCCGGTGATCAGGGTGTTCACGTCGACGGCCCGTGCCTGGAGGTCGTGGGCACGGCTGAAGCTGAGGAGGCGCTTCGTCAGGGACGCGCCGCGTTCGGCGGCTCCGCGGGCGTTCTCGATCAGCCGCTGGACCCGCGGTTGGTCGGCAACCTTCGGGGCGGCGAGTTCGAGGCTGCCGAGGATCGCGGTCAGGAGATTGTTGAAATCGTGCGCGATGCCCCCCGCGAGGGTGCCCAGCGCCTGCATCTTGTCCGATTGCCGCAGCCGGGCCTCCAGGGTCCGCTGCTCGGTCACGTCGCGCTCGATCATCGCGAGGTGGCTGATCGAGCCGCCGGCATCGCGGATCGGCACGCGCGTCACGTGGCTCCACTGCTCGGCCCCCGTCGGGCCATCGCTGATGAGGCTCTCGGCCACCGCCCCGGAGCGGATCGCCGCCTCGTCCGCCGCCGTCACCGGGGCCGCCTTCGGGCCGAGGAGCTCGCCCTCGCGCCGCCCGAGGCAGGCGGCGATGTCGTGGCCGAGGAGGGCGGCCTTGCGGGCGTTCAGCCGCACGAACCGGCCCTGGGCGTCCTTGAAGCTGATCGCGTCCTGGGCGTGGTCGAGGAGGCCGCGCAGGAGCGCCCGCTCGGTGGCGAGGTCCCGGCCGAGGCTATGGCGCTCGAAGGCCTGCCGGACGGTGGAGCGCAGCAGGCCGGCATCCCAGGGCTTGGTGACGTAACCGACGATGCCGCCGCGGTTGAGGGCGGCGATCACCGCGGTGATGTCGGCGTAGCCGGTCAGCAGGATCGCCTGCGCGTCGTGAAAGGTCCGGGCCTCGGCGAGGAGCGCGTCGCCGGTCAGGCCGGGCATGCGCTGGTCGGAGAGCACGACGGCGATGTCGGGCTCGGCGCGCAGGATCTCCAGCGCCTCCGCGGGGCGCGAGGTCGTCAGCACCCGGTAGGACTCCTCGAACAGGTCCTCCAGGGCGATCAGGATATCCGGCTCGTCGTCGACGGCCAGGATCGTCCCTACACCTGCCGTACCGTCACTCATGCACTGGCGCCTGCCGCGGGATCCCGATCACGAAGCAGGCTCCCCCACCCGGGGCCGTCTCCACGGTGAGCGAGCCGCTATGCGCTTGAACGACGCTGTATGCAATCGCAAGACCCAGACCGGTACCGGACCCCACCGGTTTCGTCGTGAAGAACGGCTCGAAGATCTTCTCCCGCAACGTATCCGGGATTCCGGGACCGGTATCGCTGATACGGATCTCGTCGAACTCTGGGCTCGACTGGGTCGTGATCCGGATCGTGCCGCCCTCCGGCATCGCGTCGGCGGCGTTGCCCAGGATGTTCATCACCACCTGATTGAGCAGCGCCGGGGTGCAGTGGATCTCGGCGCGCCCCGCGAAGCTGCGCTCCACGGCGATCCGGTCGCCGAGCTTGTGCTGGATCAGGGCCAGCACCGTCTCGATCGCCTCCGGGACGTTGACCAGGGCACGTTCGCCCTCGTCGAGGCGCGAGAACTTCCGCAGGTTCAGCACGAGATCCTGGATCCGGGTCAGCCCCATCCGCATCGAGCCGACCCGTTGCCGGGCCTTGTCGACGGCGCGGGCGGCCGCGTCCGGCGCGGCATCCGGCAATTCGCCGAGCAGGCGTTCGACCGTGCCCTGATGGGCCAGGATGAAGGCCAGCGGGTTGTTGATCTCGTGCGCGATGCCGGCCACCAGTTCGCCCAGCGAAGCCATCTTGGCGGCCTGGACGAGCTTGGACTGCGCCTCGGTGAGTTGGCGATTGGCGTCGGCGAGGTCGCGGTTGGCGCGCTCCAGGGCGTCGGCGAGCCCGGCCCGCGCCTCGGCCGCCTCGGCCTCGGCGCGGGCGCGCTCCACCGCCCGCTCGCGCTCGCCGAACTGGCCGGCGATGCGCCGGTCATCCTCCTCCAGCAGGCGCCGCCGCACGAAGCCGCGCACCCGCAGCGCCAGGACCTCGGCATCGGTCTTCGAGACCACGTCGTCGGCCCCGGCCGCGTAGGCTTCGACGAGGAAAGTCTTGGCCGGATCGCTGCCGGCGATCCCGACGAGGTGGAAGCCCGCACCCGCCGCCTGGCCGGAGCGCCGCTCGCTGATCACCTGGCACAGGGCGAGGCCGTCATAGGCGTGGCCCAGGAGATCGACCGTCACGCAGTCGAAGGCCTCGGCGCCGGCCGCCGCGTCCAGGGCGGCCAGCGCCGCGTCCGGCCCGTCGGCGCTGACCACGTGATGGCCGTCCTGGCCCATCAGGCCGGCGAGGAAGGTCCGGTACGTCGCGCTCCCGTCGATCACCAGGATCCGCCCGCGTCGGAACGCGGCCGCACCCGGGCCCTCGCCCTCGCTTGCGGGGCGACGCTCGCGCAGCAGGGCGCGGATCCGCAGGATCATCAGGTCGCGATCGGCGGATTTCGGCAGGTAGGCGTCGGCGCCGCTCTCGAGGCCCTGACGCTCGCCCCCGCTGCCGCCGGTCAGCATCAGGACGGGGAGGGCCCGGGTGCGCAGGGACAGGCGCATCTGCCGGATCAGCTCGTCGCCGTTCATGCCCGGCAGGTGATAGTCGGCCACCACGAGATCGGGCTGGCTGCGGTTGAGGTGGTCGAGGGCGGTCTCGGCGGAGGCGCAGCGCTCCACGGCGAATCCATGCGCCTCCAGGAGCAGACGCAGCTCCAGGGCCTGCGTCTCCGAATCCTCGACGAGCAGGATCCGGGCCGGCACCTCAACCGTGCCGGCCTCGATCACGGCCGAGCCCCCCCGTCAACGAGGCGCAGGACGTGGTCGGCGATTCGGTCGAGGGGGAGAACGGCCCGGGCGGCCCCGAGCCGTACAGCCGCCGCCGGCATGCCGTAGACGACCGCGGTGCTCTCATGCTCGGCGACGGTCTGGGCGCCGGCCTTCTGCATGTCGGCGAGACCGATGGCTCCGTCCTCGCCCATGCCGGTGAGCAGCACGCCGATGCCGGAGGCTCCGGATTGCCGGGCCATGGACCGGAACAGCACGGTCGCGGCGGGGCGCTGGCCCGAGACCGGCGCGGAATCGATCACCCGCAGGATCCGGCCGGAGCCGATCTCCAGGTGGCGGTCGCCCGGGGCCACGTAGACGCGGCCGGCTTCGGCCCGCTCCCCGTCCCGGGCCAGCGCCACCGGCAGGGTCACGACGCTGTCGAGCCAGCTGGCGAACCCGTCCATGAAGGCCGCCCCCATGTGCTGGACCACCAGCACCGGCAGCGGGAAATCCTGGGGCAGGGCGCCGATCACCCGCGCCAGCGCCGGGGGTCCGCCCGTCGAGGCGGCGATGCCCAGGAGGCTCGGGGCCTGCCCGGTCAGCTCGGCCGGCGGCGCGTGGGGCGCGGCGACGGCACGGCCCGCCCATTCGGTGCCGATCGGGCGGCGGCGGATGACCGGAACCTGGGCCATGATCCGCAGCTGCGTGCAGATCTCGCCGGCCACGCCCTCATAGCCGGCATGGGTCGTGGCCACCGGCTTCTCGACCACCGACAGGGCCCCGGCCCGCAGCGCGTTCATGGAGATGCGCAGCGAGGAATCCTCGACCGAATCCGCCACGACGACGATCGGTGTCGGGTGCTCGGCCATGATCCGGCGGGTCGTCTCGAGGCCGTCGATGCCCGGAAGGCGGATATCCATCGAGATCACGTCCGGCCGCACGGTCCGGAGCTTGTCGAGGGCCTCCTCGCCGGAGGCGACCGCGGCCACGAGTTCGAGGCGGGGATCGCGGGAGACGATGTGGCGCAGCAGCTCGCGCACCACGAGGCTGTCCTCCACGAGCATCACACGGACGGGGGTCATAGGAGCTGCCCGATCGTATCCAGCAACTGGCGCTGGTCGAACTTCTGCTTGGTGAGGTAGGCGTCGGCGCCGAGATCCAGGCCCCGGGCGACGTCGGCGGCATCCCCGCGGGAGGTCATCAGGATCGTCGGAAGCCGGGCGAAGCGCTCGTCGGCCCGGAGGGCCTTGAGCAGGCCGAACCCGTCGAGCCGTGGCATCTCCACGTCGGCGAGGACCAGGTCCACGGGCTCGATCTCGGCGCGCAGCCGTTCGAGGGCATCCTGCCCGTCGACGCAAACGACCACACGGTAGCCGGCGGCTTCCAAGATGCCCTTCTCCAAGGTCCGGGTGGTGATCGAATCGTCGACGACCAGAATCGTCGCGCGGGCGGAAGCGCGCGGCGACACGGGAGTCGTCGAACGTTGAGCCGGCCCCATCGTTCCGAGCGACCCGCCCGACGCCCCGGCCAGGGCGCGGACCGCGATCCCCTCGGGATCGAGGACCAGGACCGGCACGTCCCCGTGCAGGACCGCCGTGCCGGCGATCAGGCCCGGATCGGCCCCGAAGGCGGGCGCGGGCAGGACCAGGAACGGACGGACGTCGTGCAGACGATCGACCGAAAGGGCCAGACGGCCGCCGCGGGTCCGCAGCACCACGGCGGTCAGCATGCCGGGATCGGCGGGATCGGCCGACTGTCCGAGGATCGCGGCGAGGTCCGTGACCGGGTGGCTCGTCGCCGCATCCCCCTCACCGAGCCGCAGGATCGTCCGTCCCATCGCGACCGGGAGTTCGCCGCGCTTGAGGCGCAGGAGGCGCTCCACGGCGCCCCCCGGCAGCGCGTAGCTGCGCCCGGCCGCCTCGACCAGCAGCAGGCTGCGCCGGGCCGCCGAGAGCGGCAGGCTGAAGATCAGGGCGGTGCCGGCCGGATCGCGCGGCTCCAGGCGGACGCTGCCCATGAGCTGGCGGGCGGCGTCCGCGGCGACCGAGAGGCCGTAGCCGCGCCCCGACAGGGTATCGACCGCCTCGGCGGTGGAGAAGCCGGGCTCGAAGACGAGGCGCAGCAGGGTCTCCGGGTCGGCGGCGGCCGCGGGACCGAGGAGGCCGCGGGCCCGGGCCGCCGCCTCGATCCGGGCGAGGTCCGGCCCGGGCCCATCGTCGAAGACGGTGACCTGAAGGCGGGAGCCCTGCACTGCGACCGCGAGCCCGAGGCCCAGGGCCTCCGGCTTGCCGGCCGCGCGCCGCACCTCCGGCGCCTCCCAGCCGTGGCTGAGGGCGTTGCGGAGGGCGTGGAGCAGCGGATCCTTCAGGGCCTGCAGCGTGCCACGCTCCACCGGCAGGTCGAGGCCCCGCAGGTCGATATCGACCTCGCGGCCCTGCTCCCGGGCCGTCTCGCGCAGCGACCGGGCCAGCGGCGCCAGCACGGTCTCGGCCGGCACCAGGGCGAGGCGCTCGGCGGCGGCCCGGACGCGGGTCGCCGCCCCCTCGACCGCGCTGGTCGCGGAAGCTTGGCGCCGCGACAGATCCGCGGCCTCCCGGGCGAAAGCGTCGGCGCGGGCCGCGAAGGCGCGCCATTCGGGCCGCTCCGCGCCGGCCCCG
The DNA here is from genome assembly GCF_900116795.1 of Methylobacterium sp. UNCCL125. NCBI lineage: Bacteria > Pseudomonadati > Pseudomonadota > Alphaproteobacteria > Hyphomicrobiales > Methylobacteriaceae > Methylobacterium > Methylobacterium sp. UNCCL125. The sequence goes on along the minus strand of NZ_FPBW01000047.1, from coordinate 1,047 downwards.
GCGGCGATGGTCTCCGCGCCGAGGCGCAGGTCGCGGGCGAGGCGGGCGAGGCGGGCGAGGCCGTCGGCTGCGGGCGCTTGGCCCGCCAGGGTGCTGGCCAGATCGTGGCTCGCCCGGGCCAGCGCCTCGACGGCGTCCGCCGGCACCCGCAGGATGGCGGCGGAGGCTTCGGCCGGCTCGGGGGCCGGCTTCGGCGCAGGCGCGGCCGGTGACGGGGTCGGTGACGGGGCCGCCGGCATGTCGGGCGGGCTCGGGGCCGGAGCCGAGGCCGGGCCGGGCGGCGGCGTTTCCCCGGGCAGATCGAGGAGGCGCCCGAGCGCCGCCAGGGCGTCGGGCGGCATCTCCGGGCCGGCCCCGTCCGTGAGGCCGGCGACGTAGGACTCGATCCGGTCGAGGACGAGGTGGACGGCGTTGGCCGCCTCGCGGTCGAGGGCGGTGGCGCCGGTGCGCACGCCCTCGAACAGGGTCTCGAGGCGGTGGGCGACCGCCTCGACCGCGGGGAGGTCGACGGCGCGCGCCGCCCCCTTCAGGCTGTGGGCCCGGCGGAAGACGTCGTTCCAATCCGGCGTGGCGCTGCCGAGCGCCCCGCGGATCGCCGTGACGTGCTCCCGATGCTCCACATCGAAGGCGGCGAGCAGGAGCTTGCGGATGTCCTCGGCCAAGGGGCGCGCCGCCTCAGTTCCGGTAGCGTTCGGCGAGGGCCATGAGGGCCTGGGCGAGTTCGGTGAGGTTGGCGGAGGCGGCCTCGACCTGCCGGGTGCCGGCCGCGGTCTGCTGGCTGGCCTGGCGGATGTTCTGGAGCGCGCCCATCACCTGCTCGATGCCGAGCTGCTGCTGGTTGGTCGAGGCGACGATCTGCTGGAAGGTCTGGACGTTCTCCTCCACCCGGGCGGTGATCTCCTCGATGGTCCGCTGCGTCGTGTCCGAGCGCGTCTTGCCGGCGGCGGCGCGCTTGACCGCCTCCTCGGTGAGCATCACCGAGGTGTTGATGCCCCGCTGGATCTCGCCCAGGATCCCCCGCACCTGGCCGGTGGCCGCCTTGGCCTG
>NZ_FPBW01000049.1:0-26637 GCF_900116795.1 Methylobacterium sp. UNCCL125 | reverse complement strand
CACGGGTCAGCGACGCTCCCGACATGACGGATATGTCGGCTCCGGGCCGACGCTTTCCCCAACACAGGTGAACCCAATGAAGAACATCGTCATCACCACGCTCGTGGCCAGCGCTTTCCTCGCAGGCCCTGCGCTCGCGCAGGACAAGACCATGCAGAAGCCCGCCGCCGACCAGGCCGGCCAGATGAAGACGCCGCCCGCGGGGACCGCGATGCCCTCGTCGGCGGACGCCATGGGCGGCATGACCATGGCGGACACGGCCACCGCCAAGATCAAGTTCGTCACCGCCAGGCCGGCCGATGTCACGTCCTCGAAGCTCGTCGGCAAGAACCTCTACAACAACAAGAACGAGACCGTCGGCGAGATCGAGGATCTCGTCATCGACAACGGCAAGACGGTCACCGGCGTGGTCGTCAGCGTCGGCGGCTTCCTCGGGATGGGCGAGCGCTACGTCCTGGTCGATCCCGCGTCGATCTTCCTCCATCGCGCCGACGGCAAGCTCAAGGCCATGGTCGACACCGACAAGGACACCCTGAAGAACGCACCCGAGTTCAAGTACGACAAGAAGAACTCCTGACCACGGAGCGAGGGGCGACCAGGCCACGGAGCCTGGTCGCCCCGCTGCGATCCCCCGAAGTGGGCCTCGCGACAACGGTCAAGCGGAATTGGATCGCCGCGACGTCGGGATTACCCCGACAGGCGTCGGTAAGAACGGCGGCCGCAAGTGAACTTCCTTGTCGGTGCCGTCGATCCGGGCGCTACTCGATGCCGTCACGAGATCTTCGTACGGACGGGAAGGCGAGCGCCGATGATCATGGACGTTATCAAGCAGGGCGCACGCGCCCGCACCTCGGGCCGGCCGAGGGATGCCTGCCCCTATCCCGGCGAGTCCCGCGAGCGTCGGGCCTGGTACGAAGGCTATGACGGCTCGGTGTGGGATCTCGGCATGAGGGTGCCGCATCCGACCGTGGCGCTCAGAGGTGCCGCGGCGGCACGCGAAGCCGCGGCTGCCATGAGCCCGGCTGTCGCTTCGGTCTAGGGGGGCGAAGCGACCAAGCCGCCACCCGCGGCCTGTCAAGGCTGCATTGGGCTGCGACCGAGAAATCCTGCAGGTCCCTGCATCCGCTCGTCGCCCCCCGGCGACGAGCGCGAACCGGGATCGTCGCAGGAACCGCGCCTCGACCCGGACGCCCCCCCCTCCTAGGTTCATCGAACAGGAATGCGCGTGCCGGCCGTCGCCTGAAACGAGGTCGACGGTCCGCGCACGTGTTGGCGGAAACGCCCACCAGGGACGTTTCCCTTCGAGTACCGGCGTATGACCCTTTGGAGAGACGGCCGCGACGACCGGCCCGAACTGAGCCGCGGCAACGGTCGCACCTTCGTCGCGCTCGCGCTCGCGGCCGCCATCCCCGTGCTCCTCCTCAGTGGTTGGGTCGCCACGCTGATGGCGCAGCAACAGCGCGAGCTGACCCGCGGCGCGGCCGTGGACAGCGCGAGCCGCGTCGCCGAGCGGGTCGCGTCCGACATCGCCGCGCAGATAGGCGTCCTCGAAGCGGAGGCCGCATCCGCCACCCTCGACAAGCCGGACCTTCCCACCTTCTACGCCGAGGCCGAGCGGCTCAAACGGGGACGCCCCCTGTGGGAGACCGTCGAGCTCGCGAGGCCGGACGGCGTCCAGATCGTCAACCTGCTCCGCTCCCTCGACGACGAGCTCGGACCCACCGCCGACCGCCGAAGCTTCGATACGGTCGTCGGGACGCGTCGCCCCGTGGTCGGGGGCATCGGCCCGGTCGGACCTGTCTCGGGCAAGCGCCTCGTCGCCCTGCGGGTGCCGGTCATCCGGGGCGGCGAACTCCGCTACGTCCTGTCGGTCGGTCTTGCCAACGACGCGGTCAGCTCGATCCTGCGCGACGCCGGCGCCCCGGAGGGTTGGGTCGGGACCATCGTCGACGCCGACGGCAATACCATCGCCCGCACCCAGGCCGAGGCGCAGGAACTCGGGCATCCCGCGAACGAGGCGCTGCGCGCGGCGATCCGGCGAGCCCCCCATGGCTTCTACCAGGGCTCGACGCGGGAAGGCTCGAACGTCGAGGTCGTCTACCGCACCCTGAAGGACACGGGCGGCTGGTCGGTGCATTTCGGGATGCCGGTCGCGACGCTCAACGCACCCGTCTCACGGTCGTACCTCGTCCTGGCAGGGGGCAGCGTGGTCAGCATCGGCCTCGCCCTGGCGCTGGTCGGCCTGGTGGGCCGCGACATGGCGCAACGCCGGGCCGGCGAGCGGGCGCGGTTCGCCCTGGCGCTCAGGTCGAGCGAGGAGCAGGGCGCCGTCGCCACCGAGGCCGCGGAACTCGGCACGCTGCGATGGGACACCGTCCGGGGAAAGGTGACGGGGTCGCCCCGCGCCGCCCACCTGCTGGGTTGGGCGCGCGCCGGCACGGTGGACGGCGAGACGGAGGCCGATGCCGGCACGGTGATCGGGATGGTCCATGCGGACGACCGCGCCCGGCTAGCCGACGACCTGCAGTGGAGCCTGGCGGACGGAGGGGCGCTCGACGTCGAGTTCCGCGTCGACGGTTCGGCTCCCGAGCCGCGCTGGGTACGACTGACCGGCCGAGCGCCCCGGCTGAGCGACGCCGCCGCGGCCGGCCTGATCTACGGCGTCGTGTCCGACGTCGAACCGCGCAAGCGCGCCGAGGCGGAACGCCTCGAACTCCTCCGCCGCCTTGGCGAGGCACAGGAAAACGAACAGCGCCGGATCGCGCGCGAGCTCCATGACCAGGTCGGCCAGACCGTAACGGGGCTGTCCCTCGGCCTGAAGGGCCTGGAGCGGCTCCTCGAAGCCGGCGGTGTCTCGTCGGAAGCCGGTAGTCGGATACGATGGCTGCAAACGCTCGCCGGCGAGATCGGGCGCGACATCCATCGCGCCGCCGTCGACCTTCGCCCGACCGCCCTCGACGACCTCGGGCTGCATGAGGCCCTCGCCACCCTGCTGCGCGAGTGGGGCCAGCGCCACGGGATGCGCGCAGACCTGGAATTCCTCGGCGACCCCGTGCGCCTCCCGGCCGCCGCTGAGGGCGCGGTCTACCGGATCGTGCAGGAGGCGCTCACCAACGTCCTCAAGCACGCCAAGGCCGACACCGTCAGCGTGTCCGTCGAGCATCGGGCCGGGGACGTGCGGGTGATCGTCGAGGACGATGGCGTCGGTTTCGATCCCGATGCCGTTCCCCAACCGGCCGCGGACGGCACGCCGGCCAAGCCACGCCTCGGCCTGTCCGGCATCCGCGAACGGCTGTCCCTCCTGGGCGGTGCGCTCACTTTGGAAGCCTCGCCGGGCGTCGGCACGACGTTGTTCATCACCATCCCCGTTCCGCAGGCCGCCTGCGCATGAAGGACCTGCCCATGGGCCACATCCGCGTCGTCCTCGCCGACGACCATCCCATCGTCCTCGCCGGCATCCGGGCGCTCCTGAACGCGGATCCCGGGGTGGACGTGGTGGGGGAGGCCACGAACGGTGGCGAGGCGCTTCCGCTGATCCGGTCCGTGGCGCCCGACGTCGCCGTTGTCGACGTCTCGATGCCCGGCCTCAACGGTTTCGAACTGACCGAGCGCGTCACCGCCGAGTGCCCGGGCACCAGGGTCCTCGTCCTCACGGTCCACGAGGATGCCGCCTACGTCCAGCCGCTGCTGAAGGCCGGCGCCCGGGGATACCTCCTGAAGCGCTCGGCGGCGGAGGACCTCCTGCGGGCGGTCCATGCCGTCGCGGCGGGCGGCGTCTACCTCGACCCGTCGGTCGCCGGACACGCCCTCGGGGAGGGCTCCGCCACGGCGGCGGGGGCGACGCCATCCGAGACCGGCGAGGCCCTGAGCCCGCGGGAGGCGGAAACGTTGCGCCTGATCGCGCAGGGCTTCAGCAACAAGGAGATCGCGCGGCGCATCGACGTGAGCGTGAAGTCGGTCGAGACGTACAAGGCGCGGGCGGCCGAGAAGCTCGGGCTGCGCACCCGGGCCGAGATCATACGCTACGCCGCATCCCACGGATGGCTCGACGCGCTCGCCTTGCGTTAGCGTCCCGCTTCCGCGGCGTCGCCGGGTCGCCGTCGGTCGTCGCGAACCGGCATGGACCTCATGTGTTGAGGTGGGCCCTTCGGAGATGCATCATGTCTGCCAGAATCCTCATCGCCACCGCCATCGTCATCGCATCGGCTGGTGCTGCATTTGCTCAGACCGCCGCTCCCAATGCTGCCGGAACCGCAACGACGACGACGCGACAGACGCATGAAACCGGGGCCGGAACCACGGGTGGTAACGCGCCGGCCTCCTCCGTAGGCGGGGCCATCTCTGGCAGCGACGCCATGAACAGGGCGACCGCAAACGAAGCCCAGGGCCTGTCGCCGAAGCCATCGCGTCAAGCGCCCGACAGGAAATGACGGCGTCCAGGCCGGGCTAGAAGCCGCGCCTACCGCGGCTGCTTTGGCCGTCGCCAATCCGAGGCGTCCCCGTCCGCGCCGCCCGGGTCACCGCCGGATCCGCCCCCGTAGAGGCTGGTCTCGTCGCCGATGGCAGCGTCGATTTCCGCTCCGCACAGCACGATCACGAAGGACAGCCACAGCCAGAGCAGGAATGCCACGACCGTGCTGAGCGAGCCGTAGGTCACTGCGAAGCTGGCGAACCGACCGGTGAACCACGAGAACAGTCCGCAGGTCAGGAGGAGCATGAGGGCGGCGGCCGCGCCACCGACGGTGACGAACGGCCAGTCGTCCCGCCCGTTCGAGGGAGCGAGCCGGTAAAGCGTCGCCAGTGCGAGCGCGAGCACAGCGAAGAGGACCGGCCAGCGCAAGGAAGAGAACGTGGCGTAGACGCCATCCTGGGGCAGCACGTGCGGCACGAGGACCGCCAACGCCATAGCGCAGACCAGCACGAACAGCGTTCCCAGCGTGCACAGCAAGGTCACGATGGAGAAGCGCAGCCAGCCGCGGCGCTCCTCCGCGTCGAAGATCAGGTTGAGGGCCTTGAACAGCGCGCGCATGCCGCTGTTGGCGCTCCACAGGGTGAAGGCCAGGCCGAGGAGCGGCGCGGCCGGTCCGAGCAGGTCGCCCCCGCGATCCGCCGGGTTCTTCGCCATCGACGCGCCCACGGCCTGCTGCACGATCTTTCGCGTGCTGTCCGGCACGGCCTGCATGGCGTCCTGGAGGAAGCTGCGGACCTCGTCCGCGCCGAGCAGGCGGCTTCCGAGCCAGACCACCAGCGCCACCGCCGGGAACACCGCGAGCGCGACACGGAATGCCACGCCGGACGCCACGAAGCTGACCTGGTCGCCCGACGCCTCGCGCGCCGCATGCCGGGCGACCCGGACCACGGCCCCCCTCATCGTCATCGCCACGCCGGAAAGGCGCACAGCCGGCGCCGCATAAACGACACGGTCCGAAATCGATTCCGCAGGCCGACATCGGTCACGGACCGTCCCGAGGCATGAAGCCCTTCGCCGGAGGTCTCGTCGAACGCCGGGAAACCGAACATCACGGGGCTGCCTGGCCGGTGCGCGTGAAGGTCGCCGCCCGGGTCCTTCCGCATACGTCCTCGCCCTCCGGGTTCCCGGTCGATCCGCCCATCATGCAAGAGGATACGCCGATCCCGATGCCTCTCAAAAGTTGCGGCCTCCGGAAGGTCGGTCTCCGGTGAATTCGAGCGGCGATACGCGAGGATTGTCGGCCGCTTCCGCCGCGTCATGCCTCCTGCCCTTGCCCCACGTTCACCAGCGTCGTCGTCTGGGGTGTTCCCGATTGTCCCTTGAGCACGCTCATCGAGCCATCCGTCTCCAGGACCACGGCGTCGACGATGGCGAGGTCGCCCGCCCCGGAGGACCGAAGCGCGGAGAAAACCTCGTCCTTCGTCACCCTTTGAGCCCGTAACGCCTGCTCCAGGAACAGGCCGTTATGCACGAGCAAGGTCGGCTCGCTCTTGATCAGCCCGTCGACCCAGCTCACCCGCACGGCGAGCCAGGTTATGGCAAACTGGAAGAAGACCAGGACCCCCATCGCAAGCACGCCCTCGGCGAGCGCCACTGACTTGCTGAGCAGCACGGTCGCGAGCGTCGAACCGAGGGCAACCGTCACCACCAGGTCGAAGGCGTTGAGCTTCGTGAGCGTGCGCTTCCCGGAAATCCGGAGGATCGCGACGAGGGCCAGGTAGGCCAACGGACCGACGAGGAGCACCCGCCCCAGCCCCGTCCAACTGTCGAACAGCATGCGTATCCTCCTGGGCCGATGGCCGGGCGAGCTTCCGGGGGCATGCCTTGCCCCCGTCGAACGCGGCGTTCCACGCCGACGCACCAACGGACCGTGCGAGGGCAACGTGCGGGAGCTTGCCGAGGTGCGTCAGGATTGCCCCTAATCGCCCGGGCCGTTCCACGGCCGTCCGCGGGCTGCCGCCGAGGCATCCCGGCGGCGAGGGATCATGCGCCTCGATCCGTGCCGGTGGCCGAGCGGACGAAAGGGTGGATCTCCCTCCCCGCCGCCCGCGCGTGGGCGTGCCCGTGCCCGTCCCGCGGACATGGTGTCGGGATTAGCCCGGCTTCTGTCGGGGTGACCCGCGCGGCCCTGGAAGGCGTCTTGTCGTCCGACCGCGTTTGGGCGCTTCTCACGCCGGCCAAGCAAGCCATCGATGCTGACTTGAAGGTTGGCGACATGCTCATGGATATCATCAGGCAGGGCGCCCGCGCCCGGGCGATGGGGCACCGGGTGGACGATTGCCCCTATCACGGGGAGTCCCGCGAGCGCCGGGCCTGGATCGAGGGCTACGAGGCTTCCTCCTGGGAATTCGGGACGAGCGTGCCGCATCCGGCGCGAAGGCTCCCCGGCACGACGTCTCTCGACGACGACGAGGGTAGGCGCGGCTCCCCGCCTCGATGACGTCCGCCCGGAACCGGGGGGACGGCCAGGTCGGTCCCTCGGTATCCGGGCCGCTTCGTCCCCGCGAGCAAACTCCACCCCGTCGCCTCCGCCCAGCCCCGATGCCGAATTCCGGGTTCCGTCCCGAACTTCCGGACCCGTCACCCGGACCGTCCGTGAAGGTGGGCGACACAAACCAACGAAGGAGGCTTGAACGATGACACGCCATGTCCGGCATTCGCTCAAGGGCCGATCCCTTGCCCGCCTGGAGCGCGTGGTGACCGTGCTGGTGGAGGCCGAACTCGTCGAGGGGGCCTCGCCGCCGGACCTCGTCGCGCGCCTGCATCGCCTGGAGGAAACCGTGCGCGAGACGCATCGCGACCGTCAGACGCTTCAGGTCATCGCGTCGGGGCTCCGCCTTCTCGGCAAGGCGAACGGAACCGCGCCGGTCAGGACGGCTTCATCGGATGAGCCGCTCGAAGTCCCGTGACGGACCGGCCCACCCCGCATCACCGCGTACGAGCCGGCCCGTCCCTCGTCGGGATCCGGTGAGGCGGGTCGGCTTGGACGCCCCCCTTGTCCCGGTCCGGTCCGCGATTGCGCCACGTCGGATAACAGGTCGGCTGCCATGAAGGCCCATGATCCTACGGACGTTGGCAACGCGGACCGGACCGGGACGAGCCGATGGGGCCGGGGAAGTCTCCGGACCTTCGTCGCCCTGGCGTTCGCGGCGGCCATACCCCTGCTGCTGCTGAGCGGCTGGATGGCCACGCTCATGGCGCAACAGCAGCGCGACCAGACCCGTGGGGCGGCCGTGGTCAGCGCCACCCGGGTGGCCGAACGCGTCTCGTCGGACATCGCCTCGCAGATCGCGGTCCTCGGTGCCCAGGCGGCATCCGCCAGCCTCGACAAGCCGGACCTCGCGGCCTTCTACGCCGAGGCCACGCGGCTCAAGACGGCGCATCCCCTGTGGGAGACGGTCGAGCTCACGACCCCGTCCGGCGCACAGATCGTCAACCTGCTGCGCTCGCTCGATACGGAACTCGGCCCGACCGCCGACCGCCGGAGCTTCGATGCGCTCATCGAAACGAAGCGCCCGGTGGTCGGCGGCATCGGACCGGTCGGGCCGATCTCGGGCCAGCGCCTCGTCGCCCTCAGGGTGCCGGTCATCCGGGGCGGGGAGCTCCGCTACGTGCTCTCGGTCGGGTTGGCGACCAACGCCGTCAGCTCGATCCTGCGCGACGCCGGGGCGCCGGAGGGCTGGGTCGGCACCATCGTCGACGGGGACGGGAACACCATCGCCCGCACCCGCGGGGAAGCACGGGAACTCGGGCACCCGGCGAACCCGGCCCTGAGGGCCGCCATCCGGCGCGCCCCGCAAGGATTCTACAGCGGACCCTCGTTGGAGGGGCCGGACATCGACGTCGTCTACCGTACCCTGGAGGACACGGGCGGATGGTCTGTGCACTTCGGCATGCCGGTCGCGGCGCTGAACGCACCGGTGGCCCGGTCGTACTACGTGCTGGCCGGCGGCAGCGTCCTGAGCTTCGGCCTGGCCCTCGGGCTCGTCGGCCTGGTGAGCCGCGATATGGCCCAGCGGCGCAGCGGCGAGCAGGCGCGCTTCTCGCTCGCGCTGCGGTCGAGCGAGGAGGAGAAGGCTCTGGCCGTCGAGGCCGCCGAACTCGGGACCCTGCGGTGGGATACGGGGCGGGGACGGGTCATCGGTTCCGGGCGGGCGGCCGACCTGCTGGGATGGGATGCGGAGGCATCGCAGGATCGCGAGACCCAGGCCGACGCCGAAAAGATGCTCGATGCGGTCCACGACGAGGACCGGGACAGGCTCGCCGATGCGGTCCGACGCTGCATCGCGGACGGCACGCCCCTCGACGAGGAATTCCGGGTCAAGGGGCCGGAAGGTCATCGGCGATGGGTCAGGATGATCGGCCGCGTGCCGGAATCGTTCAAGGCCACGCCGGCCGCGCTCATCTACGGCGTGGTGGCGGATATCGAGCCCCGCAAGCGCATCGAGGCCGAACGGTTCGACCTGCTCCGCCGTCTCGGCGAGGCGCAGGAGGACGAGCAGCGCCGGATCGCGCGCGAGCTGCACGATCAGGTCGGCCAGACGGTCACGGGCCTGTCCTTCGGCCTGAAGAACCTGCAGGGGCTCCTGGAAGCCCGGGAAGCCTCCGGCGAGGAAACCCGCCAGGTGCTATGGCTGCGGACCCTCGCGGGCGAGATCGGGCGCGACATCCATCGCGCCGCCGTCCAGCTCCGTCCGACCGCGCTCGACGATCTCGGCCTGCGCGAAGCGCTCGCCACCTTGCTGCGCGAATGGACCCTTCGCCACGGCATCCCGACCGACCTCCAGTTCACGGGCGCACCCTCCCGGCTGCCCGCGGACATCGAGACGGCCCTCTATCGGATCGTTCAGGAAGCCCTCACCAACATCCTCAAGCACGCGCAGGCACGCACCGTCAGCGTCTCGGTCGAGCGGCGTCCGGACGAGATCGGCATGGTCATCGAGGACGACGGCGTCGGCTTCGACGCGGAGGCAGGTCCGGAACCGGTCGACGCCGGGCCGGCCGCCAGGCCGCACCTCGGCCTGTCGGGCATCCGGGAACGCTTGTCCCTGCTGCGGGGAACGCTCACACTGGAGACGGCGCCGGCCTGCGGTACGACGCTGTTCATCCGTGTCCCATCACCGCCCCGATCCGCGTGACGCCGAGCAAGGGGCCAACCATGGACCGTATCCGCGTCGTCCTCGCGGACGACCACCCGGTCGTCCTCGCCGGGATCAGGACGCTCCTCAGCGTCGACCCCGGCATCGAACTCGTCGGCGAGGCCGGGAACGGCACCGATGCCCTGTCGATCATCACCGGCCTCAGGCCGGATGTCGCCGTCATCGACGTATCCATGCCGGGCATCAACGGCCTCGAACTGACCGAGCGGGCGACGCGCGACTGTCCGGGCGTCAGGCTCCTCGTCCTCACGGTCCACGAGGACGTGGCCTACGTCCAGCCCCTGCTCCATGCGGGCGCACGGGGATATCTCCTCAAACGGTCGGCGCCCGAGGATCTCCCGCGCGCGGTGAGGGCCATCGCCGCCGGCGGCATCTATCTCGACCCCGCCATAGCACGCCATGCCATGGGCGACCCGGCCGGTGGTGCCGAACCGGGCGATGCCGGCGAAGCGCTGAGCTCGCGCGAGACGGAGGTGCTGCGCCTGATCGCGCAGGGCTTCAGCAACAAGGAAATCGCCCGTCGCATCGACGTGAGCGTGAAATCCGTCGAGACCTATAAGGCGCGGGCGACCGAGAAGCTCGGGTTGCGCACGCGGTCCGAGATCATCCGATACGGGGTCTCGCACGGCTGGCTGGACGCGCTCGCGCTTCGCTAGCGGCATCGGTCAGCGTCGATCCCGGCTCCCGCCCTCCCATACGATCCCCGGCCTCCTTCCCCAAGCCCGGCGGGCGACCCGGCGAAGGCGTCCGCCCCTCGGAGGCGTTCGCACGGCACCCCGCGTTCCGGCGGACGCCGGCCGGCACTCGACGCCGGGCCAGCGCCTGGGCAGGGCGAACCCTGACACGGTCGCCGCGAACTCCGACAGGCAAATACCAGGGCCCGACTTAGATGATCTGGTATCCGAGCATTCTTCCGGAGAAAGGGAACAGAACATGTTCCCCTCCAGACAGGCAATGGATTTGCCCGGAAGAGTCTGGATCATGGCAACAGCGTGAGGAGACGCCTTCATGTCCATTTCTAAGCTAGGGACGCTTGCCATCGGCGTCATCGGGGCTGCAGCGGTCCTCGGTGGCTCCGGCGGCGCCTCGGCCGGCGACGGCACGGCACAGTCCCTTCTCGCCGACCTCAGGTCGAGCGGCGCGGGTCTCACCTACGTGCGGGGCGGTCGCCACGACGGCCACATGCGCGGCCATCGTGCGGGACGTCATCGCGCCTTCGGGGGACGGCGCTTCGGCCATGCCGGCCATGGCTATCACCGGTATCGAGGCTATGGCCGCGGATACGGTTATCGTCGCGGCGGCTACGGAGCTGGCGGTGCGGCCCTCGGCGGCCTGGCCGCCGGCGCAATCGTCGGGGGAGCGCTCGCTGCCCAGGCGGCACAGGGTGGTGACGCCGCCGGTCCGTCACGCGCCGACGTCGCCTCCTGCTCGCGGCGCTTCAAGTCCTACGACGCGTCCTCCGGCACCTACCTCGGCTACGACGGCCAGCGCCACGCCTGCCCCTGAACGGTCACGCATCGTTCCCCCGACCCCCTCGGGGACGTCCGAAAGGCTCCCGCAAACCTTTCCTATGGCGAGCGGACCGGACGCCCCCCGATCAAACCCGATAACTGGAGAATGACCTCATGACCCGTACGAAAGCCTCGTGGAACGTCGACCTCGCCAAGGGCCTGGCCTCAGGCGTCCTGCTGCTGGCCCTTGCCTCGCCCGCCTTCGCCGTCTCCATCAAGAACAACGACACGAAGGAGCATACGGTCACCGTGGACCGTGGCTCGACACAGACCGACAAGAAGGTCGCGGCCGGTGACACGCTGCAGGTCGACTGCCCGGAACTCTGCGGATTCCGGGTCGTCGGGTCGGGCTACGGACGCCAGCCGGGCCCCGACGGCAAGCTGATGATCGACAAGGGCGGCATGCTCCACTTCACCGAAGAGACCGGCGCACCCAAGGCCCAGTGACGGCCTGGCTGCCTCGCCGAGAGGAGCTCGATCCCTTGAAGTGAAAGGAAGACCGATGAATCCGTTGAAGCTTGCTCTGCCGGCGCTGCTGGTCCTGACCGTCCCGGCCCTTGCCGCACCTTGCGGCACCGGTGCCCTGAAGGCGAAGGATCCGACACCCGGGCAGGTGGCCCCGAAGAGTTCGGACGTGGACCGTTCGAGCAAGAACCTTGCGGGCGGCCCGCAACCGGCCTCGCCCGGCACCGTGGGCGCGATGAACAATGCCGGCGCCAACCAGCGTCTCGGCGAGAAGCCCGGCTCGGAAGCCGGGATCGACCAGGGCAAGGGCGTCGGCACGTCGAGCAAGAACCTCGCCGGAGGCACGCAGCCGGCCTCGCCGGGCACCGTCGGGGCGGTGAACAACGCCGGGGCCGACCAGAAGCTCGGAAGCTCCGCCACCAAGGACGACGACTGCTGATCGTCGGCGAACCCTGCGGGGGTCGTCGGCCATGACGGCCCCCGTGCCTTCCGCCGGCGGTTCGGCGTTCTACGCGCCATCCTCGCCCGGTGTGGCCGCATGACCGGCACCCCGGGGACGATGTGCCAGCTGCTCTTCCACTTCTCCGGCTCCGACAACACACGGCCGCGATCACGACGGCCGCCGCCGCAAGCGGCATCGTCACCAATTAGCTTGACCGAAGCGCGCCGATCCCGAGGATCACCGCGATGACGCCGAGCAACCTGTTCCTGTTCGCGTCGCTCGTGTTCAACGGGCGCATTCCCGTTCCCGGACCTTGCGGCCACGTCCCCGCAGCCGCCGGACGCGCACGGATAACCTCAAGGGAAGGTCACGAGACCGGAGGGTCGTCGTGTCGCCGCCCATCCTCGACCCGCCACCGGGATTTGGGCGGATCCCGGCCAGCCGGCCAGCCTTCCCGTTGCCTGGTACGGTCGCCGTCGGTTTCCTCCGTCTGGTCGTGGAAGAGTACCTGCGAGGTCGGGTAAGGCAGGTCGATGCCGGCCTCGGTCAGCGCCTCCTTCACGCCCATGATCGCGCCGTCCAGGGCATCGACCGCGTCCCGGCGACGGGGCGGGTCGATCCAGAACCGTGCAACCATGTCGACGCCGGCGGCCCCGAGGCCGGTCACCAGCGCTTCCGGCGGCGGATCCGCGAGGACGCCGTCGGTCCGGCCGAGGGCTTCCGTGACGACGCGCCGGGCCTTCCGGATGTCGTCGCCGTTGCCAATGGTCAGCGGGAAGGACAGCCGGCGTTTGTCGTGCGCCGTGATGACGGTGATCTTGTCGACGAACAGCGTCGCGTTCGGGATCAGGACCCGCTCGTTGTCGTAGGTGCGGAGCACCGTGGCGCGCACCCACACATCCTCGACCGTACCTTCGTAGGAACCGGCCCGGATCTGGTCGCCGATCACGAAGGGACGCGTCAACAGGATCAGGATGCCGGCGAGCAGGTTCTGGAGGACGTCCCGGAAGGCGAAGCCGATGGCCACGCCGCCGATGCCGAGAAGGTTGAAGAGGTCGGCGGCCGAGACCGAGGGAAAGGCCACCGAGGCCGAGACGAGGAACGCGACGAGGATGGTGGCGCCGCCGGCGATGCGTCCCAGCACCGCGGCCGATCCGGGCGAGGCGTCGCGCAAGGCGGCCGCCCGGCGCACCGCCGCACGAACGCCCCGGGCGATCAGCAGCCCCAGGCCGAAGAGCAGCAAGGCTATGGCGAGCCCGGGAACCAGCGCCACGGTCGAGCGACCGAGTTGTTCCAGCCGTTCGAACGCTTCCGAGAAGATCATGTGGCAACCGCTGTCATGGGATGGCGGCAGGGGGCGGTCCGCCCTCCTGCACTGGTTCGCCCCCCGGGGAGGAGGCGGCTCGTCCCATGTCCGGGGAGCCCTCGGCTATCGGCGGGGGCCGCCGGTGGTCTGGCCGTATTGCTTGGCTCCCGGACGCCGCGACGGCATGTTGGCGTTGCCGCCGCTGCGACGGTGACGCCGCATCTGGCGGCGGGACATGCGGACCTCAATGAGGTCGTGCGTGCTCCCGGCCATGACGCCGGCGGCGGGGACGGGCAAGGCCTGCGACGGGAGGGTCGCGGCGCCGAGGCCGAGACCGGCCAGGAGTGCGGAGGCGAGGATCGAACGATTCATGTCTGTATCCTTAGGTCCATGGTGGCGGCGGTTGCGTGGAAGTACCGGATTTCGCGAGAGGATCCCCGGCGTCCGCCGTGACCCAATCTTGGGGTGGCCGAGGTGTTCCGGTGCGAAGGGCCCGTCGCGGGGGCTCACACGGAGGTGACCCCGCTCGCTTGAGGTGACGGCGTGGCTCCGTCGCGCCGCGGCTATCCGGTGGCTGGCTTGAACGTCATGTCCTTGAAGCGCGCGCAGGAGCCCGCCGTCTCGCCGAGTTGGAACGTATCCTGGCCACCTTCTTGGAAATGGCAGCGCATCGGGAACTGGGCCGTCCCCGCGTCACCCTTGGGGTCGGACAGGACCAGGAGGTTGCTCTGGGAGGCGAACTGCCATTGTCCCTCGACCTTCCGGTTTCCCTCCGTCTCGTCCATGCGGAAGGTGTTGTCGGCATTGAGCCGCAGAGAGACCGGACCGGCGGTGAAGGTCCTGCCCCTGTAGGTATCGAACGTGCCCGTCCTCGATGCCGTCGCCTGCGTGTTCGGTGCCGGGGCGGGAACGGCCGCGGCGGTCTCCGGTCGCGGCGCGCCGGTCGGATCGCCGACCTTGGGCTCCGTCGCCGAGGTCGTTCCCTTCTGGGGCTGCGAGGATTTCTGCTCGTCGCAGCCGGCCAACGCGAGAAGCGCGACGGCGGGGATGATGATGGTCCTGAGCATAAGCCGATCCTCGTGTGGGAGGTGAGCCCGTACGGGCTGGCCCGGGGGATGCCGTTTCCTGGCATCCCTCGGCCTGCGGAGGGGGGATGGGCGGGTCGGTCCGCTTGCGTCCTGCGACCGGCCCGCCCGTTCACGGTCCCTCGGAGGGACCGTTCGGGATCACTGCATCACGGACAGGTTCGCCTGGTCGTCGTCGTTCAGCTTGCGGTAGTCGGCGACGTCCTTACGCCAGTTGTCCATGTTCTCGACGTCCCGCTCGCTGACGCCGCGGATCACCAGCCGGTCTTTGCCCTTGACCGAGAAACGCTCCAGCGGGAACGCGACCTTGTCCTCCCCGAGGCCCAGGAAGCCGCCGTGGGAGACGACGACGTAGCGCTTGCTGTCCTTCTGGCTCATGACCACGCGGTCGACCTCGCCGAGCTTCTTGCCCTTGGCGTTGTAGACATCCATGTCGTCGAGCTGCTTGACGCGCATGGCGTGCGCCGCCGTCGCGCCCGACCCGGTGCTGGCGGTCGAGTCGATGAGCCCGAACTCCTTCTCGTACGCCTGGCGCTGGTCGGCAGTGCGCGCGCCGCGGTCCTCGCCCTGGTCGGACAGACCCGTCCGCTCGACCTTGACCTGCGGCTGCCCCTGCTGCTGCACGATGCTGACCTTCGGCTGCTCCTGGCTGTACTGGATCTGGGGCTGGCCCTGCCGCTGGACGTTCACGTCGGCGGGGTCCTGGGACTGAACGACCTTCAGCTGCGGCGCGGCCTGCGATACGTCGACGTCCGGACGCGGCATCCGGACCGTGATCTCGGGCCTCGGGATGTTGACCGTCACGGTCGGCGCCAGCTGATGCACGGTGATCTGCGGCTGCATCTGATTCAGGGTCACGGTCGGCTGGGCCTGCTGGACGCGGATCTGGGCCGCCCCCTCCTGGAGCGCGATGCGGGCCTTGTCGTTGGGATTGTCCGTCCCGGCCGAGCTCGGGTCGAGCTGGGCCAGCGTGTCGTGGCAGGAGCCCGCCTTGTTGTCGCGCTTCCATCCCCGGACGGTGTCGGGCTTCACCTTCGCGTTCTCGGGCTTCTCCTTGTCGAGGAGCGTGATGAGGCGGTCGCAATCGGCGAGGCTGGCCTGGTTCTGCTGGGATCCGGCCGCGTTCGTCGTGGCGGTGCCGGACTGGGCCATCGCCGCGGAGGCGAAGAGTGCCGACGAGCCGAGTAGTGCCATCGCGAGGGTGCGCATCGTCTTTCTCCTTGATGTGATCCGGCGGGTGATGCCGTTCCGGTTGCGGTTTCCCGCTTCGGGCGCCGGGCGAGCCGTCGTTGCCGGTGCATGATCACAGGTGGCGTCGCCCCCTCGGCGAACGAGTCGGGAGATGCGGTGCCACCGCGTCGGGACGAGCCCTACGCGGGCGTCAGGATGTCCGTTCTCCCGGGGGGCGCGTCACGAGGGGCCGGAGCGGTGCCGGCGCGAGGGTCGGGCAGGTCGGGAGATCGGCCGATTGGCCGGGGCGAAGGCCGCTTCTCAGGCGTCTGCCGCGGCGGTCCCGAAGCGTTCGTAGCGCTGCTCCAGGTCCATCAGGTCCGCCGGTTCGGCGACGTCGCGACGGCCTGCCGCGATGACCAGGCCGGCGTGCCTGCGCAGCTCGGCTCGTCGGTCCTCCCTACGCTCGACCTCGGCGACCCGGGTCAGCACCTCCAGCATGCGGACCAGGACGTGGACCGAGCCGTCGGCGTTCTGCCGGATCATGTGCAGCATCGCATCGCAGAGCCCGGCGTAGTCGGTCATCGGCTGGACGAGCACGATCCGGCCGTCACGGGCGGTCACCCCGCTCGGCATGAACCGCGGGGCGAGCCTGCACAGTGCGTCGCCGAGGTGGTCCACGACGCTGCCGGCCGTGAACGGATCATTGGTGCCGGGCGAGAGCGCCCGGACCGCGACCTCGCTCAGCTGCCGGACGGCATACTCCAGGTCCTGCAGGGCCGCCGGGCGCGGGCCGAAGGTGAGGGCTCGGTCGAGCGCCTCGGTGGCGTCCTCGACGGCGCCGGAGAGATGCGCCAGGGGCAGGCCGGCCGGGACGTAATCGCCCTGGCGCACGCGCAGCGAGACCAGGACCTTACGCTCGTGCGCCCAGTCGGCGAGGCTGTCGGCGTCGACGGCCTGGAGGTAGCCGCTTCCCGACGCCGTCGCGTTCCCGGCCCCGGGGATCGGGAGGGTGCTCCGGACGTCCGGCTCTTCGAGGGTGTGCTTCCCGATGGCGTCGCAAAGGTCGTCGTGGACGGCGTCGACGACGGTCTCGACGTTGATGCCGATGGCGGTGTGGTGGACGAACCAGACGAGGGTGGCGACGCTGAGCATCGCCAGCGCGATGGCGCCGCTGACCGCGAGGTGCGGGACGAAGGGCGTCTCCTGGACGGTGCGGACGGTCCGCAGCACGATCAGGGCGTAGGCGAAGGTGCCGAGGAAGATCCCGAGCACGACCTGGTTGCGGGCGTCGCGGGTGAAGTTCCGCAGCAGGCGCGGTCCCATCTGGCCGGACGCCATGGATAGGGCGGCGATGGTGATGGAGAAGGTGGTGCCGGCGACCCCGATGGTCGAGGACGCCACCGCGCTCAGGAGAGCGCGCGCGCCCTCCGCCCCGCCGGTGTAGCCCCAGTTCGAGGCCGGCGAGGAGGCGTCGTAACCGGCGATGCGGGCCGTCTCCAGCCAGACCGCGAACTGTCCGAGCCCGAGGCATGCGAGCACGATGATGCCGGGGCGCAGCCAGAACTGATCGCCGAGGGTTTCCAGCCAGGCCCTCAGGCGCGAATTCATGCCGCCGCCTCGTTCCGGGGATGCAACATCTCGGCATTGGAGCGGCTACCCCTGTCCGGCTTGGGTGCCAGCAGGAGCACCGCGGCGCCCACGGCCATGCAGGACAGGGACCCGAGCAGGACGCCGATCTTTGTCTCGGCCTCAAGCTCGGGGCTGTCGGCGAAGGCGAGAAGCCCGATGAACAGGCTCATGGTGAACCCGACCCCGCACAGGAGCGAGAGACCGTAGAGGTGCCACCAGCCGGCATGGGCGGGGCGCTGGGCCCATCCCAGCCTCACCGCGGCCACGACCGCCCCGAACACCCCGACCTGCTTGCCGACGAACAGGCCCAGCGCCACGCCGAGCGTAACCGGATCGAGCAGCATCTTCGTGGTCATGCCGGCGAACGACACCCCGGCGTTGGCGAACCCGAACACCGGCAGCACGAGGTAGGACGACCACGGATGGATCGCGTGCTCCAGGATGTGCAGCGGCGAGGTCGGGTCGTCGGGCTTTCCGATGCTGAGGCGAAGGGGAATCGTCAGGGCCAGCAACACCCCCGCGATGGTGGCGTGGATGCCGGACTTCAGGACCAGGAACCACAGCACGGCGCCGAGGACGAGGTAGGGCGTGAGCCGGCTCACCCCGGCCTTGTTCATCCCGAACAGGACCGCGAACACGGCCGCCGCCCCGCCGAGCATCGGCAACGACAGGTCGGCGGTGTAGAACGCGGCGATGATCAGGACCGCGCCGAGGTCATCGATGATGGCGAGCGCGGTCAGGAAGATCTTGAGCGACACCGGCACGCGCGATCCGAGGAGGGCTAGCACGCCGAGCGCGAAGGCGATGTCGGTGGCGGTCGGGATCGCCCAGCCGCGCAGGGTCTCGGGCGACGACCGGTTGACGGCGACGTAGATCAGCGCCGGGGCGACCATGCCCCCGAGGGCGGCGACGCCGGGCAGGACCCGGTCCGGCCATGTCCGTAGGCGCCCGTCGAAGACCTCACGCTTGATCTCCAGGCCGACCAGCAGGAAGAACACCGCCATAAGGCCGTCGTTGACCCAGTGCAGCACGCTGAGGCCGCCGACGTAGGTCTTCAGTGTGGCGAAGTAGGTCTCGGACCACCCGGAGTTCGCGATGGCGAGCGCCAGGGCGGCGCTCGCCATCAGGATCAGGCCGCCCGTCGCCTCGCCACGCAGGATGTCGCGAAGGGCGGAGATCGGGCGGCGGAGGGGACGGGTGGCGTTCATGCCCCTGGCCTGCCAGCTGCGTCCGGTGAGTGCAAACGTCCCGGGACCACTCGGTTAAGACGGCCGGGCGCCCGACCCATCAACGGACCTTGCGGCTGCGTTCCAGGACCGGCTTGTGCCCCTCGGCATCGAGGGCACCCGAAGGCGCGATGCCTTGGTTCGGCAGGTTCCGCATGCCCTTTCCCGCGGTGCGCGACGACGGACGATGGGCGGCGGGGTCGCCGGCGGCGCGCTTCATCCTCAGGGCGCGGCGCGCGTTCCCCGTCATCTCGCTCCGGGCGGCGACGTGCCTCCGGCGCTCGTGCTCCCGGCTGGCGCGCTTGAGCGCGCCGGCCAGGACCGCGCCCTTGCGCTTGGTCCCGCTGTTGTCGGTCGCCGCCCGCGCGCCGGAGGGGGCGGCCTTGCCCCGGACCTCGCGGCGCTGTTGGCGGGAGATGTCGCGGGCCCTGTCGCGACGGTCGCGCAGGCGCCTGACCAGATCGGAAAGCGCCCCGTCGTCGAGGTTCCTCAGCGCCGGATGATGGGCCTGGGCGACCATCTCATGCTCGTCGCCGCTCAACAGGCGTGCCTCGTCCTTGCGTGTCGCCGACATGCGTCGCTCCTCGGTTGGCGGATCGCTCCCGACCGTTCGGGACCACTCTCCGCCCTCAACGTGTCAGACGTCCCGATGGGGCCGCCCCATCCATCCGTGGCCCGCGACGGGGAGGCCCCCGGGATGTAGACCCCCGGCATGGACGCCATGAAGAACCGCCTGAGGGACCTCTACGAAGGCGACACCGACCGGGCCCACCGTTTCCGCTACGGGCTGCTCGTCTTCGACGTCGCCACCATCCTCTTCATCGTGGTGTCCTCGTTCATGCCGCGCGCACCGTTGGTGGAAGGGGTCGACGTCGTCATCGGGTTGGCGGTGCTCGCGGATTTCACGGCCCGCCTCGCCATCGCGCGTCACCGCTGGCGGGAGTTCCTGCGCCCGACCACCTGGGCCGACATCGCCGCGCTGGCGTCCTTCCTCGCGCCCGTCGTCGGCGAGGGCGCGGGATTCCTTCGCATCATGCGGACCCTCCGGCTGCTGCGGACCTACCAGCTCCTCGACCGCCTACGTTCCGACAGCGGGTTCTTCCGCCGGAACGAGGAGGCGGTGCTCGCCGCCACCAACCTCGCGGTGTTCGTGTTCGTGATGACGGGGCTGGTCTACGCCACGCAGCACCGCACGAACCCCGCCATCGGCAACTACGTCGACGCCCTGTATTTCACCGTCACCTCGCTCACGACCACGGGCTACGGCGACATCACGTTGTCGGGCACGGGCGGACGCCTGCTTTCGGTCGTGGTGATGCTCTGCGGCGTGACGCTGTTCCTTCGCCTGGCGCAGGTCCTGTTCCGCCCCAACAAGGTTCGCCATCCCTGTCCGGCCTGCGCCCTGCAGCGCCACGAGCCGGACGCCGTCCATTGCAAGGCGTGCGGGACCGTCCTGTGCATCCCGGACGAGGGGGCCTACTGAGGCGAATGCCCTCCGGAGCCCCTGTCCGCACGCCAGGCCGCCGGTTGCCGGTTCGCCGGCGGCGCCGCCTCCGGCAACCCTGTCGACCCGACGCCGATGCCCTTTCGGCGACGCCCGACGTTACGGGATGGGTGCCCCCGGGCGGACAGGACTTATCACGTGATCTCGATCTTCGACCTGGCGGCGATGCTGCTCACGCTCTCCGCCCTGTTCGGCTGGCTGAACCGTCGTTTCCTGCGGATGCCGCACACCATCGGCCTTCTGGTGATGGGCCTGCTGGCCTCCCTGGCGCTGGTGCTTGCCGACGTGGCGTTCCCAAAACAGCATCTCTACGAGGATCTCACCCGCGTCCTCGACCAGGTCGACTTCACCGGCGTGGTGATGAACGGCATGCTGGCCTTCCTGCTGTTCGCCGGCGCCATGGGCCTGGACCTGCGGGCCCTTCGCGACCGCGCCCTGGCGGTGGCGACGCTCGCCCTGCTGGGCACGCTGATCTCGACCGCCCTAGTCGGGGGCGCCTTCTGGGCCGCCGCGCAGGCGCTGGGCAATCCCATGCCGTTCGCCTGGGCGCTGGTGTTCGGGGCGCTCATCAGCCCGACCGATCCGGTCGCCGTGCTGGCCACCCTCAAGAACGTGCAGGTCCCCGAGGCCCTTGAGGTCGAGATGCAGGGGGAGGCCCTGTTCAACGACGGCATCGGCATCGTGCTGTTCACGGTCCTCGTCGCCTTCGCGTCCGGATCGGGCGGCGAGGCGACCGGCGCTGGTGGTATCGCGACGCTCCTCCTGCACGAGGCCGGGGGTGGCTTGGTCCTCGGCGTCGTGACCGGCTACGTCGCCTACCGCGCGATGCGGGCCATCGACGACTTCCCCGTCGAGGTGCTGATCACCCTGGCGCTCGTCACCGGCACCTACGCGCTCGCCCAGAAGCTCGGGGCCAGCGGACCGCTGGCCGTGGTCGCGGCCGGTTTGCTCATCGGCGAGCGCGCCCCGCGCTACGCGATGAGCGACAACACCCAGAAGTACGTCTCGGCCCTCTGGACCCTGATCGACGAGGTCCTCAACTCGGTGCTGTTCCTGCTGATCGGGCTGGAGGTCCTCGTGCTCCGGTTCCAGGTCTCGGGCCTGACGCTGGCCGCCTGTGCCGTCCCCATCGTGCTGCTCGCCCGCCTCGTCGCCGTGACGGCGCCGGTGCTGCTCTTCCGCTGGGGCGGCAACCTTTGCCTCGGCAACGTGCCGTTCCTGACCTGGGCGGGGGTGCGCGGCGGCATCTCGGTGGCGCTGGCGCTCTCCATCCCGGAGAGTGACGCCAAGCCCGCGATCCTGGCGGCGACCTACGCGGTGGTGCTCTTCACCATCATCGTCCAGGGCTCCACCCTCGGCATGGTCGCGCAGCGCACGCTGCGCGCCGGCTGAGAGATGCCGCTCACGGCTCCGGCCCGCGCCGGGACAGGTCGTCAGCCGTCGGCCGGCACATTCTCATCGGACATCGAATCCCCACATGGTCTTCACCGTCCTCCTCGTCCTCATCCCGATCTCGGCGGCGCTGAAGTACCTCGTCGGCGCTTCGCCGCTCCTGGTGTTCGCCTCCAGCGCCCTCGCCATCGCCGTCCTGGCGGAGTGGGTCCGACGCGCCACCGACCAGCTTGCCGACCGGGTGGGGCCTGCCATCGGCGGCCTGCTCACCGTCAGCTTCGGCAGCATCGCCGAGCTCGTCCTGGCGCTGTTCGTGCTGCTGCGCGGCGAGGCAGCGGTGGTGCAGGCGCAGATCGCCGGCTCGATCATGGGGACCAGCCTGTTCGGGCTCGGCCTCGCCATCATCGTCGGCGGGGCGACCCGGGAGCGGCAGAAGTTCAGCGCGGAGCGCGCCGGATTGCTGTCCACCCTGCTGATCCTCGTCGTCATCGCCCTGTTGCTGCCGGCCGTGTTCGACCTCAGCGGACGCATGTCCGGCCAGGGGAAGACGCTGAGCATCACCGACGAGGAGGTCAGCCTCGGCGTCTCCGTCGTCCTCCTGCTGCTCTATCTCGCCAACCTCGCCTTCACGCTGGTCACCCACCGCGACGTGTTCTCGAACGACAAGGGCAGCGGCGAGGCGGATTGGAGCCTACCGTTCGCCATCGGGGTCCTGATCGCCGCGACGGTCGCCATCGCCTTCGAGTCCGAGATGCTCTCGGGGACGATCACCCAGGCCGCCGGGAGCCTGCACCTCTCGCCGATGTTCCTCGGCGTGATCGTGCTGGCCCTGGTGGGCACGGCCGGCGACCTGTTCGCGGCGGCCTGGTTCGCGCACGAGGACCGCATGGGGCTGGTGCTGAACATCTGCATCGGCTCGGCGATCCAGGTGGCGCTGGTGCTGGCGCCGCTCCTGGTCATCATCTCCTGGGCGCTCGGCCATCCGATGTCGCTGGTTTTCTCGAACCCGCTGCACCTCTTCGGCATCGCGAGCACCGCCTTCATCGTAAACGCTATTGCCCGCGACGGCGAAACCACGTGGTTCGAAGGCACCTTGCTGCTCGGGGTCTACGTCCTGTTCGGCCTGGCCTTCTTGTTCGCGAGCCCGGCCTGAACCCCAATATGGTACCGCGCCATCGCGGATAGCGGGGGGACAGAAGACTGACCGGCACCACCAGTCCGATTACAGCCCTGTTGGCCATTCCATCGAATGGGGTTCTGCCTACGCGGCGTCGGGATGCCGGCGAAAGCGTGCGCCCGTGATCCTGGCCATCGCCGATGCGCTCCACCACTATGTTCGAGGCCTTCCTATCAGGCCGTCCCGAGGGTTGTGATACCATGTCTCCCGGGCACGCCCCCCTTTTTGAATGCATGATACGCGCACATTGAGAATCGCGCTTTGAATAGTTAATCTATACCGGTAAAAATCAGGCCGTGACTGCGTGATCTGTTGCGGTAATTTTATAGTTTGCCAAGGATGGAACTGCTTTGGTTCCGAGGCCGTTCTTAAACCATGCAAAACATGTCTGGAAATTCTTTACGCATGAACAAGATCGCACTCGTTGCGACAGCAGCATTGGGCCTTGGCTTGTTGGCTTCGCCATCTGCTGAGGCTCGTGGCTTCGGTCACGGTGGCGGCTTCGGTCACGGTGGCGGGTTCGGCCACGGTGGCGGCTTTGGCCGTGGCGGCTTCGGTCACGGCGGCTTCGGTCGGGGCTTCGGCGGCGGGTACAAAGGAGTCGGTTTCGGACGCGGCGGCTTCGGCGGGTACAGGGGCGTCGGCTTCGGCGGTGGTTATGGTCGTGGCTATGGCGGGTACCGCGGTGGGTATGGCCGCGGATACTACGGCGGCGGCTACGGTCGCCGGGGCATCGGGCCAGGTGCCGTGATCGGGCTTGGTATTGCCGGCCTCGCCGCTGGTGCCATCGCATCGAACGCCTACGGTGGCTATGGGTACGGTGGATACGGCTACGCTCAACCGGTGGGTTACGGCTACGGCGGTGGTTACGGTTATGGTGGTGGCTACGGCTACGGCCGCCCAGTCGGTTACGGTTACGGCGCCGGTTACGGTTATCCGGCCTATGGTTGCGGATACTGATATCCGAGCATGGTTCGAGCTTGGGGCCGTCCTCGGGCGGCCCCTTCTTTTTGGCTATCTATCGTTGGCGCATACGGTGTTGGCTGCGGCGTTCCGCCTCGCTCACCCAATAGAACCGTATGAAATTGAACAATGCCCGTGCAGGGATCTTTAGTGATAAGGAGTTGATGCAAGCAAGGTCATGGACCGCTCCCGACGCGTATGGGAGAAATCGTGCCTCGATATTTTTTCAATGTTTATGATGGCATTGCTTCGATAGACAAGATCGGAACGGATTTTCCTAGCTTGAAAGATGCCAAGCATGAGGCTGTGCGCCGTGCGGGGCAGTTATTGCGAGACAACACTGGCAGTATCGCGAATGGCGAAGACTGGCATCTTGAAACTGTAGATAAATTCGGATTGGTTTTATTTCGATTGGATATTTTGGCAACCGACGCGCCCGTGGCGCGGCCTGATCCATTGATGAAGCGCTAGACTTGAGCGCATTTCGTGACGTCTTCCTGATCCGCTTTGGCGCGGTATCCAAGTCAACTTCATCCTCGCTTGCACCAGCCTCGCGCGCGGCTTCGCCGAACCGGCGGCGCTGTTCCTCAGGCGTCAGCTTCCTAGCGGCTCAACGAACCGAAGCAATCGTGGGAACAACGTTCCCTTATCCATGCTCGGCTTGGGAGTACGCACCCGGCGGAACGGTCCTGGAAGCATGGCCGTTCACCAGTGTCGCCGGACTGGTCTCAGACCCGATCCAGGCCACCAACAATTTGAGAGGAAGCCCGATGAGGAAGTCACTGTTTGCCGTCGCCGCCCTGGCAGCGCTCGGCGCCATCGGCATCGCCGCACCTGCCTCTGCCGCTCCCGGTGTGATCGGCGCCGTCGATGCCACGACCAACATCGTTGACGTCCGCATGGATGGCATGCACGGCCATCGCGGCCACGGCCGCATGATGGGTCACCGTCACGGTCACCGCCACATGATGCGCCACCATCACCACCGCGGCCACATGATGCGCCATGGTCATGGCCATCGCCACCACCGCATGTGATCGTCCAGGGGCCCTTCGGGGCCCCTCTCCATATCTGCGTGAGTCGACGACGAGGCGATGCCGCCTCGAAACTAGCCCGGGCGACTTTGGAGAGTGCAAGCGTCGGCCTGACTGCAGGAACGACGTTGGACACCCTGCGCCTGATGGTCGCCACGGGCATGGGCATCACCCCTGCTGCCGGCGCTTGAAGTCCCTTCGGATGTGTTGCGAGAGAAACTCGTCGTCGCCCGACCCCTGTCGTCCGGGGCACCGGTCAGGAACCTTACAATGGCCTGGCACAGCGCTTCTCCCCGGCACAGGACGCACGTGTTGCTGGCGACTACCGTCGGCGAGTGCCTCACGCACTAGGGTCTGATGGGCCAAGGCATCCCGGCATCATAGCTGACCCACCTCGATGTGAAAGGTTCGCCTTCCGATTTTCCGCCCGCCACATGGCATCCGTCAGCCTCCACCGTCGAGGTTTGCGATTGATGGGAATGGGTACAGGGTCGTCCTCCTAAGCCGCCGGCGCGGCGAGGATTGACGGGGTTCGTTCAGTGCCCCCGCAAGGCGAAGGTCGCCCCTGGCTTGTCGTGCGTGCCGATGCGCTCGACCATGGTCGCCGTCGCCTCGTTCATGCCCACGATCTCCACCGCGATGCCGTGGTGGCGGAACTTGAGGACCACCCGGTCGAGGGCGTTGATCGCCGAGATGTCCCAGAAGTGCGCTGCCTGTAGATCTATCACAACGCCCCTGAGGGACTCCTCGCGGAAGTCGAAGGCTGCGTGAAAGGCCTCCGCCGTGGCGAAGAAAATCTGTCCGGTCACCTGGTAGGTGCGCACGTCGCCCTCGCCGCGGGACGAGCGGACGGCGAAGAACTTCGTGACCTTGTGGGCGAAGAAAAGCCCGCTCAGCACCACGCCGAACAGGACGCCCTTGGCGAGGTCGTGGGTCGCGACTACCACCGCCACGGTGCCGAGCATCACGAAGCTCGATGCCTTCGGGTGGGTGACCAGCGTCCCGAGCGACTTCCACTGGAAGGTGTTGATCGCCACCATGATCATCACCGCCACGAGGGCGGCCATCGGGATCCGGGCCACGTAGGTACCGAGCACGACGATCAGGAACAGCAGGAAGGCGCCGGCCCAAAGGGTCGAGAGCCGCCCGCGCCCGCCCGACGAGACGTTGATGACGGACTGGCCGATCATGGCGCAGCCGGCCATGCCTCCGAGGAAGCCGGAGGCGATGTTGGCCACGCCCTGGCCGGCGCATTCGCGGTTCTTGTTCGAACCCGTGTCGGTCATCTCGTCGACGATGGCCGCCGTCATCAGGCTCTCCAGCAGCCCGACCATGGTCAGTGTCAGCGAGACCGGCAGGATGATCCAAAGGGTGTCGAGGGTGAACGGCACCTGCGGCAGGGCTACCCACGGCAGCTCACTGGGGAGCGCGCCCATGTCGCCGACCTTGTGGATGCCGAGGCCGAGGTACATCGAGACGGCGGTGAGCAGGACGATGGTGACCAGCGGCGACGGCACCGCCTTGGTCAGGTACGGCAGGCCGTAGATGATGCCGAGACCGATGGCGGTCATGACGTAGACCGTGGTGCCCTGGCCCAGCAGCTCGGGCATCTGCGCCAGGAAGATCAGGATCGCCAGGGCGTTGACGAACCCGGTGACCACCGACCGCGAGACGAACCGCATCAAGTTGCCGAGCCGAAGCACCCCGGCGACGATCTGGAGAAGTCCGGTGAGGATGGTGGCGGCGAAGAGGTAGCCGACGCCGTGGTCCTTCACGAGGCCGACCATGAGCAGCGCCATGGCGCCGGTGGCGGCCGAGATCATCGCCGGCCGGCCGCCGGCGAAGGCGGTGACCACGGCGATGCAGAAGGAGGCGTAGAGGCCGACCTTGGGGTCGACGCCGGCGATGATCGAGAAGGCGATGGCCTCCGGGATCAGGGCCAGCGCCACGACCGTGCCGGCCAGGAGTTCACGGGTGACGTTCGGAGCCCATTCGCTCCGGAGGTGTGCGAGGTTCATGGTGGGTGGGAGACTTTCCTCGTCCCGCACGCGAAGCGTCATCGATCCGGTGCAGGATGCGCAAGACGATGGGTCGGCCTCC
>NZ_FPBW01000053.1:0-20212 GCF_900116795.1 Methylobacterium sp. UNCCL125 | reverse complement strand
AGCCGGTGCGCGTGGTGACCGTTGCGGCGGCCAATCGCACGGCGCGGGTCGCCTGGGCGATCATGACCCGCGGCGGCACCTACCGCGCACCGGCGGCCACGGCCGCCTGACAGCACGCAGAGGAGACGTTGCCAGGTTGCGAGGACGATGAGAGTTGATGGCGAACCGGTCAGACCGGGAGCCGGGACACCCCGCCGCTAGTCCAGGGCGTCATAGCCCGCAAAGCAGAGTGGGACCCAGCTCGCGGATCCCATCAGGGCCAGCGGTCAACATGAACGACTGCATCGACAGGCCGGACACAAGACTGCACCCGACCAACCCGTCAGAAGCTCAATTCGCCACTTGCAATGCGGGAGCCATCCACACAGGACCTCGGGAACATTCGCCGCGGATGGCGGCGATTGTGGCCATTTGATCGAGGGTGCCGTCGCGGGCGGCTGGCATTTCGGCCCCCTGGGCGGACGGGACCTTCATCGGGGCAGCGTGCTCGGACCGCCCCGGCTGCCTGCCCCGGCGGCCTGCCCCGGCTGCGGCGGTTACTTGCCATGCCGCGTCAGCCACGCCTCCATGTCGGAGATCTCCGTGGCCTGGGCGGCGACGATCTTCTGGGCCATCGCCTTGGTGGCGGGATCCTTGGCGTGTTTCAGTGCGACTCCCGCCATCGCGACCGCGCCTTTGTGATACGGAATCATGTGGGCGTGGAAGTCGACCTCGGGGTCGCCGGTCGAGGGAATGTCCATGTCCCTCATCATCGCCGAGTCGGCGACCTTGAACTCTCTGGTGGAGGCGTCGTCCTCCGCGTCAGACTTCATCGAGCCCATCTCCATGCCGGCCATGGAGCCGTGATGATGGTTCGCACCCTGCGCCAGGACTGGGCGGGCCAGCCCGGTCGACAGCCGCGCGACAGCGAGACGTTTCGGTTTCGGGGCAGGAGGTTTCCTCTCCAGGGTGGAGGGCCTCGAGTTTTCCGCTGTCGGTCACGCCTCTCGGGCTCGTGAGTTGCACGGCGCTGTGCGGGCTGTCGTCCAGCGCCGCGGCCTTGCCGGTCGGGCGACTGCCGTCGACCAGGTCCGGGGGCGCCTGAGTGGGCCTGCCGCCGACTACCAAGACGAGGATGCTGAAGTCGGTCGCCGCGACCGATTTCCGATCCTCGGCAGGCAGGAACGACAATCTCGGATTATCGGGTTTCGCTAATTATGGAGCTATTCGAAGATTAACGTTGAGTAAATATCTTATTGCCGCACCAATGGCGGCTCTGAATGTGCATAGCGTGTAAAGACAAAGTCACGGTCTGCTGAGACGCGAGCGTGGCATGGCGCGCAGGTCTTCATCAGGTCTTCGCTCCGATTGGGCTTGCCTCCTTCGAATTGGCCGTATCCCCATCCGCCCGTATCGGCAAATTTTTCAGAGTCCTTGACGCTGAACTGCACGTTCGTCGGGGATCCGGGAACGAACGATTGTGTTTGGCCGAAAACCGCATCGTTTTCTGCGGACGACACATACTCCCAAGCCAATCGCGCGATGATAGCGCCATCCGGGAATGGGCGCGTTCCTTCCCGATATGCCTTGATCGCGATGTCGTTTCCGAGAACGGCACGAATGTCGTTGAGCTGACCCGCTTCGTGCGCCACGCTGATCAATTGCCAATCGCGGTACCCTGCAGGAAGTCGAATGCCGAAGATCGGTGAAGCATCGTCATCAGCGCTTCCAGTCGGCCATGGCGTGAAGGCCCCGATGCAGGCGCCCATGATGCAGGCCCCTAATCGAAGCGTCGCAGTTCTCATGGTGTCCTCCCCTGGACCCTGTGCTGAACCATTTCTCGATTGATAAAGCGCCGGTATTTGTCGTCCGATCCATGTAGTGGCCTCAGTAGAGGCCGCCACACGCGACTCAAAGCGCTCCACGTGGTTTCGCCGCGTCGGTTCCAGAAGCCTGTAGCACGCAGGCCTCGACCAGCCGCGAGAGAGCCTCTGCGACACGCCTCGGATTGCTGTCCGTCAAGCCGTGACGCTCCGCCAGCCACAGGGGGTCGTCGTAACCGACCCAAGTCCGGTCCGCCGGATCACACCACACGAGGGCGCGCAGGGGCAGGTCAACGCCGATGGTTTGGTTGGCCTGCATCAGAGGCGTTCCGCCTTCCGCCCTGCCGAACACGAGCAGCTGGGTCGGCCGTAGATCGAGGCCGGCCTGGACCGCCGCGGCCGCATGATCGAGTCTGAGGAAGACCGCCAGGCCGCGCTCCGCCACGGCGCGGATAAGGTTGTCCATGGTCTCGCCGGGCCGGAACTGGCTCTCATGCTTGATGAAACCGGCCGTCATGGGCGAGGCTCCTGATCCCAGCGAGCCGCCACCTCGTCCATCTCGGCCGCCAGTTCGCTCGGGGTCAGGATACGTTCGGCGAACAGGATGTTGTCGAACGCGGCGATCCACCGCCCGTAATAGCTGAGCGCGCCGACCCTCTCGGCTCCAAACGCCTCGCTCCCCCTGCGCTTCTCCTCCGTTTTGAGGATCGTGTGGAAGTCGAGCACGTCGGCGCGGGCGTGGCAGCGTTTCTCCCAGGGCTCAAGTTCGTGTTCGGTCCGCTGAATGAGCTCACCGTCCAGGCCGCCGATGTCGTTCGGCAGCCGCTTCAGCAGCATCTCGGTCTGGGTCATCGGTCGGCTCCGGCGATTGGGACCCCGACGGGCGCCACGCCGATCATCGTGTCGCGCGTGACGAGGGCAGCCAGTTCCCCCTCGCCCCAGCCTTCCGCCCCCGCCCGGGGTATCGCGGTCGTTGCCGGTCCAGGGCTGGCTGGAGCGGCCGTGCCCACGCCTGTCATGCGCGATGCAGCGGTACCCCTGGCGGCCGAGGAAGAACATCTGATCTTCGAAGGCGTCGGCGCTGAGAGGCCAGCCGTGGCTGAAGACCACGGCTTACCCCTCGCCCCAGTCCTTGAAGTAGATTTCGGTGCCGTCCTCGACCGTGATCGTGCCCATTCGCGGTCCCCTCGCGTGCCCTCTGCACCTCAGCGACCGGCAACGTTACGGTCGAGGAAGTCCCGAATCATGGGCGCCATGACGTCGAGCTTGTCTTCGAGGGCGAAGTGCCCGGTATCGAGCAGATGCAGCTCGGCGTCGGGCAGGTCTCGCAGATACGGATGCGCGCCGTCGGCCGGGAAAATGGTGTCGTTCCGGCCCCAGACGATCAGCGTCGGCGGCTTGCGCTCGCGAAAGAAGGCCTGGAATTGCGGGTAGAGCGGTACGTTGGTGCCGTAGTCGCGGAAGAGGTCGAGCTGAATATCCTTGTTGCCCGGCCTGTCGAGCAGCACCTGATCGTGCAGCCAGTTGTCCGGATCGATCCGGGTTACATCGGCCACGCCGTCGACGTACTGGAACTTCGTCGTTTCCGGCGCGACGAGGACCGTAAGAGCCTCGCGCCGTTCCGAGGTATCCTCGCGCCAATAGGCCTTGATGGGATCCCAGAACGCCTTCAGCCCCTCCTCGTAGGCGTTGCCGTTCTGGACGACCAGCGCGGTGACGCGTTCGGGATGCTTGAGCGCGAGCCGATAGCCGACCGGGGCCCCGTAATCCATCACGTACATGGCGTAACGGTCCACCCCCAATCGGGAGAGCAGTCCGTCGACGATGTCGGCGTAGTGCGCGAACGTATATGCGAACTCCCGGTGGTCGGGCGCATCGCTGCCGCCGAAGCCCGGGTAGTCGGGTGCGATGACACGGTAGCGGTCCGCCAGAAGCGGAATGAGATTGCGGAACATGTGCGACGAGGTCGGGAAGCCGTGCAACAGCAACACGACCGGAGCATCCGACGGGCCCGCCTCCCGGTAGAAGACGTTCACGTTTTCGACCCGGGCTGCGCGGTAATAGGTGACCGGAATGCTGGTGAGATAGGTCACGTAGCCCCCTTCGCATCAAATCACTTGATCGAATTTAACGTATTGCGATCGACAGCAGAACATCTAAACTGCGAAATCGCTGATTTCGCGGGGCGGAACAATGATCGACCGTCTCGATGCGATGCGGGTGTTCGTCACCGCCCTGGACGAAGGGAGCCTCGCATCCGCTGGCCGACGCCTCAATCGCTCGCCCGCCGCCGTGACACGGGCCATCGCGGCTCTTGAGAGCCATGTCGGAGCCCAGCTCCTGCACCGGACGACACGACAATTGCGGTTGACCGAGGCCGGCGAGCGATACGCCGCCGTCTGCCGTCGGGTGCTGACGGATTTGGAGGAAGCCGACCTCGCCGTTACCGGGAACCGGGTTGCCCCGCGCGGCGTCCTGACCGTCACGGCGCCGGTGATGTTCGGGACACGGGTTTTGCGCCCGGTCGTGGGTGAGTTCCTGAAGGCATACCCTGCAATGCAGGTCCGCTACCTGCTGCTCAATCGGATGACGAACCTCCTCGATGAGGGCATCGATGTCGCGCTCCGGATCGCCCCGTTGCAGGAGGCCAACGTGATAGCGGTACGCATCGGCGAGGTGCGCCGCGTTCTGTGTGCGTCGCCGAAGTATCTGGCGGGCCGGCCGCCAATCAGGTCCCTGTCCGATCTGGCGCAGCACGACTTCATTGGTATCGAGCCCACGAGCCCGGACGATATCTGGAGCTTCCCGCCCTTAGACGGAGCCAGAATTCCCCGGACGGTCCGGGTCAAGCCGCGCCTGATGGTCAACACCGACGAGGCCGCCGTCAGCGCGGCGGTCGACGGCGAGGGCATCGCCCGGATCTTCTCCTATAAGATCCAGCACGAAGTCACGGGCGGCAGCTTGGTCGTTCTGCTTCCCGAGGCCGAGCCGCCTCCGGTGCCCGTACATCTCATCACGCTACCGGACAGGATGTCGCTCGCCAAAGTGCGGGCCTTCATGGACTTCGCCGCCTTCCGCCTCAAGGCCGACTTCGACTGCACCCGGTTGCACCCCAAAGACCGCCATTCCTCCCGGGACCGGCTCGACGCCGAGGTCTCGCGCCGGAGATTGACGCCGAATTGAAATGCCGCCGGCCGGCCGTCGAGATATCCATGATTGGTCGCGGCGTGGATCTCGCGGCGTTCCAATCCTTCACCGCCTCAACCGCGGATCGTCCTGCGTGACGCGGCTGCGCAGCGTGTAGACACCGCTTCCGGACAGGATGGCACTCCGGGCGAGAAGACGGCCGCTCTGCCAGTTCGACAGCCCGAGCTCGGGCTGGTTCAGGGCGTATTGCCCGTCGACCCATCGGGTGAACCCGTCGCCCACGAAGGGCGCGTTCACCGTGTCGTAGAAGCGCCGATGCGCCTCGGGGTCCTGACTGATCAACGATGCGGCGAAACGCGGGCTGTGGCGATTGAACAGCGTCACCGCGTGATCGAGGTCATCCACGATCTTCAGGCTGACCTCGGGCGTGTCTTCCCATTCCCACTCGTGTCCGAGATCGTCCTCGGACTGGATCTCCGTCAGCGGCTCGGTGCGTTCGCCTTCGGCGCGCCGGACGCGGACGGTGGCGGTACGCCAGCCGTCCGGCAGGACGGTCTCGTCGCCTGCCACCGCGTGTAGTTTGCATCCGAAGCCGCGTGCGCGGCCGGCGGATTCCAGGGCCGCCAGGAAAACCGGCACCAGATCCGTCACCCGGGCGCGATGGATGCAGCACACGTTCAGGGTGTTGCAGACCTTTCGGTCCAGAGACGCGTCGACAGCCGCGGAGAAGCGCTCCGCATCCGCATCGCGGTCGGCAATCATCCACGCACCGCCGGTTCCGTGCAGGCTGACCGCCGTGCCGGCCTGTCGTGCGACGCTCCCGAGCTGGGCGACGGCCCGACCCGACCCGCGCGCCACCGCCAGCGAGAGCCGACGGTCAGCGAAGAGGGCCCAGCCTGTCGACCGTTCCGCGCTCTCGACGAGCGAGATGGCTCCGGGCGGTAGGCCGGCCTCATCGAGCGCGGGAACCAGGGCGTGCCGCATGATGGCCTGTGCGGTGCCGAGCGCGTCGCTGCCGATGCGGAAGACGGCCGTGTTGCCGCTGCGCAGGACGCCCGCTGCATCGGCGAGCACGTTCGGGCGCCCCTCGAAGACGAAGCCGACCACCCCGAGCGGTGCCGCCACCTGCGCGATGGTCCAGCCGGGATGGTCGATGCGCTCGACGACCCGACCGCGCAGCGTCTCGCTGTCTCGCCACGCCCGCAGGCCCGCGATCATATCCTGCCGCATCCGGTCGGTGGCGACGAGCCGGGTCGTCGAACGGCCGCCACTCTGGGCGCGCTCGACATCCTGCCGGTTCGCCTCGGCGATGGCATGCCAAGCCGAAGGGTCATCGAGGCGCGCGGCGAACCGGTCGAAGAACCGCTCAATCGCCTGATCCGGTACGGCCGACATCGCCATGAAGGCGGCATGCGCACGGTCCACCGCGGCGGCCGCCAAGGCGATCTGAGCCGCCGGGACGTGGAGGAGGTCTCCGGTCTCCTGCAGGACCAGCAGATGGTCACCGGGCTGGAAGGCCTCCGCCAGTTCCGGCGTGATCACGGTCACGCGGTCACCGCCAAAAGGCACAGGAGTTCCCGATACGAGGCGCGCGAGGGTCGTCGTCATGGGAGCGGGCATAGGGCGATCTCGGTGTGGAAACCAAGCCGTGTCGTCGTTGAAAGCGACCCCTCGATCGAGCGGTGTGACGCCGGGAGGCGCGCCAAGGGCTTCTCGGTCGCTCCGAAGGGATCCGGTCGGCGGAAGGAGCACGGCCCCGGCATCACCATACCGGGACGGTGGTGACCCAATCGCAGCACGCCTCCCGCCCGGATCCACGCGTTCACGGCGTTGATCGGCGAGATTGGCGATGGGGGGCGCCCTTGGCCCAGGCCGCAATCGAGCGTCCCGCTTCGTCGCGACCGGACTTTTCAAGACCGGTGACCAAGATATCGACGAGGCGCATGGCCGACTGCCTCCGGTCCGGCCCGGAGCTGATGTTGGCCACACTGGCCACCGCCCGCAGCAGGTCGAGCGGCTCCATGCCCAGTTGGATCTCCCCCGCAGCGACCGCGCGGTCGCACAGCATGGCCATGGCCTGCTTAATCTGGGCGCCGGATGCCGCATACAGGCCGGCCGGCCCGTCGGCCACCGCATTGAGGGCCTCGGACATGCCTTGCTTGGTCGCCATGTAGTCGACGAACACCAGCATCCATTCCCGCAAGGCCTCAGTCGGGGAACGGGTGGCTGTGAGCCGTTCCGCGGCCTCGGCGAGATGGGCGGTCTCATTCCGGTAGACCGCCTCGATCAGGGCGTCGCGGGTCGGGAAATGACGGTAGAGCGTGCCGACCCCCACGCCTGCCGCGCGCGCGATCTCCTCCAGGCCAGCGGCCGCGCCCTTCTCGGCGAAAGTCGTCTTGGCCGTGTCGAGCAGCCGGAGGCGATTGCGCTGGGCGTCGGCGCGCGGCCTGCGGGCTGTCACACGAGGTTCCTCGTCGTCCACGGGCGAAGCGCCTCTTGCTAAACGGAGGGTCGCTCCGTATTTAAACGGAGGCAACCTCCTCTTATCGACTCGGAGGCCGGCGAACAATGGCGTCGCGGGCGACGGGCGAGGTGTGTCCACCGACAAGGAGAGCACCATGGCCGCAACATTCGGAGCGACCTCGACCACCGAAGAGGTGCTCGCCGGCGTCGATCTCAGCGGAAAGCGCGTGCTCGTCACGGGCGTCTCGGCCGGGCTTGGCGTGGAGACGGCCCGCGCCCTCGCGGCGCACGGGGCGCATGTCGTCGGCACGGCGCGGGATCTCGCCAAGGCCGCGGCGGCGACTGCCGTAGTCCGCGATCAGGCGGCGCATGGCGGAAGTCTCGAACTGGTCGCGCTCGACCTCGCCTCGCTGGCCAGCGTCCGTGCCTGCGCCCACGCCTTGCTGGCGGACGGCAGGCCGTTCGACGTCGTCATCGCCAATGCCGGCGTCATGGCCACGCCGCTGGGTCGCACGACCGACGGCTTTGAGACGCAGTTCGGCACGAACCACCTCGGCCACTTCGTGCTCGTGAACCGGATCGCGTCCTCGATCCGGGACGGTGGCCGGCTGGTCATGGTCGCCTCGTCCGGTCATCGCTACGCGGGACCTGATCTGGACGATCCGGGCTTCGAGCGTACGCCTTACGACCCGATGGTCGCGTACGGGCGCTCGAAGACGGCCAACATCCAGTTCGCGGTGGAGTTCGACCGGCGGCACAGGACGCGCGGCGTGCGGGCGACAGCTTTGCACCCCGGCGGCATCGAGACCGAACTCGGCCGGCATTTGGGCCAGGGCGCCGTCGCCCAGTCGGTCGAGAGGATCAACGCCGACCTCGCTGCGGCCGGCAAGCCGGCATTTGCGTGGAAAACCATCCCTCAAGGAGCTGCCACATCAGTTTGGGCGGCTTTCGTGGCGGCGGCGGAGGCCGTCGGCGGCCGCTATTGCGAGAACTGCCACGTGTCCGAGATCACCGACGGGTTGATCACGCCCGTCAGCGAGGGCGTGCGCTCCTACGCTTTGGATCCCGAACGCGCGCGTGCGCTCTGGGCTAGAAGCGAGGACATGGTCGGCGAACGGTTCTGATATTGCAACCCGGCACCTCCGGGCCGGACCAAGCCGAACATCGGATGTCCGCCTTTGAAATCTGGCGCCTCGAAGCGGACAGGTAGAAATCAACCCTGCGTGGTCCTCCCGCTCCGACCCATGCCGGCCCTGCTGACAGTCGTCGGCGCGTTCCGAACGCAGCCATTCAGCGGCCGCTTGGCAGCTTCGGTTCGAGGCGCAATCCGGACCGTCGGCTTTCGCGCAGCGGC
Source organism: Methylobacterium sp. UNCCL125 (assembly GCF_900116795.1). Lineage (NCBI taxonomy): Bacteria > Pseudomonadati > Pseudomonadota > Alphaproteobacteria > Hyphomicrobiales > Methylobacteriaceae > Methylobacterium > Methylobacterium sp. UNCCL125. The sequence goes on along the minus strand of NZ_FPBW01000053.1, from coordinate 11,446 downwards.
CCAGTTACCACTCGTCTCCCGGACGGGACACGCGCGTGGGTCTGCAGGAAGACCGAGATCAGTCGAAAGAGCGGGTTTTGCAAATGGGGCTTCTAGCCGGTTGTCGCGGGGCGCGCCTGGATCACGGGCGCGGCCGCTGCCAGAATTGAAGCGGCGTCGCGTGTGAGGGGAGGGTAGATGCGGCTGCCATTGATGAGGCGCTTGGTAGCTTTGGCCGCTGCTCCGTCGGCAATTAGGCGGTCGCGATCCCAGCCCGACGTGTAGACTGCCCCCCACGCGCCGAGATCGAGCACAGTTACGTAATCAGGTGCCGCGAACGGCAAGCAAAGATCCGACCGTCCTGCGAGATCGTAGACTGCATTGTTCCCTGCGAAACGACCCATCGGGCGCGCGTGTTGGCAAGACATCACCGTGGTGTGTCCCGCATCGTCGGCTGTGGCCACGGCCACGTCGCCGGCCGCGAACACGGCCGAAATCCCGATGACCCGCATCATCGCGTCCACGGGCAACCGACCGAGTGCGTCGTGCGTCACGTCTAAATCCTCGGCGAGGGGATTTGCCCGCATGCCCGTGGCACAGATGACCGTCAGCGCCGGGATGTACGTTCCATCACTGAGCGTCACGCCCGTCGAATCGATCGTGGCAACGCCGGTGCCGCTGATGCATTCGACGGCAGCTGCGGCGAGAGCCTGTCGAATCGCCGGCATTGCGGCTCCGCCCATCGTGGACCCAACCTCGACAGAGCGGTCGACCAGCAGCGTGCGAACCGGGCCAGTTGCTCCGGCCCGATCGCGGGCAGCCGCGAGGCGAGCAGGCAACTCGCAGGCGAGTTCTATCCCGACCAAACCACCGCCGATCACGACGGCGGTCCAGCGGCCGGCTTGGTCCGGCCTCGATCCGCAGCGGCCCAAGTCTCGGAGGTGACTCGCGAGCTGGCGCGCGCCGCCAAGCGTATCAACGTCGCAAGCCAGATCGACGCCTGGTATCGGCGGCCGGGTCAGCCGGCTCCCGGCGGCGAGAATCAACCTGTCGTATTCGAGCGCTATCGGCTCAGGTTTGTCCGCGACGCGCACCATCAGACGACGACCGGCGGCGTCGATCTTGGTCACGCTGCCCTCGATCCGGTCGACGTCGATGGGATCGAGCACCTCGTCCAGTGGCACGGCCAGGGGCGTGAGGTCGGTCTCGTAGCATCGCACCCGGATAGAGTGGAACGGATCTGGCGCAACAAGGGTGATCGCGACCTGGTCTGTCAGCCCGAGTTCGACGCGCGCCCGGGCAGCAGCCGCGGCGCTCCAGAGGCCGGCAAAGCCGCCGCCAACGACGACGATGGTGCGTTTGGCCATTGGGATCTGCCCCCGCATCCGGTCTATTCAAAACAATGATAGCAGATCGTGAATGGCGGCCGTCGAATTCACGTGGGGCCTTAACTGGACTGAGGCCATCGCTGGGATGGATCGCAAGCGGACGGCGCGGCGCACTCCGTTTCCAGCGATCGCTGCTGGTCTGCTGACCTGCGGACATGCACTCTCGGCGGTCCTGTCGCTGCACACCCATGGCAGCCGTCCGGCACCTTCAGCGCAAGGTAACGACCAGATCCCGGCCTTTTGCCCCGAAGCGGACGTTTCCTCTCTGAGTCAGCTTGGCCATCGGTACTGATCAGCCTCGATGTTTGTGGCAGACGAACGAGGCCGCGTGTGATGGATATGTCGGTGACGGAGATCTACTCAACCTCTCGATCGCCTATGGCGTGATGTTTTTCCGCTACAGTTGTTTCTGGTGCAACGCTCATACGCCTTGAAGTTTCGTCCGCTCCAATCCGGCGTGTTTGCCATGCAGGCCCAAATGCATCTCTGGGTGTCCATCGGATCTTCTTTTGACAATGCCGGCGTTGTGATGAGGATCCCTAAGATGAATGCCGCCGGAAGTTTCAGATTTTGCATGTCTTGCTCCAAGGAAACAAATTTTAGACGATCTTTGATTTGGGGCGATTTTTAAATATTGAGTGACGTGATTCTGGGTGACGTAAATCGCTTCCAATATATGCCTGCCTTACAAAAACGCGACAATGCACCGCAACTTGGGCCGATTCGATCAAATCAGTCTTCGATTTAATACATGCCAAATGAGATTTGACAAGCTGCAATCGGTGATTGGGGCTGATCCAATTCTTACTCGAACGGGCAGATTGAATGGCCTGATGATTTAGACAATCGAAATCGGACAATAATATTTGACTGGTGCCGGCTGTGTCGCTGTCCGCTCCCTCGAATCGATCTATCGAAGATAATTCGATAGGTTATCATCAAGTTTATTTTGTATAACAATTTTTTTATTGCTATAAAACGATCTTCGCAAGATATATAGAGTTCCGCGATTGAGCGCGACGGTCGCATCTGGTCCCAGTAAACCTCGCGCACAGTCGAACGATCGCAAGGATGAACGCTTAAGTTAATCTGCGTTTATTGGATAGTTTAGAATATAATCGGATAATAACAGCGTTGTCGTGACGCTTTACCTGTGACCGGATGTGGAAGATCACCGAAGGAGAGTTCATCCATCGTTATTTTGTTTATTCACAGGCTTGTTATAGAGCTGCCGTTTCTTCCTAATAACTCAATTTGCGACCGCTAAAATTCGTTGATTGTTACGGGCGGCTGTAAATGGATCAAAATTATTAAGCTTTCCCGAAGTTCTCGTTCCTCCGAGCGCCGCTGATGGGGCTTCCCGCGACCGCGGAGCTTGCTGGTGAAGCTGACGGCGGCCGGCTGGATTTGCGAAGGCGCATGGCTTCAATTGGCGAATGGCCGCCGAGAAAAGCCGCGCTACTGGACGTGGTCGGCAGGATCGTTCCAGCGAGGATTTATACCAACTCTCACTGATCAGAACCCATGAGCCCAGGCCCGCAGGCCGATGGACATGATGCGCCAGGGCTGGTCCTTGAGCGTGTTCCAGGCGCCGCGGCACTGATCGAGGATGGCCTCGTATGACGCAAAGATCCGGTTGCCGAGCCAGTTCTCACGGATGAACTGCCAGAGGTTCTCGACCGGGTTCAGTTCGGGCGAGCGCGCTGGCAGCGGCAGCAGCGTGATATTGGCCGGCACGATGAGCTTCTGGGTCAGGTGCCAGCCAACCCGATCGAGCAGCCGCACAGCGTGCGCACCGGCGGTGACGGCCCTGGCGATCTCGGCCAGATGCAGGTTCATCGCCTCGGTGGTACAGCGGGGCATGACGAGCCCGGCGGACGGTCCGCCGCCGCGACGGCTTCGAGACCGTGGTGCGCGCGCTGATGGCGGAATCCGGCTTCGCGACCACCGAATCCCCGCGCACCGGCGATGTCGGCCTCGTCGCGCACCCGCGCGTCGGGCCGGCCTGCGCGATCCGCTGCCCGCTGGGCTGGGCGGTGAAGAGCCCCGCCCACCTCGCGCTCGGCCCCTGGCCGGCCCGCGTGGCCTGGCGCGTCTGATGCCGGCCGCGATCGGCGCCGCCCTGATCGGCGAGCTGGCGCTCGGCGCCACCGCCGAACTCGTCGTCGGCGACGCGGTCGTGACGGTCGGCACCGTGGCCCTGCAAAACGGCGCCCAGGCCCTGCTCGGCTCCGACAAGCGGGCCGATCCGCCTTGGAGGCTTCGGTGCCCGTCATCGACCGCGATTACACCAAGTTCTTGAAAGCCGGGAAGGTGGATGAGGCGCGCGATCTCCTTGAACGGCAGACGCCTCTCTCGTTCTTCGGCTCTCGGGACCATGGCGATGGGCTGCTCACCGCTGGGTTGCGCCGGAAGGCCGTCCAGTACGACATCGGCAATCCGCTGACGGCTGCGTCGATGACCCGGCACGCCCTCTCGGCCGCCTTGTACGCGCCGATCCGGGTACTTCTGCGTGAGGATGACGACGATAAGATTGCCTTCGAGTACGACCGTCCGGTCGGTACCCTCGGCCAGTTCGGGAATCCGCAGGTCGATGGCGTCGCCGGCAAACTGGATGAACTCCTCAGGCGCGTGCTCACTGCGGCTGCCGAATGAAGTCAGGCCCTTGTATGCGTCGCGGATCGGCCCAGCCTCGGCTTCCACGCGGCGCACGATGGGAAACAGTTGAAAGGTTTCCGCAATGGCTGGCGTCCGCCGCATCGGGCTCGTGCTCTGCCCGGATTTCGATTTCATGGGCTTGGCCGTGACCTCGCCCTTCGCCGTGGCCAATCGATACGTCGCCGACACGACCTACGACATCCACGTGCTGTCGGAGGCGGGCGGGCTCCTTCGCTCGGGGTCCGGCCCTGCCGTCGAGACCGAGCCGCTGAGCGAGCCGTCCGCCTTCGACACGATCATCGTCGCCGCGGGCATCAGCCTGCCCGAGCCGAGCCCAGATCTCGTCGCCTACCTGCGGGAGGCGGCCCGTTCCACGCGGCGCCTGGCGGGCCTGTGCCTCGGCGCCTTCGCCCTGGCCGATGCCGGGCTGCTGAGCGGGCGGCGCGCCACGACCCACTGGCGCTACGCGCCGCAGTTCCGCGCGCGCTACCCCAACTGCGCCCTCGACATTGACAAGATATACGTCGCGGACGGCAACCTCTGGACTTCCGCCGGCATGTCGGCGGGCATCGATCTCGCCGTCGCCATGGTCGAGCGCGACCACGGCCGGCAGGTGGCCCGCACCGTGGCGCGGGGCCTCGTCATGGAGCGCCGTCGCGCCGGGGGCCAGGCCCAGCACTCGGCCCTGCTCGATTTCGATGCGCCGAGCGACCGGATCCAGAGCGTCCTCGCCTATGCGCGCCAGAACCTGCGGCGTCCGCTGACGACCGAGGATCTCGCGGCGGTCGCCTGCCTCAGCCCACGCCAGTTCACCCGGGCCTTCCGGACCGAGACCGGCGTCTCGCCGGCCAAGGCCGTCGAGGCCATGCGCGTCGAGGCCGCCAAGCACATGCTGGAGCAGAGCCGCCTGCCCATCGAGCAGATCGCCGCCGCGGCCGGCTTCGCCAATCGCGAGCGGATGCGCCGGGCATTCCTGCGTGTCCAGGGCGACGTCCCGCGGGCGATCCGCCGGACTGCGGGTCCGCTCGCCGTCGTCTGACGCGGCGGCATGTCCGAAAACGAGGCAAATATGACGTAGTGGGTGCCGAGACCTCTGCTTAAGCATGGCCTTAGGGTCTAATTACTGTCGGGGAGTCGCGGTCATGGTGAGCCTGACGATTAACGGTCGCCACTATTCCGTCGACGCCGAGCCCGATACTCCGCTGCTTTTCGTCCTACGGGATACGCTCGGCCTGACCGGCACAAAATATGGCTGCGGCATCGCCCAATGCGGGGCCTGCACGGTCCATCTCGACGGACAGGCGACGCGATCCTGTCAGGTGCCTTTAGAGAGCGTCGGCACCCAGGCCGTCACGACCATCGAGGCAATCGAGCAGGACGACGTCGGCCGGAAGGTCGTGGAGGCCTGGGTCGCGTTGCAGGTGCCGCAATGCGGCTACTGCCAGTCCGGCCAAGTCATGGCCGCCACCGCCTTGCTGAAGCAGACCCCGCACCCGACTGACGGCGACATCACAGAGGCGATGACGAACCTCTGCCGCTGCGGCACCTACAACGCCATTGCCGCCGCCGTGCGGCAGGCCGCCGCCTGAGGAGTCCGCGATGCATCCGCTCCTCCGCCCCGCAGCCCCCTCCCGCCGCCGAGTCCTCGCGGGGGCCGGCGCTGCCCTCGTCCTCAGTGCCCTCCTGCCCGCGCGAAGGACCCACGCCGAGGCGCAGGGCCCCGCCGAGGGGGCGGGTGCCCTCGCGCCGAAGCCGGGGACGCGGGTGGCCGCCTTCCTGGAGATCCATCCGGACGGCACCATCAAGCTGCTCAGCCCCTTCGTGGAGGGCGGCCAGGGCATCGCCACCGGCTTGGCGCAGATCGTCGGCGAGGAGCTCGACGTGCCGCCCTCCCGCTTCGTCGTGGAATGCGCGCCGCCCGGACCGGACTACGCCGTCGTCAACGGCATCCGCATGACCGGCGGCAGCTTCTCGACCCGGTCGAGCTACGAGATCATGCGCCGCCTCGGCGCGACCGCCCGCGACCTGATGATCCGCGCGGCCGCGGCCCGGCTCAAGGTGCAGGACGGCGAACTCACCACCCGCGACGGTGTGGTGCTTCACGCGGCAACGAGCCGCGTCCTCTCCTACGGCGACCTCGCCGCCGATGCCCTGAAGCTGAAGCCGAACGAATCCGTCCCCCTGCGCGACCCGGCGACCTTCCGCTACATCGGCCAGCCCGTCCCCCGCCTCGACGTGCGGGACAAGTCCACGGGCCGGGCGATCTACGCCATCGACCAGACAGTCGAGGGCATGCTCTACGCCGCCGTGCAGCACGCGCCGCGCCTCGGCACGGAGCCGATGAGACTCGCGAACGAGGCCGAAATCCGAGCCATGCCAGGCGTCCATTCGGTGCACCGCGTGCCCGGCGCCGTGGCGGTCGCCGCCGACAGCTGGTGGCGGGCGCGCAAGGCGGTCGAGGCGCTGAAGGTCGAATGGTCGGCCGCCAAGCCCAGCGGCATCGACACGGTCGCTGCGGATTTCTCGTCCGACGGCATGCTCGCGGCCCTCAAGGCCTCGGCGGATCCGGGCCACATGGCCGAGGAAGAGGGCGACGTGGCCGGCGCCTTCGCCAAGGCCGCCAAGGTGGTGGAGGCGGAGTACGAAGCCCCCTACCTCGCCCACGCGCAGCTCGAACCGCCCTCGGCGATCGCGCGCTTCGACCGTGACGGAACCCTCGATGTCTGGCTTCCGAACCAGATGCCGGAGGTGTTCCAGGCCGTGTCGGCGAAGGTCGCCGGGCTGCAGCCGGCCCAGGTCCGCATCCACTCGCCGATGCTCGGCGGCTTCTTCGGCCGGCACTTCACCTACGACGCCGGCAACCCGTTCCCGCAGGCGATCCTGCTCGCCAGGGCTACCGGCCGCCCCGTGAAGGTGCTGTGGTCGCGCGAGGAGGAATTCAGCCGCGACGCCGTGCGCCCCCTGAGCTTCAGCCGCTTCCGCGCGGCCCTCGACGCCTCGGGCCAGCCGACGGCGATCGAGGCGCGCACGGTCGGGGAAGGCCCGATCGGCCGCTACTTCGGCATGATGATGCAGACGCCCGTCGACCCGTCGGCGGTCGAGGGCATCGTCGAGAAGCCCTACGCCGTGCCCAACCGGCGCATGACTTTCACGAAGGTCGCCCATCCGGTCAACATCGCGTTCTGGCGCTCGGTCGGGCACTCGATGAACGATGCGTTCTACGAGAGCTTCCTGGACGAGGTCGCCCAGGCCGGCGGCCAGGATCCGTTGGCCCTGCGCATGGCGCTCCTCCAGGGCAGCGCCCGGCACCGCACCCTCCTCTCGACGGTGGCCGAGATGTCCGGCGGCTGGCAACGCGGGCCCTACCGCGCGGAGGGCGGGATGCGCGCCCGCGGCCTCGCCATGGCCTCGCCCTTCGGATCGGAGACGGCGACCATCGCGGAGGTGTCAGTGGAGGGCGGCGAAGCCCGCGTCCACAACCTCTGGATCGCCTTCGACCCCGGCAGCATCGTGAACCCGGCCATCGTCAAGGCGCAGGTGGAATCGGCGGCGGCGCTCGGCCTGTCCTCGGTGCTGTTCGAGCAGATCGTCTACCGGGACGGCGTGCGGCAATCGCAGAACTACGACACCTATCCTGTCCTGCGGCGGGAGCACATGCCGAAAGTCCATGTGCGCATCGTCGAGAGCGGCGCGCCGATGGGCGGGGTCGGTGAACCGGGCCTACCGGGCGTGCCGCCCGCCGTGCTCAACGCCATCGCGGCGCTCACCGGGCAGCGGATCCGCGCGCTGCCGGTCGCCAACAGCAAGCTCACCGCTGCCTGACGAGGTTTTGACCATGACACCGCACACAGGCACGGCCCTCGTCACGGGCGCATCGTCGGGGATCGGCGCGACCTATGCCGATCAATTGGCCGCCAGAGGCCACGACCTCGTCCTCGTTGCCCGTGACGCCGCCCGCCTGCGGGCGGCGGCCGAGCGCATCGGGCAGGCGACCGGCGTGGCCGTCGAGGTCCTGCCCGCCGACCTGACGCGACCAGCGGACCTCGCAACGGTCCGGCATCGCGTCGCCACGGACGCGCGCCTCGCGCTCCTCGTGAACTGCGCCGGGCTCGGGCCTCTCGGGCCGTCGCTCGACAGTCCTGCGGATTTCTACGACGGGATGCTCGACCTCAACGTCCGGGCCTTGCAGACCCTGACCTTCGCGGCGGCGAAGGCCTTCGCAGACCGCGGCAGGGGCGCCATCGTCAACGTCTCCTCGGTCGTGGCCCTCATCCCGGAGCGCTTCAACGCCGGCTACGCCGCCCAGAAGGCCTTCGTGCTCGCCCTGACGCAGGGGCTCGCGGCCGAGATCGGCGGCAAAGGCGTGCAGCTCCAGGCAGTGCTGCCCGGCGTCACCCGCACCGAGTTCTTCGACAGGGCAGGCGCGGATATCGGGCAGATCCCCGCGGAGATGATCATGGAAGCCCGCGACCTCGTGGCGGCGGCCCTTGCCGGGCTCGACGCGGGCGAGGTTGTGACGATACCCTCTCTGCCGGATCCTGCCGATTGGCAGGCCTTCGAGGCCGCCCGGTTCCATCTCGGCCCGAACCTGTCTCGCCGGGCGCCAGCCGCCCGATACGGTTTCGGCTGACAGCACTGGCCTACGGGGCCTGCGTGGAGGACGAACGTTCGATGCTGCAGGTCGTCTTGGAAGAGCAGAGTACGTCGGACTCCGAAGCCACCCTGATCGCCCATCGTCCGCCGGAGCGACCGAAGGGTCCGGGCGGCTGGCGGCAGGTGGAGGCCCTGCCCATCGGCCTGTTTGCGGCGGTGATGGGCCTGACCGGCCTGAGTGTCGCTTGGACGATGGCGCATACCCGGTACGGCGTCCCCCTCTGGCTCGGCAAGTCCATCGGGCTGATGGCCTGCGCCGCTTTTGTCGCCCTCGCGGCGGGCTACGGCACCAAGGCTGTCATCGCGGCCCCGGCGGTGAAGGCCGAATTCCGCCATCCCATCGCGGGCAACCTGTTCGGCACGCCGCTGATCAGCCTGCTCCTCCTGCCGATCCCCCTGGCGCCCTTGAGCCTCACCCTCGCGCGCCTGCTCTGGATCGTGGGTGCCCTCGGCATGACCCTCTTCGCGTGGTGGGTCGTGACCCGATGGCTGAGCGACCGGCAGCAGGCCGCGCATGCGACGCCGGCCTGGATTGTGCCGGTCGTCGGCCTCCTCGACGTGCCCCTTGCCCTTCCGGTTCTGGGCCTGCCGCCGATGCCGGGCGTGATGGTGTTCTCACTGGCCGTGGGACTGTTCTTCGCCGTGCCCCTGTTCACGGTGATCCTGTCCCGCCTGCTGTTCGAGCCCCCGCTCCCTGCCGCCTTGCAGCCGTCGCTCCTGATCCTCGTTGCGCCCTTCGCGGTGGGGTTCTCGGCATATGTGGCCACGACGGGAACGGTGGATCTCTTTGCGGAGGCGCTCTTCGCGGTCGCCGTGTTCCTCCTCGCCGTACTGCTGCCGAAGCTTGCCCGCTTCGGGCGGAGCTGCCCCTTCCGCGTGTCGTGGTGGGGCGTGAGCTTCCCCCTCGCCGCAGCATCCGTCGCGACCTTGCGGGTCGCGACGGCGCAACCGGGCGCGGCGATCGACATCTTCGCTGTCGGCCTGCTCACGCTCGCAACGGCGGTGATCGGATGGCTGCTCGCCCGGACCCTCGTCGGACTCGCCCGCGGGGAGCTGCGCACGCTGGCGCAATGACCGGCGAGGGCGACAGGTCCCGGCTCACCCGCGACGAAGAGTTTGAACGTCCACATTTGAGAGGCTGCGAGAGCTGGCTGTGTGGCCGCAAAGGGTGCGTCACTGCCAGCTTAGAGGCGGAACTAGCGTTCGGTTACAGGAGCCGCACAAACGCTCTTAAAGGACTGCGTTGGATCGCTTCCGGAATGGCGGCTTGGGGTGGTTTTCTGCCCGGCCGCTTTGCGGCAGCCATGCATGAGAGCGGACATCGTCGACACGCGCTCTGGCGACCGGAGACAAAAATGGGTGCAATAGCGCTGATAGAAGAAGTTAAGCGATGGGCTTTAATGTGCGGCTAGCTTTGCGACCGAGATGCCGACATGAACCGCATTGCAATGACAGGGTTAATTCTATCCGGTGGGATAATCGCGCTCGCTCCATTTGTCCCGTGGAAGCAATTGGCGGCGCATGGAGTAGTTCGAAAATATCATATCATTCAAGTGGCCCCAACGACATTTACTGAAACGAAATCGTTCGGATCCCCAGTAGTGCACAAAATTTTACAGGCGAAAATTCAAACTTCTACAGCTTCGAATACCGAGGATTTAGAAATATACGCTAAAAACTTCTTCGATGGAGAGCTCAAACATAAGGCCGACGAACAGCAGATTGAAATGGTATGGATTACTTTCTACTTCGCGGATACGCCTGACCAAATGAGCGGTATGGTGCGAACTTTTCGCGATATATACATTCGCGATAATGGAAATTGGCAGCGGTTCCAAAAACCTACTGGTCAACGCACATAAAGCTCTACAGACTACCCGAGATCGAAGTTGTCAGGCGACTGACGAATGGCTGCTTTCGGGGCAGCCGCAACGGCGGTCCGGACGGCTGGGTTGGGTCGCTTCCGGAACGGCGGCATGGAGTGGTCTCGAGACGGTCTGCTTCTACTGCAGATCGGGCCAATGTGCTGGTTCGGAGTCGGGAGCCGATCGACGAATTGCTCCGTCCGCGCGGTAGAAGGCTCAGGGCCTCTCCGAAGATGGTCCGGTCTGTGCTTGCCCCTGCTGGCCACCCGATCGTGTCGGTCCCTGTCGTCGCTGGGCGCGCGGCCGGACGATGGGTTTGCCCCCAATGGAAGGGCGGCGCCCCTTCTTACTCCACCCCGGTTCCCCCATGCCCGAATGCCTCGTCTTCCGCGTGCCCGCGCAGCATCCCGCCGACGTCTCCCAGGTAATGGGCCTCGTCGCTTCCGGGGCGGTGGAGGTGACCGAGATCGTCGCGATCTTCGGCAAGACCGAGGGCAACGGCTGCGTGAATGACTTCACCCGGCAGCTTGCGGTGATGGCCCTGGAGACAGCACTCGCCACCGCCCTCGGCTGCACGGCGGCGGAGGTCGGAGCGCGGATCGCCCTCGTCATGTCCGGCGGCACCGAAGGCGGGCTGTCGCCGCACTTCCTCGTCCTCGCCCGGCGTGACGGCCCCGCGGTGCCGGTGGGCAAGGCGCTCGCCATCGGCACGGCCTTCACGCAGGAGTTCCGGGCGGAGGCGATCGGCCGGATGGCGCAGGTCGAGGCGACTGCGGCGGCGGTCGGCCGGGCCATGGCAGAGGCGGGGCTCACCGATCCCGCCGACGTGCATTTCGTGCAGGTGAAGTGCCCGCTCCTGACGAGCGCTCGGATCGCCGAGGCGGCCGCCCGGGGCCACGGCGT
>NZ_FPBW01000050.1:0-26053 GCF_900116795.1 Methylobacterium sp. UNCCL125 | reverse complement strand
CGGGTCCGCAGGTCGCTCAGGGTCGGCCCAGAGGCGGGTCGGCGCGGGGGCATTTCCTCGACCCCGCCGGGCAAACTGCCGCCCGGTCTCACGCCCGCTTCCGAGACACGCCCCGCACCGGTCCGCCGCCCGGGGCGATGGCGGCTGAAAGCCACCGACGCGGGCGCCGCCCCGCCCCCGGACCCGCCCGGTCAGCCACCGGGCGGGCCCCCGAAGGACGCCCCGGGATCGCTCCCGGGACGCCGCGGACAGGTGCGGTCAGGAAGCACAAAATAGGAACATTGTCAAGGCGCGGGCGGCGTGACGCACGCTGCCGCGCGCCACTTTTCCCTGTCCGCCCGCGGCACTCCGGAATGATGGGCGGCTGGACCGGACCGCCGGTCCACCTCCGGAGATCCGGCCTGCGTGCCCGATCAATCCGCCCGTCGGAGCCGACTCGCGAAGAAGCCGTCGAGGCCGCCGCGGGCGTTCGGCACCTCCGCCAGGTGGCACGGCAGGGTGCGCAGGTCGCCGTTGCCGTCGATCAGAGCCGCGGCGCCACCGACCTCCTCGGGCCGGACCGGCACCCGCGTGAACCGGGAGTCGCGGGCCAGGAAGGCCGCGATCTGCGCCTCGCCCTCCTCCGGCTCCAGCGAGCAGGTGCAGTAGACGAGAAGCCCGCCCGGCCGCACCAGCCCGGCCGCGTGGTCGAGGAGCCTGGCCTGCAGCGCGGCGAGCCGCCCGATATCGGCCTCCACCTTGGTCCAGGCCACGTCGGGGTGGCGCCGGATCGTCCCGGTGGCCGAGCACGGCGCGTCGAGCAGGACCGCGTCGTGGTCCCGCGGCTCCAGGGTGAGGGCGTCGGCCACCACGATCTCGACCGCGAAGCCGAGCCGCGCGACGTTCTCGCGCAGGCGTTCCAGCCGCGGCGCGGACCGGTCGACGGCGGTGACCTGCGCGCCGGTGGCGGCGAGCTGTAGGGTCTTGCCGCCGGGCGCCGCGCAGAGGTCGAGGACGCGGGTTCCGGGCTGCGGCGCCAGGAGGCGGGCCGGGAGCGCCGCGGCGGCGTCCTGGACCCACCACGCCCCTTCCTGGAAGCCGGGGAGGTCGGGGATCGCCGGGCCGTTCTCCGGCAGGCGCAGGGAGCCGGTCGGCAGGGTGACGGCGCCGAGCCGCTCCGCCCAGTCGGCGGTGTCGCGCAGGGGGGTCAGGTCGATGGCGGCCCCGGCGAGATGGGCGCGGGCGATCGCCGCCGCGCGCTCGGGCCCGTAGGCCGCGACCCAGCGGCGGGCGAGCCAGTCCGGCGTGTTGACCGCCAGGGCGTCGGCGTCCGCGGCCAGGATCGCGTCGCGCTCCCGGGCGATCCGGCGCAGCACCGCGTTGACCAGCCCGGCGAGATGGGCCGTGCGGGTATCCCCCTTGGCGAGCCGCACCGCGAGGTCGACGGCGGCATGGTCGGGGACCGCGAGGTCGAGGAGCTGCGCGGTCGCGGTGGCCAAAAGGGCCGTGAGCTGCGGCTTGGCCGCGGGCAGCCCGCGCTCCAGCCGCGCGGCCAGGGCGGCGCGGATCAGCCCGTAGCGGCGGAAGGTCGCCACCGCGATGGCCCGCGCCAGCCCGGCATCGGCCGGCGCCAGCGCCTCGGCGCGGATCGCCTGGGCGAGGGCGTCGTCGAGGGCGGGGGGGCGCTCCTGCCCGATCAGGGCCGCGACTGCCTGCATCGCCGCGCGGCGCGCGCCCAGGCCCGCCGTATCCGGCCCAGTCTCGCCCGTCGAAGCTTCCTTCCGCGTGTTGCGGCCTGTGTCCCGCGATGCCACTTCTGCTCCAGATCCAACGTCTTCTGGGCCTACGCCCTCACACTCGAGCGAGCGCGATGCAAGAGCCGACCGCACAAGACCCGCACAGGCAGGATCCGGACGGACCGGAGGCCGGCGACGGCACGGCCCCGCCCCGCGCGCTCAGCCCGGCGGCGCAGCGCGCCCTGGCCGAGGCCGCCGAGCGCCGCGCGGCGATCGACGCCCGGGCCGCCGAGATCAGCGCCCGGCCCGAGCGCCAGGGGCGCGGCGGCCTGGAGCCGGTGCGCTACGACGACTGGGAGGTGAAGGGCCTCGCGGTCGACTTCTGAGGACGGCGCGGGGGCCGGCGCACCGGCCCGGCCCTATTCGGCCGGGACCGCCAGCGGCGGGCCGGTCTCGGTCCGGGCCTCCGCCGCACCCGCCCCGAACCGCCGGTACCAGAGCCCGGTCAGGATCGGCACGAGGATCGAGGTGACGATGATGCAGATCGTCACCAGCACGGTGGCGGTCTGCGCGGCCGGGGCGAAGTGCGGGGCGACGGCGGCGATCGCCAGCGGGTTGGCGGCGGCGGCCCCGGCCGTCGAAGAGGCCGCCAGCCCCGCCGTGCCGGTCCCGCCCCCGATCGCCCGGTCGGCCAGGATCAGCGGGATGCCGGTCAGGACGATCACCGCCAGCGCCAGCACGATGCCGAGCCCCGCGAGCGGCGAGAGCAGGTTGCTGAGGTCCACGGTGTTCCCCAGCGCGAAGGCGAAGAACGGGATCATCAGCTGGCCGCCCGGGGCGAACAGGGCCCGGAGCTTCGGGTCGAGGTTGCCGAGCGCGAAGCCGACGAGGAAGGGCAATACCGCGCCCGCGAAGATCTGCGGCTCGAAATGCGCAGCCCCGGAGGCCCCGAGGATGATCATGCTCATCAGCGGGCCGGATTCGATCGACGTGAGGATGAAGGCGCCGGCCTCCTCGCGGCTGCCGTAGGTCTGCATCAGCGAGGCGTAGAGGCCGCCATTGGTCATATCCATCGCGCAGACGATCGCCAGGATCGACAGGCCGGCGAAGAAGCCGGTCTGGATCCCCTCGGGCGGGATGAACAGCCCCGCCACCAGCACGATCGCCCAGGCGGCGACCAGCTTGGTCGCCACCAGCGTGCCGGACTTGCGCAGCACCGTCCCGGTCGCCCTCAGGCTGACCGAGGCGCCCATGCAGAAGAACCAGACCGCCAGGATCGGGATCACGCCGGTCATGATCCCCTGCGTGAAGCCCTTGAAATAGGCCGGGGACCCCGGCGCGAAGGTCCTGCACAGGGCTCCGAGCAGCAGCGGCACCAGCATCAGGCCGCCGGGAATCCTGTTGATCGCCGCCTTGATCTGCATGGCGCGCATCCTCCCGATCCGGATCGCTCGCCGGCGCATCGGACCCGGGCGGGTTCGCGGGCGCCGCCCCGGTCCGCGCCTCTGTCGGGCGTCTGTCGAACCGGTGCGTCATCCTGTCGGGGCCCGGTGCGGGCCGTCAAGCGGCGCGCCGTCGGGCACGGAACGTCCGGCGCGGAACGTCGAGCCTCCGGGCCCGTTGAGCGGATTCACCCGGAGGAGGCGAGCATGGCGACAACGGTATCGGCGCGCAGCGCGGTCGCGGGACCGCACGGCGCGATCACCCTGGCCCGCGGCGAGCGGCTCGGGATGCGGATGTGGCGGGCGGAGGAGCCGAACGCCGACAAGCCGATGACCAAATCGGCCTACGAGACCGTCGGCTACGTGGTCAGCGGCCGGGCGGAACTCGTCCTGGAGGGCGAGACCCTCGCCCTCGCTCCGGGCGATTCCTACTGCGTGCCGGCGGGCGCCGCGCACACCTACCGGATCCTGGAGACGTTCACGGCCGTCGAGGCGACCGCGCCGCCGGCCGGCTGAGGCCCGCGGGCCTCAGTGGGTCATGTAGACCTGCGTGCCGACATCGACCCGCGCGTAGAGGTCGACCACGTCCTGATTGTACATCCGGATGCAGCCATAGGACGCGTAGGTGCCCACCGAACTCGGCCGGTTGGTGCCGTGGATCGCGTATTCGCCGCCCGCGAGGGTCATGGCCGCCGCACCCATCGGATTGTGCGGCGAGCCGCCCGCGATGAGGTTCGGCAGGCGCGGGTTGTCGCGCTTCACCTCCGCGGGGGGCGACCAGGCGGGGGCGACGTACTTGCCGTCGATCGGCTTCGTGCCGAACCACTGCTTGCCGGGCCGGCCCACCGCCACGGGGTAGCGGATCGCCGTGCCGTCGCCGTTCACGAGATAGAGCTTGCGCTGCGACACGCTGATCACCACCGAGCCCGGCGCGACACCGTTCTGGAACGGCACGACCTCGCGCGCCTGCGCCGTTTGAAGACAACCGGCCAGCATCGCGCCGGCCAAACCGAATACAGCCGCCACCCGACCCGACATCACTACGATCCTCGACAAGCAAGAGTTGACGCGGGCAAGTAATCCGCGGCCGAGCTTACCGTTCCAAGAATAGCTATGGTTGATGTGGGGTCAGCGTGCCGCATCCGTGAGGCACGGTAAAAGAGCAACCACGATCGACGGCGCGGGGGCGCGGCGGGGCCGCTCGGCCGCCCTTCAGCGCTCGTAGAGCGTGCTGCCCCGCTTGTCCTCGGGCTGCCAGCCGTGGCGCTCCAGCTCCGGGTCGAGATGCTCCTCCACCGGGTGTCCGACGCAGAGATAGGCCACGAGCCGCCACGTCTCCGGCACCGCCAGGATCGCCGAGACGGTCTGCGGCTCCAGGATCGAGACCCAGCCGACGCCGAGGCCGCGCGCCCGGGCGGCGAGCCAGAAGCACTGCACCGCCCCCACCACCGAATAGGCCAGGGTCTCCGGCATGCTGGCCCGTCCGAGCCCGAGGCCGGTCTCGGTCGCCGCGTCGCAGAAGACGGCCAGATGGACCGGCGCCTCCCGCAGGCCGGCGAGCTTGAGGCCGCGATACCGGGCGGCGCGGTCCGCATCGTAGCCTGCGGCCGCGGCGGCGTTGCAGCCGGAGAAGTTGTCCGACACCGCGCGGCGCCGCGCCGGATCCGAGACGCGCACGAACCGCCAGGGCCGGCTGTTGCCGACCGACGGCGCCCGGTGGGCCGCTGTCAGGCAGGTGCGCAGGCACGCCTCGTCCACCGGATCCGTCCGGAACCGGCGCACGTCGCGGCGCCACGCGAACAGCGCGTCGAGGTCGTGCAGGAAGGCGTCGTCGAAGGCGGGCGGGCCCATGATGCCGGTGGCATACCCGCTTCCCGGGCCCAACGGGAAACAGAAAAAAGGCCGCCCGGAGGGGCGGCCTGAAGTCTTGGGTCTCGAAACCTCGGAGTGCCGGATCCTGGGATCCCGAACGGCGGCCGATGGCTGGGGAGCTGGGTGTCGGGCGCCGGCCGGGCAGGACCCGGCGAGGTTCGACGTCTGTTGTCGCGCGGCAACGCGGCCTGCAAAAGGCGCGAATCTGGCCAAACCATGTTTTTTGTCGCTTGGGCGTGTCTCGCAGGTCACGGCGCGGGGCGGCCGCCACCCTTGCGGGCCGCTGCGGCGAAGCCCATCATCCGGCAAAGGAACGATGCACGGGAGTGGTGATGACCGAAAGGACGAGCGCCGGGCCGAGGCCCGACGAGTCGGCGGGGCATGTCATTCCCTTCCCCGCCCGCGCGGCTCCTCCACAGGTCGCCTTCAACCGGGATGAGCTGCGCACGATCTTCAACCTCTATGGCCGGCAGGTGGCCGCGGGCGAATGGCGCGACTACGCCCTCGACTTCCGCCGCGACAGGGCGGTGTTCTCGATCTACCGCCGCGCCTCCGAGATGCCGCTCTACCGGATCGAGAAGGATCCCAAGCTTGCCCGCCGCCAGGGGGCCTACGCGGTCATCGCCGCGAGCGGCCAGATCCTGAAGCGCGGCTCGGAACTCGCCCGGGTCATCGCCGTGCTGGAGCCGGCGCCCAAGGCGGTCTGACACGCGGTCTGACCCCGCACGGCATCCCGCTCCGCCCGTCAGGACAGGGGCATCCGCCGGACGGTCGCGGCGATCTCGGCCACGACCTCCGGCGGCAGAGGACGGATCGGCCGCGGCGGCTCGGCGCGGCACAGGTCCAGGATATCGGCCAAGGCGTAGACCACCCGCAGGCTGGAATGGGTCCGGAACAGCGTCCAGAGCGGCTCCAGTTCCGCGTTCAGGGTGCGCGCCCGGTCCGTGTCGCCGGCCTCCACGGCCCGGACGATCGCGCGGCAGGTCCGGGGGAACAGGCCGCCCGCCACGCTGTACCATGCCGCGCCGCCGGCGATCAGCGCCTCGGTCGCGTTCCAGTCGCCGCTGAAGCCGATGGAGAAGCCCGCCGGGACGGTTGCCTGCAGGGCGGCGACACCGGCCGCGGCGTCGGCCGGGGCCGGCGCGGCGCATTTGGCGGCCACGATCCCGGGACGGCGGGCGAGCCGGCCGATCAGCGCCGGCGTGAAGCGGAAATGCGTGGTCGCGGGGTTGTCGTAGAGGACGAGGGGTAATCCGCACGCCTCCGCCACGGCCGCGAAATGCGCCTCGACCTCGGCCTCGGTCAGCGGCGTATAGGAGACGGGGGCGAGCAGCCCCGCATCCGCGCCGGCCGCCCGCGCATCCTGCGCGAGGCGGATGGCCTCGTCGGTGCGCAGGGCGCCGATGCCGACCAGGAGCGGTACCCGGCCGCCCACGGCCTCGCGGGCGATCGCCACCGCCCGGCGACGCTCGTCGCGGCTCAGATACGCGTAGGTCCCGGTGCTGCCGAGCAGGCCGATCGAATCGACCCCGGCGGCCACGAGGGGCTCCAGCAGGCGCTGCAGGGCTCCGGCATCGACCCGACCGTCGGCGTCGCTCGGGGTGATCGGGAAGGCAGAGAGGCCGGAAAGGCCGGAGAGCGCGGGCATGGCCCGAGCTTAGCGCATCCGGTCGGTGCGGCGAGGCAAAAAGAAACCCCGGCGGTTGCCCGCCGGGGTTTCTCTCAACGATCGGTTCTTACGGCTTAGCGGCGGTCGCCGATCAGGCTCAGCAGGAACTGGAACATGTTGATGAAGTCGAGATAGAGGGTCAGGGCGCCGTTCACCGACATCTTGGCCGCCATCTCACCGTCGAAGCCGCCGTAGAGATACATCTCCTTGAGCTTCTGCGTGTCGTAGGCGGTCAGCCCCGCGAAGATCAGCACGCCCAGCACCGAGATGGCGAACTGGAGGGCCGACGAGGCGAAGAAGATGTTCACCAGCGACGCGAGGATGATGCCGATCAGGCCCATCATCAGGAACGAGCCCATGCCCGAGAGGCTACGCTTCGTGGTGTAGCCCCAGAGGCTGAGCGAGCCGAAGGCCGCCGCCGTGATGAAGAACACCTGGACCACGCTGCCACCGGTAAAGACCAGCAGGAGCGAGGACATCGAGGCGCCCATCACCGCCGCGAAGGCGAAGAACATCGTCCGCGCGGAAGAGGCCGACATCCGGTCCATCCGCATGGAGAAGACGAAGATGAACGCCAGCGGGGCGAGCATCAGGACCCACTTCAGCGGGCTGAGATAGAGGGTCTGACCGAACGGGGTCAGGATCGGGCGGGTGCCCTGGTAGGCCGCCACGGAGGCCATGTTCAGGCCGAGCGCGACGAGACCCGAGATGCCAAGCCCGACGACCATGTTGTTGTAGACGCCGAGCATGAAGGTGCGCAGGCCCTGGTCGACTTCGACCTGGGTGCCGGCGTAGCCGGTCGGCTGCTGGGCGCCGTACCGGAAGGGGCTATTCTCGAATGCCATGGGAGTTTCCTTGCGGAGGCTCTCTCAGCGTGGTGTTCGGGCGAGGCCCACGCAGGACCTCTGGCGCCAGGCTGGCGCCTCAGTCAGGAATATGTTGCGCCCGCGTCCTGGACACAAGTCCCCGGCCACGGTTGCGGCCCGGGTTTTCCGTGTCCGGAGGATGTATTTTTGTCCATCCGGGCAGGGATTAAAATGCATTTCCTGCTGCAAAGCGTGTCTTTCGACTGACGGTTGCCGGGATGCAGGTGTTTCGATAGCCGTGCGAGCAGTCTTAACGGTTTCCTGATGCCACCCGCGGCGGCGCCCGCGCCGGTTTGTCCGGCGCAGGCCGGCCGCCACCCGTCCGCAGGGTTCCGGCGGACCGGACGTCCAGGGCTCAGTGCGCGGCCCTGCGGGCGAAGGCGCGGCCCAGGCTCAGCAGCATCAGCTCGGCGGCGACCTGCACCTCGGCCGGCATATCGTCGGTGAGCGTCTCCTTGAGCGCGATCGCCAGGTCGGCCGCGCGCTCCAGCGGGGCGCCCCCCGAAGGAGGCCTGCCCAGGACGTAGCGATCGCCGCCGTCCCGGATCTCCGTGATGTCCATCAGGATCCCGTGCGAGCGGACCGGTTGGCCGGCCGCGTCCCGATGCGTCCGTCCGCGGCTGAGGAGCCATCGCACGGAGCCGTCCGTCTTGAACACGCGGTACTCGGCCAGCACCAGTCCACCGGACCGGACGGCCCGGAGCATGTGGTCCATCAGCCAGGTCATGTCCTGCGGATGCACCGCGGCCAGTGCCATCGGTCCGCTGATCGGGCGATTGGCGAGGTCGGGGGTGCCGGTCAGCAACATGGCCGCGCCCTCATCGTAGACGACACGGCCGCCGACATGGTCCCATTCCCAGGCACCCACGACGCACGAGGCTTCGAGGGCGGCACGGAGACGCTCCGTATCCTCCCCGTAGCCATCGATGACGGTAATGCCCATGACGGTTGGTCCTCTGGTCGGCCGGAGCCCGAACGTCTTTCTCCGTACCAATATATCACACAAATGACAAAGAGTTCACTTGCGGATAAAGTTGCGGTCGGGCACTCCGCGGTGCTGTGGGTCGATTTGCGCCTTCCTGGAGATGTTCGAGGGTCGGTCATGGATGAGAACGGGCTCGAACGTCTGCGCATGATTGCCGGCGCGAAAGCGGACACTGCGTCGTCCCAAGCCCTCATTCGAATCGCGCAGTCCCTCGATCTTCCGATCGAGGCGTTCTACCAGCCGGATCGGTGCGGCCCCGCCACGCGGCCGGCGATCGATTGGGAGACGGAGCGGCTCCTGGCTCTGGTGAAGGTCCATTTCCGCCAGCTCGATCCGGCGGCGCGCCGACGCTTCGGCGAGGCGGTCCTCGGGATGGTCGGCTCGGAACCGGCCGAGGGCTGACGCCGCCGGCGGCAAAGGCTGGAGACCCCGGAAACATGGCGATGCGGGCGACGGCGAAGCCGGAGGATTGGAAGCGCCTGCCCTTCGCGGCGATGTCCCCGATCCCCTATCGCGCGGCCTTCGACCCCGCCCAATTCGCGGAGCTGGCGAAGGGGCTGCGTCCGGAGGTGATGGAAGACAAGTGGTTCATCTATCTCGACGGACTCGATCTCTGCTTCCACCGGAGCTGGACCGGCCTCGGCGTCTACCGGGTCGGATTTGAGCGGCACGGCGAGACTTACCGCGTCGTGTCGGCCCTGTGCGCGGAGCCGATGCTCGCGACGCACGGAGCCGAGTATCAGGCGCGGTGTCTCGATTTCCTGGTCGAGAACCTCCTGCTCGGCGGCTCCAAGCCGTTCCCCCGGCCCGCGGACGTCGCGGAGAGTGCGCCCGGGGCGTTCCAGCACGGCTTTTCGGGAAGCGGCTATCGCGAGGTGCCCGTCGTGCGACGGCCCTGGTGGACATTCTGGCGCTGACGGCGGCCCGTCGGGTCTGAGCGCCCGGGCAGTCCTCCCGGGACCGGGAGGCGCTCCTCAGATCTGCCGCAGATACGGCGCCGGCTTCTGCCCCAGGATCCGCCAGGTGCCGGCGAGCCCGAGGAGGATCGCCAGTGCGACGGCGGCCGTCGCCGCCACCAGCGCGCCCGACAGGTCGAGGCGGAAGTCGAGATGCATGACCTTGGCGACGATCACCCACCCTGCGAGCGTCCCGGCCATGAGGCCGAACAGGGCCGTGGCGAGGCCCAGGGCGGCGTATTCGAGGGCGTAGGCGGCGAGCAGCCGCGACCGGCGCGCGCCCAGCACCTTGAGCACGACGGCGTCGTAGAGTCGTGCCCGGTGCCCGGCCGCGATGGCGCCGGCCAGCACGAACAGGCTCGCCAGGACCGCCACGGCGCTCGCCCCGCGGATCGCCAGGACCAGCCGGCCGACGAGGTCGCCGATCGCGTCCAGCGCGTCCTTGACCCGCACGGCGCTCACCGACGGGAAGGTCTTGGCGACGTCGCGCAGGATGTGGTTCTCGGCGGCCGCGTCGGTGCCGCCCGGCAGCGTCAGCGTGGCGAGGTCGGAATGCGGCGCGCCGCGGAAGGTCCCCGGCGAGAACACCATCACGAAGTTGATGCCGAGATTGCGCCACTCCACCCGGCGCAGGTTGAAGATCGTCGCGGTGAGGTCGCGGCCGAGCACGTTCACCGTCACGGTGTCGCCGAGCTTGAGGCCGAGCTGGCGGGCGAGGTCGGCCTCGAAGGAGACCAGCGGCTTGGCGCCCTGCTCGGCGCTCCACCACGCGCCTTCGGTGAGGCTCGAGCCCTCCGGCACCGTGTCGGCGTAGGTGATGCCCCGGTCGCCGTCGAGCACCCAGGCGGCATCCTCCGGGGGCCGGATCTTGCTGGCCGGCACGCCGTTCAGGGCGACGATCCGGCCGCGCATCATCGGCACGTCCTCGATCTTCCCGTTCGGGGCGGCGCGCGCCAGGAACTCGCGGAACTGGGCGGCGTCCCGCGAGGGTATGTCCAGGAAGAAGAGGTTCGGCGCGCGGGCCGGCAGGGTCGCGCTGATCGTCCGGCGGACATTGGCGTCGATCAGGCTGAGCGTCACGAGGAGCGTCACGCCGAGGCCCAGCGACAGGACGATGGCGGGCGTCAGGGCCCCTGGCCGGTGGAGGTTGGCGAGCGCCATCCGGGGCGCGGGCCAGCTTGGATGCGGCAGGCGGCGGGCGAGCGCCATCAGGCCGAGGGCCACCCCGTGCAGCAGGCCGAAGGCGATGGCGGCCGCCGCGATGAAGATCAGCGCCACGCGCCGGTCGAAGGCGGTGGCCACCGACAGGCCGACCAGCGCCGCGAGGCTCAGGCCCAACCAGATCCGGTAGCGCCAGCGCGGCCTCACCCGGGCCGGATCGACGGTGTCGCGGAACAGGCCGGAGACCGGCACGTCGTGGGCGCGGCCGAGCGGGGTGATCGCGAAGGCGAAGGCGGTGAGGAGCCCGTAGGCGGCCGCGAGCGCGAGTTCGCCCGGGGCGAGCGTCGGGTTCAGGGGCAGCGGCAGGTCGGCGGAGAACAGCGCGTCGAGGAGGAAGGGCAGGCTCGCGCCGATCGCGAGCCCGATCAGGGTGCCGATCCCGGCGATCAGCATCACCTGCGTCAGGTAGAGGGCGACCACCTGCGAGCCGGGCGCGCCGACGCTCTTGAGGGTCGCGATCGAGGCCCGCTTGCGCTCCACGAAGGCGTGGACGGCATTGCCGACGCCGACGCCGCCGACGATCAGCGCGGTGAGCCCGACCAGGGTCAGGAACTGCGTGAAGCGCTCGATGCTCTTGGCGAAGCGCGGGTCGGCGTTGCTGCGCGAGCGGACCTCCCAGCCCGCCTCCGGCGTCGCGGCACGGATCCGGGCCTGCGCGGCGTCGAGATCGGCATCCGGCGTGCCCGGCGGCAGGAGGATCCGGTAGCTCCAGCGGTTGAGGCTGCCGGGCTGGACGAGACCGGTGGCGCGCAGCGTCGGCTCGGAGATCATCAGCCGCGGCCCGAAGCCGATGCCGCCGGCGATCTTGTCGGGCTCGGACACGATGGTCCCGCGGATCGCCACCTTGTGCCCAGCCAGCGCGATCCGGTCCCCGACCTTGACGTCGAGGCGCGTGAGCAGGGCTGGGTCGGCGAGCGCCCCCGGCACCCCGTCCCGTTCGGCCAGCCGGTCGGCGAGGCGGCCCGGCGGGTCGGTGGCGAGGTCGCCCGCCGCCGGGTAGGTGGCCGGGTCGACGGCCTTCAGCTCGACGAGGGCCGCGTCGCCGCTCTCCGCCACCGCCATGGCCCGCAGGGAAGCGACGCTATCGAGCCGGCCTTCCCGCGCCAGGGCCTGCCGCTCGGCGTCGGTGGCCTCGCGGTTGATCAGGTTGTAGGCGAGGTCGCCGCCGAGGATCCGCCGCCCCTCCCGGCCGAGCCCGTCCGAGAGCGAGCGCGAGATCGACGCCACGCCCGCGATCGCCGCGACGCCCAGCGCGATGCAGGCGAGGAACACCGCGAAGCCCGTGAGGCCGGCGCGCAGTTCGCGGAGCGCCAGCCGCAGGATGAGCGGGAGGCGGCGGGGGCCGGGGTCCGGTCGGGTGATCGTGCCGTGCATCAGGCGGTCACCGCTTCCTCGATCCGGCCCGAGCGCAGGCGCACCGTGCGGTCGCACAGGCGGGCGAGGCCGTTGTCGTGGGTGACGAGCACCAGGGTCGCGCCGCGGTCGCGCTTCAGCCGGAACAGGAGATCGACGATCTGCCGGCCGGTGGCCTCGTCGAGGTTGCCGGTGGGCTCATCGGCCACGAGGATCGCCGGATCCGGGGCGACTGCCCGGGCGATGGCGACGCGCTGCTGCTCGCCCCCCGAGAGCTGCGCCGGGTAATGGTGCAGCCGGTGCCCGAGGCCCACCGCCTCCAGCTCGGCGCGGGCCCGCTCGTGGGCGCCGGGCCGGTCGGCGAGTTCCAGCGGCAGCGCCACGTTCTCCAGCGCCGTCATGGTCGGCACGAGGTGGAAGGCCTGGAAAACGATGCCGATGCGCCGGCCCCGGAAGCGGGCGAGCGCGTCCTCGTCGAGGCGGACGAGGTCGGTGTCCTCGATCACCACGCCGCCGGAATCGGGCCGCTCCAGCCCGGCCATGACCATCAGAAGCGTCGACTTGCCGGAGCCGGACGGACCGACGAGCCCCACAGCCTCGCCGCGGTCGACGGTGAGCGAGATGCCGCGGAGGATGTGGACCCGGGCGGCGCCGCGGCCGAGGCTGAGATCGATGTTCGACAGCGCGATCGCCGGATCGCGCAGCACCTTGCCTTGGCTCACGGGCGAGCCGATCTGTGGGCGATGACGAGCATGGCGCGCGAGGTCCTCGGTTGGCTGCGAACTTGGCTGCACGGGCCGCGGGGGCACCGCGATATGGGATCCGCATTGGGGCCGCGCCATGACGGCGGCGCTGTGTTCCGGCGCACGGCCCTGTTTGCCGCAGCGCTAGCCGTCCTCATGGTCCCTTTCATGACGGCACCGCAGGCCGCCCCGAACGGCCCGGTCAAGCTCGTCGCCCTGGGCGACAGCCTGACCGCCGGTTACCGGCTGCCCGCCGATGCCGCCTTCCCCACCGTCCTGGAGCGGCTGCTCAAGGCCAAGGGCGAAGACGTGACCGTGTCCAATGCCGGCGTCTCCGGCGACACCGCCACCGGTGGCCTCGACCGGGTCGACTGGTCGGTGCCCGACGGGACCGCGGGCGTGATCCTCGAACTCGGCGCCAACGACATGCTCCGCGGCACCGACCCGAAGGTGACCGAGGGGGCGCTGTCGGCGATCATCGAGCGGCTGAAGGCCCGGGGCATCCCGGTCCTGCTGGCCGGCATGCAGGCCGCGCCCAATCTCGGGCCGGACTACAAGGCGCGGTTCGACGCGATCTTTCCGGCCCTCGCCAAGCGCTACGGGCTGACCCTCTACCCGTTCTTCCTCGACGGGATCGTGGGCGACCGGGCGCAGCACCTCGATGACATGATCCACCCGAACCGGCAGGGCGTGGAGACGATCGCGGCGCGCATGCTGCCGACGGTCGATTCGTTCCTGGACCGGATCCGCCAGGCGCCGGTCCGCTGATGCCGCGCCTGTTCACAGGGCTCGCCGTGCCGCCGGCGGTTGCCGACGCCCTCAAGGCCTACCAGGGCGGGCTGCCCGGCGCCCGCTGGATCGAGCCCGGCGACTTTCACGTCACCCTGCGCTTCCTCGGGGATGTCGAGGCCACCGTCGCCGACGATGTCGTGGAGGCGCTGGCCGAGATGCGGGCGCGCCCGCCCCTGACGGTGACCCTCGACGGCCTCGGCATCTTCGGCGGCGACAGGCCGCGGGCGCTCTACGCGGCGGTGGTGGCCGATCCGGCGCTGACGGATCTCCAGGCCGAGCAGGAGCGGCTGGTGCGCCGCGCCGGGGTCGAGCCGGAACGGCGGAAGTTCACCCCGCATGTCACCCTGGCCCGGCTGCGCCGCGACGCCACGCCGGAGGCGACGGCGATGTACCTGTCGCAGGCGCCGGTGTTCGCGCCGCTGGCCTTCGCGGTTGACCGGGTGACGCTGTTCTCGGCGCGGGACTCGACCGGGGGTGGGCCGTATGTGGCGGAGGCGGACTTTCCGTTCGCGTGAGGCGGCCGCTTCAGGCCTCCCCTCATCCAGAGGGCTCTGTGGGCCCGGAAGACCTCCTTCGAGGCCCGCTTCGCGGTCACCTCAGGATCAGCTGGAGGGTTGGACCGACCTACAGCCGCCGCAGCGCCACGCTCTCGATCCGGTGGCTCGCGCCCTTGGTGAGGATCAGGCTCGCCCGCTGCCGCGTGGGCACGATGTTCTCGCGCAGGTTCGGCAGGTTGATCGTGGTCCAGAGCCGGTCGGCGATGTCGAGCGCCTCGGTTTCCGGAATCTCGGCGTATTTCCGGAAGTAGGAGCGTGGGTCGCGGAAGGCGGTCTGGCGCAGCTTCATGAAGCGGGTGACGTACCAGCGGTGCAGGTCGTCCTCGTGGCCGTCGAGATAGATCGAGAAGTCGAAGAAGTCGGACACGAACGGGATCGCGGTGCCGTCCCGCGGCAGGCGGGCGGGCTGGAGGACATTCAGGCCCTCGACGATCAGGATGTCGGGGCTCTCCACCACCCGCTCCTCCCCGGGCACCCGGTCGTAGACGAGGTGCGAGTAGAGCGGCGCGGTCACGCGCTTGTGGCCGGCCTTCACGTCGTGGAGGAAGCGCAGCAGCGCGGCGGTGTCGTAGCTTTCGGGAAAGCCCTTGCGCTCCATCAGGCCGTTGGCGGCGAGTTCGGCGTTGGGCAGCAGGAACCCGTCGGTGGTGACGAGGTCGACCTTCGGCGTGTTGGGCCAGCGCGCCAGCAGGGCGGTCAGGATGCGGGCCGTGGTGGACTTGCCCACCGCCACCGACCCGGCGAGCCCGATGATGTAGGGCGCCTTGGTCTCGCGCTCGGCCATCAAGAAGCGCTGCGTCGCCTTGAACAGCCCCTGCGTCGCCGCGACGTAGAGGGCCAGCAGGCGCGACAGCGGCAGGTAGATCGCCACCACCTCCTCGACCGAGATCGGATCGTTGATCGATTGCAGCCGCTCCAGATCCTCCTGGTTGAGGGTGAGCGGCGTGTCGGCGCGCAGCTGCGCCCATTCCTCCCGGCTGAAGCGGCGATAGGGCGAGAGCCGGTCCGACGCGTCGAGGATCGCCTCGACCGAGCCCGGCAGCGCGGCCGCGTTCACGCGTGGCGCCTCGCGGCCTTCTCGGCGATGCCGCTCTGGGCCGTCCGGCGCTCCAGCTCGGCCATCACCGCCTCGAGCTCCACGCCGCCGGCCCGGAGCAGCACGACGAGGTGGTAGAGCACGTCGGCGGCCTCGTTCCTCAGGCCGGTCTTGTCGCCCTGCACGGCCGCGATCGCCGCCTCGACCGCCTCCTCGCCGAGCTTCTTGGCCGCCTTGGCGGGGCCCTCGGACAGGAGCTTGGCCGTGTAGGAGGTGGCCGGATCGGTCCCGGCGCGGCTCGCCACGAGGGCGGCGAGGTCGGCGAGCGTGTAGGCGGTCATGAAGCGATCTGCATGTTGCGCCGGCCCCTTATACGGATCCGGGCCGGATTTCGGCAGGAAACTGCGCCACGACCGCCCTGCGAGCAAGCGGCGCGGGTGAAGGCGGATGGGCTTTGTCCGGGGCTCAGCCGTTCGGGAGATGCCGGGCGAGCGCTTCCAGCACCGCCATGCGCACGGCGACACCCATCTCCACCTGCTCGCGGATCAGCGACTGCGCCCCGTCGGCGACGTCCGAGGCGATCTCGACGCCGCGGTTCATCGGGCCCGGATGCATTACCAGGGCATCGGGCTTGGCGAGCGCCAGCTTCTCGGCGTCGAGGCCGAAATAGCGGAAATACTCCTTCACGGAGGGCACGAACGAACCGTTCATGCGCTCCCGCTGGAGACGCAGCATCATCACGATGTCGCAGCCGACGAGACCCTTGCGCATGTCCGTGAAGGTCTCGACGCCGAAGCGCTCGATGCCGGCGGGCAGCAGCGTCGAGGGCGCGATCAGGCGGACCCGGGCACCCATGGCCTGGAGCAGGATGATGTTGGAGCGCGCCACCCGCGAGTGCAGGACGTCGCCGCAGATCGCCACCTGCAGGCCCTCGATCCGGCCCTTGTTGCGGCGGATGGTGAGCGCGTCGAGGAGCGCCTGGGTCGGGTGCTCGTGGGCGCCGTCGCCCGCGTTGACCACCGCGCAATCGACCTTCCGGGCGAGCAGGTGCACGGCGCCGGCCGATTCGTGGCGGACCACGATGATGTCGGGCCGCATCGCGTTCAGCGTCGCCGCGGTGTCGATCAGGGTCTCGCCCTTCTTCACCGAGGACGAGGCGACCGACATGTTCATCACGTCGGCGCCGAGCCGCTTGCCGGCGAGTTCGAAGGAGGATTGCGTCCGCGTCGAGGGCTCGAAGAACAGGTTGATCTGCGTCCGGCCCCGCAGGGTCGTGCGCTTCTTCTCAACCTGCCGCGAGAGGTCGACGGCGGATTCGGCGGCGTCGAGCAGCCCTTCGATGTCGGGCCGGGTCAGACCCTCGATGCCGAGGAGGTGCCGGTGCGGGAAGGCCGGGGGCGCGGGCGTCGTCATGATGAGGCCCGGGTGTAGGTGCGGCGCGCCGTCCCGGCAAGGCTGTCCGATGCATCCATCGCGCGCATCCATCGCGGTTCAGGCCGGGACGCGTCCTCCGGCGCACAGGGGCTGGCTCGGCGTGAGCTCCCGGCTGGCCCGTCCGCTCGGAAAGGGGACAGGCCGCGCTCCGCCCTCGGCCCCGTGCCTGGAGCCCCCGCAGCCCCTGCAGACCGCCGCCGCGCCGGGGAAGCCGGACGGCACCTGCGGCCTTTTTTCCGCCCGATGGTAACCGGTGCTCCTCGCGCCACGTATTGGCCCGAACGGTCGGGGTTCGGACGATCCCCGGCCCAGCGACGCCCAACCGGGACCCGATTCTTGGCCGCCTCCCCTGCTCTCCAAGCCCCCGAGACCGTCGACCGGCAGGGGCGCCGGTGGTTCTACCGCCATCCGCTGGTGATCCGTCTGGCGCACTGGATCAACGCCGCGGTGCTGCTCGTGCTGCTGATGAGCGGCCTCCAGATCTTCAACGCCCACCCCGCGCTCTACTGGGGCGCGGTCTCGACCTTCGACGACCCGGCGCTCGCCATCACGAGCGATCAGGGCCGCGACGGCAAGAGCCGCGGTGTGGTGACGGTCGGCACGCGGACCTTCGACACCACGGGCGTTCTCGGCCTGTCGCGTGAGGGCGGCACGGAGGTGGAGCGGGCCTTCCCGTCCTGGGCGACCCTGCCGGCCGACCAGGACCTCGCCACGGGCCGCCGCTGGCACTTCCTGTTCGCGTGGCTGCTGGTGATCAACGGCGCCGTCTATCTCACCTACGGCCTGTTCAGCGGCCAGCTCCGCCGTCGCCTGATTCCGGACGGGGACCAGATCCGCCACTTCGGGGCTTCCGTGAAGGAGCACCTGCTCCTGCGCTTCCCCGAGGGCACGGAGGCCAAGCGCTACAACGTCATCCAGAAGCTCACCTATCTCGTCCTGGTGCTGGGCCTTTTACCTGCGATGGTGCTCGCGGGACTCGCCATGTCGCCCGGGATGGATGCCGCCTGGCCCTGGCTCACCGAGCTGTTCGGGGGCCGGCAATCGGCGCGCAGCGTCCACTTCATCGCCGCCGGGCTCATCGTGCTGTTCGTGGTGGTCCACGTGCTGCTGGTGCTGGTCTCCGGCCTCGTCAACAACATGCGCGGCATGATCACCGGCTGGTTCAGCCTCGGCCGTGACCGGGAAGGTGCCCGATGATCCTCCACCGCCGCAACCTCCTCACCGCCGGCGCCGGCCTGATGGGCACCGCCCTGCTCGGCGGCTGCGACAGATTCGCCGGATCCGATGCGGGCCGGCAGACCCTCCAGGTCGGCGAGGACGCCAACCAGTACGTCCAGCGCCTGCTGATGTCGCCGACGACCCTGGCCCGGGAATTCCCGGCCGCGATGATCTCGCCCTGGTTCAAGCCGAACGGCACCATCGACCCGCCGGACCGCGCCTACCGGGCCCTCGCGGCCAAGAAGTTCGCCGAGTTCAAGCTCACGGTCGACGGGCTCGTCCAGACGCCGCTGTCGCTGAGCCTCGCGGACCTGCGCGCCCTGCCGTCGCGGACCCAGATCACCCGTCACGATTGCGTGGAGGGCTGGAGCTGCATCGGGCAATGGGCCGGCGTGCCGCTCGCCGAGGTGCTGAAGCGGGCCGGG
This sequence comes from Methylobacterium sp. UNCCL125, assembly GCF_900116795.1. Classification (NCBI taxonomy): domain Bacteria; kingdom Pseudomonadati; phylum Pseudomonadota; class Alphaproteobacteria; order Hyphomicrobiales; family Methylobacteriaceae; genus Methylobacterium; species Methylobacterium sp. UNCCL125. The sequence goes on along the minus strand of NZ_FPBW01000050.1, from coordinate 7,769 downwards.
CTGAAGCCGCAGGCGCGCTACGCGGTGTTCCACTGCGCCGACACGCTGGAATATGCCGGCGGCGGCCTCGAAGGCGGCGACGGCGCCTTCCTGGGGCGCCCCGGGCATCCGGGCGCGGTGCGCGACGCCTACATCCAGCTCGCTGCCGCCGAGGATTGGGGCGGTGCGCCCACCGCCACCGACGCGCCCAAGGACGATTGGGGTCAGGGCAGCCCGGCCGCGGAGCCCGAGGATAAGCGTACGCCGATCCGCTACTACGAGAGCATCGACCTCTACGACGCCTTCAACCCGCAGACGATCCTGGCCTACGACCTCAACGGCAAGCCGCTGCCCGTCTCCAACGGCGCGCCCCTGCGCCTGCGGGTCGAGCGCCAGCTCGGCTACAAGCAGGCCAAGTACGTGATGCGCGTCGAGATGGTGGAATCGCTCAACGGCATCGGCCAGGGCGGCGGCGGCTACTGGGAGGACCGCGGCTACGAATGGTACGCGGGGATCTGAGTTTCGGCGCCGCGCCAGCCGGGGCATGCGCGACGGAGCGGCTCGACCCCACACCGGCGGCACAGCCCGCCATTTGACATCCCGCCGCCCGTGACCCACTTGTCCCCGGCGCGCGGCCCCGGCCCGACGGCGGGCATATGTCCCACGCGAATTACGATCAGAATTCGTCCGTCGCGCTCAGGTCCCGTCAGGGGCAGAGGTCTGAATGAAAGTCGTCGTCGTCGAGTCGCCGGCCAAAGCCAAGACGATCAATAAGTATCTCGGCCGCGACTATGAAGTGATCGCCTCGTTCGGGCACATCCGCGACCTGCCGGCCAAGGACGGCTCCGTGGATCCCGAGCAGGATTTCCACATGGTCTGGGAACTGGCCGACCGCGGGGCGAGCCGGGTCTCCGAGATCGCCAAGGCGGTCAAGGGCGCCGACAAGCTGATTCTGGCCACCGACCCGGATCGCGAGGGCGAGGCGATCTCCTGGCACGTGCTGGAGGCCTTGACCGCTCGCAAGGCGCTCAAGGGCATCCCGGTCGAACGCGTCACCTTCAACGCCATCACCAAGGCCTCGGTCGAGGCGGCGATGCGCAAGCCCCGGGAGATCGACCAGGCCCTGGTCGACGCCTATCTGGCGCGCCGGGCGCTGGACTACCTCGTCGGCTTCAACCTCTCCCCGGTCCTGTGGCGCAAGCTCCCGGGCGCCCGCTCGGCGGGCCGCGTCCAGTCGGTGGCGCTGCGCCTCGTCGTCGAGCGCGAGATGGAGATCGAGCGGTTCAAGCCGCGCGAGTACTGGACGCTCATCGCCACGCTGACGACCGCCGACGGCGCGACCTTCGAGGCCCGCCTCGTCGGCGCCGACGGCAAGCGCATCCAGCGCCTCGACGTCGGCACCGGCGACGAGGCCGCCGCATTCAAGCGCGACCTCGAACTCGCGACCTTCCAGGTGGCGAGCGTCGAGGCGAAGCCCGCCAAGCGCCACCCGCAGCCGCCCTTCACCACCTCGACCCTGCAGCAGGAGGCCTCGCGCAAGCTCGGGATGGCGCCGGCCCAGACCATGCGGGTCGCCCAGCGCCTCTACGAGGGCGTCGATATCGGCGGCGAGACCGTCGGCATCATCACCTACATGCGGACCGACGGCGTCGACATGGCGCCGGAGGCGATCCAGGACGCCCGCCGGGTGATCGGCAAGGAGTTCGGCGACCGCTACGTGCCGGACGTGCCGCGCAAGTACAGCGTCAAGGCCAAGAACGCCCAGGAGGCCCACGAGGCGGTGCGGCCCACCGACATGAGCCGCCTGCCCAAGATGGTGGCGCGCCACCTCGAGCCCGAGCAGGCCCGGCTCTACGATCTCATCTGGACCCGCACCATGGCGAGCCAGATGGAATCGGCCGAGCTGGAGCGGACCACCGTGGACGTCACGGCGAAGGTCGGCCCCCGTCAGATCGACCTGCGCGCCACCGGCCAGGTGGTGAAGTTCGACGGCTTCCTGACCCTCTACCAGGAGGGCAAGGACGACGAGGAGGACGAGGAGAGCCGCCGCCTGCCGCCCATGAAGGCCGGCGACCCGCTCACCCGCGAGCGGATCAGCTCGACCCAGCACTTCACTGAGCCACCGCCGCGCTATTCCGAGGCGAGCCTCGTGAAGCGCATGGAGGAACTCGGCATCGGCCGCCCGTCGACCTACGCGGCGGTGCTCCAGACGCTGCGCGACCGCGAATACGTCAAGATCGAGAAGAAGCGGCTGCAGCCGGAGGACAAGGGGCGGCTCGTCACGGGCTTCCTGGAGAGCTTCTTCCGGCGCTACGTCGAGTACGATTTCACCGCCGACCTCGAGGAGCAGCTCGACCGCGTCTCCAATGCCGAGATCGACTGGCGGGCGGTGCTGCGCGACTTCTGGCGCGATTTCTCCGCGGCGATCGGCGAAACCAAGGAGCTGCGCGTCACCGACGTGCTGGAGGCGCTGAACGGCCTCCTCGGGCCGCACATCTTCCCCGACAAGGGCGACGGCTCGAACCCGCGCACCTGCACGGTCTGCGGGACCGGACAATTGTCGCTGAAGCTCGGCAAGTTCGGCGCCTTCATCGGCTGCTCGAACTATCCCGAGTGCAAGTACACCCGCCAGCTCTCGGCCTCGGGCGTCGAGGGCGAGGGGGACGGCTCCTCGGCCGAGGGCGGCCAGCCGGGCGTCCGGGTGCTGGGCGACGATCCCGCCACCGGCCTGCCGGTGACGCTGCGCGACGGCCGATTCGGGCCGTTCCTGCAGCTCGGTGAGGCCTCCACCGAGAAGGGGGCGGAGAAGCCGAAGCGTTCCTCCCTGCCGAAGGGGCTGAGTCCCTCGGCGGTCGACCTGCAGAAGGCGCTGGCCCTGCTGGCGCTGCCCCGCGAGGTGGCGCGCCACCCCGAGACCGGCGAGCCGATCCTGGCCAATCTCGGCCGGTTCGGGCCCTACGTGCAGCATGGGAAGACCTACGCCAATCTCGGCAAGGACGACGACGTGCTGGAGATCGGCGGCAACCGCGCCATCGACCTGATCGTCGCCAAGGAGCAGGGCGGCGGCCGCGGCCGTCCGGCTGCCGATCCCGGCCGGCCGCTCGGCACGGACGCTGCGAGCGGGCGCGACCTCGTGGTGAAGGCCGGCAAGTACGGCCCCTACGTCACCGACGGCGAGGTGAACGCCACGCTGCCGAAGACCATGAGCGCCGAGGCGCTGACGCTCGACGAGGGGATCGCCCTGGTCAACGCCAAGCGTGCCTCGGGCGGCGGCAAGCCGGCGAAACGGGGCGCTGTCCGGAAGACCGCGACGCGCGCGGCGAGCGGCGCCAAGCCGGCGGCCAAGAAGACGGCAGCGAAGAAACCCGCCGCCAAGAAGACCGCGGCCAAGAAGACGGGCGCCGGCTGACGCAGACAGGTCCAGGCGGCCTTCACCCGCTCGCCGGGTGCAAGGCGCGTCAGCCGCGCCGGTCCGTGTCCAGGGCGGGCACGCGGTCCTCCGCTGCTCTCCCGGGGGCGGGAGACAGGGGCAGACCGACGCGGAGAACGGGATGCACGTCCCGGTTTCCGGGTCCGGCCGCCCGGTTCAGACGAGGTAGGTGATGGTCGCCGCGAGCGCCGTCGCGAAGGTCGCCAGCGCGATCGTGGTGGAATTCATGAGCGCCCGGCCGGGCGGCACGCCGGCCGCGTCGTCGTCGCAGCCGAAGGCGGCGCCGGCCGCGTGCTCGAAGCGGATCAACGTGAGGCGGCGGGCCTCGATCGCGGCATCGCTCATGGGCTGCGGCTCCCTGACCACGGTCAAGATTTATCTCCGCCGTCAACGTCGATCGTCCCGGTCTGTTCAGGCGGCGGCCTGTGGAGGTCGAACAGGCTGGTCACGGGAAAGCCTTAACCCATCGTTGTGCAACGTCGTGATGACGGGCCGCCTGGCCCCTTCGGGGGTCGGGGCGGTTCCGGCCCTCGCTCGCGGCGCCGCAGCATGCGATGGTGCGGCCGCGTCGCCTGGGGGCGAACGGTTTTGATGTTTACGTTTTGTTCCGCTATCATGCGGGGATGAAGGCGCATGCTCCACGACCCAAGACCCGTCTGCGCGAATCCGAGCCGGCCGATGCGCCGCGCCCGCGGAGGCCGCGCGTGAGCGATCCGGCCCGCGACCTTTTCGGACCGGGCGGCAAGGCGGCCGCCTCGACAGCCCCGTCTCGCGCGCCGGAGCAGCGACGGCGCCTGGACGCCACGGCCTCCGTGACGGCGCTCGCAGCGGCCGAGCCCGATTCCGGCTACACCGCCTCCGACATCGAGGTGCTGGAGGGGCTGGAGCCGGTCCGGCGCCGCCCCGGCATGTATATCGGCGGCACCGACGAGCGGGCGCTGCACCACCTCTTCGCCGAGGTGATCGACAACTCCATGGACGAGGCGGTGGCCGGCCATGCCAGCTTCATCGAGGTGGAGCTGGAGGAGACCGGTGCCCTCGTGGTCACCGACAACGGCCGCGGCATCCCGGTCGACCCGCATCCGAAATTTCCCGGCAAGTCGGCGCTCGAGGTCATCATGACCACGCTGCATGCCGGCGGTAAGTTCGACTCGAAGGTCTACGAGACCTCGGGCGGCCTGCACGGCGTCGGCATCTCGGTGGTGAACGCGCTCTCCGACCTCCTCGAGGTCGAGGTGGCGCGCAACCAGACCCTCTATCGCCAGACCTTCTCCCGTGGCCACGCGCAGGGCGCGCTGGAGCTGATCGGCCGGGTGCAGAACCGGCGCGGCACCCGGGTCCGCTTCCACCCGGACGCGCAGATCTTCGGCTCGCTGAAATTCGACCCGCGCCGCCTGTTCAAGATGGCGCGTTCGAAGGCCTACCTGTTCGGCGGCGTCGAGATCCGCTGGCGCTGCGCCCCCGCCCTCCTCGAGGGGCTGGAGGGCGTACCTGCGGAAGCCGTGCACCGCTTCCCCGACGGCCTGCGCGACTATCTCGCCCGCGACATCGACGGCAAGGAGCTGGTCACCGACGCGATGTTCTCCGGCAAGATCACCAAGCCGGGCTCGCACGGGTCGCTGGAATGGGCGGTGGCCTGGATGGTCGCCGAGGACGGGTTCTCGCATTCCTACTGCAACACCATCCCGACGCCCGAGGGCGGCACCCACGAGGCCGGCCTGCGGGTCGCCCTGCTCCGGGGCCTGCGCGAGCACGCCGAGCGCGTGAACCAGGCCAAGCGCATGACCGCGGTGACCACCGACGACGTCATGGCGACCTGCGCGTCCATGCTCTCGGTCTTCATCCGCGAGCCCGAGTTCCAGGGCCAGACCAAGGACAAGCTCGCCACCGTGGAGGCCCAGCGCATCGTCGAGACGGCGGTGCGCGACGCCTTCGACCATTGGCTCGCCGCCTCCCCGGCCCAGGCCAACAAGCTGCTCGACTGGGTGATCGACCGGGCCGAGGAGCGCCTGCGCCGCCGCCAGGAGAAGGAGGTCGCCCGCAAGAGCGCCACCCGCAAGCTCCGCCTGCCCGGCAAGCTCGCCGATTGCTCGGCCGCCGGCACCGCGGGCTCGGAGATCTTCATCGTCGAGGGCGATTCGGCCGGCGGCTCCGCCAAGCAGGCCCGCGACCGGGCGACCCAGGCGATCCTGCCCTTGCGCGGCAAGATCCTCAACGTCGCCTCGGCGAGCCGGGACAAGCTCGGCGCCAACCAGCTGATCTCCGACCTCACCCTGGCGCTCGGCTGCGGTACCGGCGCGGCCTTCCGCGAGGCCGACCTGCGCTACGACAAGGTGATCATCATGACGGACGCCGACGTCGACGGCGCCCACATTGCCTCGCTGCTGATCACCTTCTTCTACCGCCAGATGCCCAAGCTCATCGACCGCGGGCATCTCTACCTCGCGATCCCGCCGCTCTACCGGCTGCAGCAGGGCTCCAAGGTGGCCTATGCCCGGGACGACGCCGACCGGGAGCGGATCATCAAGACGGTGTTCAAGGCCGGCAAGGTCGAGATCGGCCGGTTCAAGGGCCTCGGCGAGATGATGCCGGCCCAGCTCAAGGAGACCACCATGGACCCGAAGAAGCGCACGTTGCTGCGGGTCGCGGTCCTGGACGAGGCCCGGGAATCGACCGGCGATACGGTCGAGCGGCTGATGGGCAACAAGCCCGAGGCCCGCTTCGCCTTCATCAGCGAGCGTGCGGCCTTCGCCGAGGGGGCCGACCTCGACATCTGAACCGTCGCGCCGACGCGGTTTCCACCGCGCCGGCCGCCCGGACCGTCAGGGCTTGGTAACCGCCTTGGCCGGGTCGAAGGGCTGGGCCGCCGACACCGTGTCGGTGCTCATGTTGAGGACCGCCGAGAACCGCTCGCCTCCCGGCCGCAGCACCAGGGCACCAGGCTCCACGGCGATGACCTTGCTGCCCAGGCCGAGGAAGCCGCCGACATCGATCACAACGGCCTTGAGGGTCCCGCCATCGGTGATCAGCAGGTCGTCGATCTTGCCAACGCTGTCGCCTGCCGCGTTGCGCACCGTCACGCCGATCATCTTGGAGGCCAGGAAGGCCACAGGCTTGAGCCCCTGACGCTTGGCGGCGTCCTCGGCATTCGCCGCCGCCATCAGCCGCCCGACGCCCTGGCCGTCCGTCGAGGTCCCCGGCCCCGTGCCCGGCAGGACCGTATCCTTGCCGATCACGGAGGCATCCTGGGCACGTGCAGGCGCTCCCGCCAGAGCCAGGGCCGCGAGCGACAGGAGAAGGATTCGGCTTCGCATGGCTGATCGCTCCGGTGCGCCCGGACCCGTCGCGGGGTTCCCGTCCCGATCCCCGCTTGGTCCCCATGAGGCGCCGCGGTCTCAATCGCGGGTGGCACGCGCGGTTCCGGCGCTCCCTGTCGCACCCGACCCGTCCGGCGGCACGACCCTGAAACGCGAAAGGGCCCGGCCTTGCGGCCGAGCCCTTCCGTTGCGCGGAGCCGGTCGAGCCGGCTCCGACGTTCGATCTTAGTACGAGCCGAACTTGTAGTTCAGGCCGGCGCGGACGACGGCGAACTCGGTCTTGGCGGCGGCGCCGTTGAGGTAGGCGGTGCCGTTCGGGGGCAGGAGGTTGCCGTAGAAGACGCCGCCGGCGGAGTTCTTCTGGCGGTCGAGGCTGACGTACAGGCCTTCGACCTTCAGGGTGACGGCCGAGGAGCGGAAGAAGTTCAGGAAGGAGTCGGTGGGCAGGGCGTACTCGACGCCGCCGCCGGCGGCCCAGCCGGTGCGGAAGCTGTCGCGGAAGCGGTTGCCGGAGAAGTTCTGGTCGTCCTGGCCGGATCCGTAGGCGAAGCCGCCGGTGCCGTACACGAGGGTGCGGTCGAAGGCGTAGCCGAGGCGGCCGCGGACGGTGCCGAAGTAGTCGAGGCCGTTGCCGCTGGTGGCGACGAAGGCGGGCGGGTTGGAGAAGGCGACGCCGGGGAAGCCCAGGAAGCTGTAGTTCTGGGTGGCGTTGGCGCGGCGGGCGAAGTCGACGTACTGGGCGTCGGCCTCGAAGCCGATCACCACGCCCGAGCCCGGCGTGAACTGGTAGTTGTAGCCGATCTGGGCGCCGCCCGAGAAGCCGTCGTTGTTGTTGCGGTTGTTGACGCTGACGACGCCCGAGGTGCCGGGGGAGTTGATCAGCGAGCCGCCCGGCAGGGCGTAGCTGGTGGTGTTGCGGCTGTTGGCGTCGAAGCCGTAGCCGGCGTTCACACCGACGTAGAAGCCGGTCCAGGTGAACACCGGCACCGGCGTGAACACCGGCGGCGGCGCAGCGCGGCGCGGCAGGTCGGCGGCGGACGCCG
>NZ_FPBW01000072.1:0-8154 GCF_900116795.1 Methylobacterium sp. UNCCL125 | reverse complement strand
ACCCTATCGGAAATGCGGCTGTCGCTACCGCATGCGGCTATAGGCCTAGAACCGAGTGTCGGTGCGGACCCCGATCTGAAACCCTCCTCATGCGAGGCTCTAAATCGCAAACTTGAGGATATCGCAGTGACGGAGCCAGCGGCCGTCAAGGTTGCCGGACGGCGTAAACCCTCGCGGGACGGTAACCGGCGTCCCGAGGCGTCTGTGCCCTTTTCAGAGTGGACACGCGACCTTCAACGTACCCATGTCCAAGACCTGATCGATCGCTTGCCAAATTCCGGGTGGTATGCCCGATGCAGTGAACGCGGCTGCGAGGCGCGCGCGGCTTTCATCTGCGCGGACGAGGGACACACGTTCTGCCGCCCACATCGGCGATACGCGTACGAGGCCGTGGCGCTTGCCGCCTTTGGACTCGGACCAGAAGACTGGGCGGGTAGGCCGGAGTGCGATGGCGATTTTCGTGGTTGGTGAGCACGCTGTGAATGCGGCCGGCGGAGAGGGCTCTCGGCGCATGTAACAGGGGTGGTCAGTGGTGGATCCAGCCAATCGAGACCGGACACGAGCGCCGGCGACCGTCAAAGCCTATTTTAAGCGAGGTACCCTTCTCCTGGAAATGGCGACCCGAGAGACCGGGATCGATCCGCTCACGCCGATTCAGTTCGCCGAGTGGTTCCTGGGCGAAAAGGATCGCTGGTCCCGGTCCACGATCCGGACTTATCGAGCCTCAATCCGGGAATGCCTCGTCTACCTCGGCATATCGAAGCCGGCCAGATCGAAGCTCATAGACACAGCTCTTGATCTCCTGGCTGAAGTGGTGGACCCCGAAACCGGCCGTCTCGCCGCCCCACGGGCCATCAAGACGCCTCGGCGCACAAGCGCGGACAAGCGGAAGTCCCTGACCGCGACCGAATTCAACGCGGTTGACGCGGCCCTCTTAGGCCTACGCCACCGGTACGCGTTCCTCGCGCGGCCCTACCTCTCCTACACGTCGCTTCTCGGGCTGCGTCCAAGCGAATGGCCAACGGCTCAGATCATTGGCACCAGCTTGGTCGTCCAGAACGGCAAAAATTCCAATGGCCGCGCGAACGGATCGACTCGGACGATCGAGCTGGACGCGTATTCCGAGGGCCACATCCAAGGGCTCGGCGAGTTCATCGCAGCGTTGGCACGGGCCACGGCCGATGGTGACTGGCGCCGGGTGCATGCCGGAATTCGCAGGGCTCTCCGGGCTGCCTGCATAGCGACGGGGATCCCCGGTTTGATCAGGAGGCCTGTCACTCCCTACACCTGTCGGCACGTCGCGGCGGCACGCCTGAAGGCTGCTAAGACCCGAACCGAGGTCGCGGCACTGCTCGGCCACGCGACCGACGAGACGGCCTTTCAACATTATGCGCCTCGTTCCGCAGCAAGGGGCTGGAAGCCGGTCCACACCCGAGCTTCAGAGGGAGCCAAAGATCTTATACGCTTACGCTACGTGTCATTCACTGATCGAGCGAGCCTCGTCCAGAATGCAAAAAGGGACCTCCCTCCGCCAACCCCAACCCCGTAGCGACTCGATGCAGGCTCGCCAGCACTGGCACGAACCCAACGTAAGCCGTTGTCGAGCGACACGGCAAACTGGGGTCCTTTCGCACTTCTGACGCAGGCGGGGCGTGCCCGGATCGGGAACGCCCCGTTTTCGATCCTGCCGGTTAACGCCTGCGCGCCTGTCGGCCAAGCCATAAGGCGCGTGAAGGCGGAGCGCGGGGTTCTGGCGGCGGGCGTGTCGTCGATCCAGGCGCAGCGAGGCGATTGAGGTTGATAAGAGCGGTCGTCACCAAGTGCTGTAGTCAAATCTCAGCCGTGCCGAATTGGCCAAGGCGAGATGGCGACTTCCGCGCAGCCACATCGCCCGCATCCCGCGCGACACGTGCCCTCGAAGCCGACTCGCCTTCCCCGGTCGGCAGTGCGACAGCTGGCTGACCCTCGCGCGCCCGTGCCGCCGTGTGCCCCATGTTCCTCTCACGAGCGCGGTGTCCCCAGGCGGCGCTCCGAGCGCGTGCAGCGCCATTGCAGGATGCAGGCATTGTGGTCCTCATCGCCAACCGGGTGTGCACCACCTTAGGTCCGAAGTTGCAGTCGAAATGCCGGATCCGGCTGCTGTGGCCGGCCGGGTCGACAGCGACCTAGCGATACCGATCGAGCTGGAAATCTTCGAGCGCGAATGCTCCCTCGGTGCCCGCCTCCAATTGGTTGTTCCCCGGCATTGGCCCGATGAGGTCGCCACCGTGATAAGCCATGGTCGACGCGAGGCCTTCAGCGTCGATGGACGCGACGTCGACGAGATCGTGCGCTTGGAGCAGGTCCTCCGCCGCGAGCGCGATGTGCCGCCGGCCGAGCACCGCGTGATTCGAGACCGGGCCGGGATCGACGCTCTGTGGGCGATCACCGGCGGCCGCCGTCGTGGTACCGCTCCGTGATGTGGACCTCGTGATCGATTCAGGCGATGCACTTCTTCGCGTTATGGACGTCCAGGTCGTAGGGCGAGGCGACCATCGTGTGGGCGGTCGGATTGCTGTCGGTCTCGGCGCGCCATCGGACCCGATCGTCTGCGTACAGTGCGTCATCGTCGCGTTCGTTGAGGCGGAAGTTCTGCAACCAGACCCGGCGCAGGAACGTGACGACCGGCACCTGCGCACTCGACGCAGCCGCACATCGATCTCGAAGCGGGCCTGCGCAGGCCCGTCGCGGCGGGGTACGCCGACCGGTAGCAGGGCGCGTGTGGCCATCGGGCATGTCGCGCGAAGCCCGTACGTTGGCCTTCCCCGCGCGGTCGCGCCAAGAGGCGAAGGTCGTCAGCGCGCCTTGAAGAGAGCCCCGGCTTCTTGCGTTGTTCGGGCATCGCTCCGAGGCTTCGTGAGGGTTTAGGCGTTTGCCGCCATCGCGGTCGCGGCGGCGGCAAGTCCCCATCGGACGAGGTCCTGCGCCTCCTGCGCCGACTTGGCCTCCGCATAGCAGCGCAGCTCGGGCGCATTTCCCGAAGCCCGGAAATGGATCGTGCGCCCGCCGTTCAGTTCGATCCGGATCCCGTCCTGCTGATCGATCGAGTTCGATGACCCAATCGGGCCGAGGAAGGCGGCGCGGTAGTCCGCATCCTGGAGGCGCTCGAGGAACGCGGTGCTGGTGTCGGACGGGGTGTTGGGCAGGCGGTCGCTCGCCATCTCGCCCGCATCTAGGGACGCCACGAGATCTGCGAGGGCGGTGCCGGTCGCGCGCGCCGCTGCCAATGTGGCGAGGATCGGCAGCATCGCGTCGCGCGTCGGAAGGGCGGCTAGAGTCCTACCGTGGAGCGTGACGTCCGATCCGAGCAGGAAGCCGCCGTTAGCCTCGAAGCCGGCGACGATCCGCGCCCCGGCGGACGTCGCCTGCTCCATGCCGGCGATGACGAAGGGCGAGCCGACCTTCGTGCGCACAACCGTCCGGAAGCCCCCGGACTGCTCAAGGGCCGAGCCGGCCGTGACCGGCACCACCACCGTGTCGGCGTCGAGGTAACGGGCGGTGATGAGCCCGAGCACGTCGCCCCGCAGGATCCGGCCGTTGCCGTCGGCCACCAGCGGCCGGTCGGCGTCGCCGTCCGTGGTCACAAGGGCGTCGAAAGACCCCGGTGCCATGACATCGCGGATGAAGGCGATGTCCTCGGGACGATGGGCTTCGGTGTCGATCGGCACGAAGACCTGCGACCGACCGATCGGCGTCACCTGCGCGCCGAAGGCGGCGAGCAGGTCGGACAGCAGGTCGCGGGCCACCGAGCTCTGCTGATAGACCGCGATGCGCAGGCCCTTCAGGATGTCCGGCGCGAAGGCGGCGGCGTAGCGCTGCTGGTAGCGCGTGATGGCGTCGGGCTCGGGCGTCGCGGACGCCGCCGCCGGTCTCTCGCCGCCGGCCGGGATGTCCGCCAGGGCGGCCAGGATGGCCACCTCGTCGGCTTTGGTGATCTCGCCGTCGGGACGGTAGAATTTCAGGCCGTTGCGATCCTCGGGGATGTGGCTGCCCGTGACCATGACCGCATAGGCGCCGCGCCGCATCGCTTCGAGGGCCAGGGCCGGGGTCGGCAGCGCGCCGCAATCGATCGCGGTGAAGCCGGCGGCCGCGGCCGCCTCCGCCACCGTGGCGGCGATCGCGGGGCTGCTGTCGCGCAGGTCCCGCCCGATCACCACCGCTCGGTGGGTGTCATCCGCCGAGACGGACCGGAAGAATGCGCTGGCATAGGCGTAGCTCGGCCCGCCGACGAGGTCGGTCACGAGACCGCGCAAGCCGCTTGTCCCGAATTTCAGACTGCTCACGAGATCCCCATCAGCTCCGTTTCGACGCACGCGCTCGCGATCGATGCCCCAAACCGTTCGCATTCTCAACGCTTGGGACCGGCGGATTGGCTCGGGCCGGGCGAGACTGGTCCGCCCCGGGACGCGGGCGGCGCTGCCTGGTGCGGCCCGCGCTCGGAACGCCTCTGTGCCGGCGGATCCGCCGCCAGCGCCTCAAGAGGCCGGTAACTGCTGTTCGAGATGCGCGCGCAGGATCGAGTATTGGCGGACGACGTCATCGAGCCTGTCGGCGTTCGCCTTGCTGATCGCCTCCGAGCCGAGCGGCGGGCGGTAGGTCGCCGCATAATGGGCGGCGTGCGCCTTCAGCTTCGTGGCGACGAAGTCCAGATCGGCCGACCAGACGGCCTGCGCCCGGACCTGCTGAAGGCGCCGGGCGATGGCGAGCCAGTTCAGGTCGAGGGCGATGCCGCTGCCCATCTCCTTGAACAGGTCGAACATGGAATCGAGGATCGCGATCGCGGTCTGTGCCGACATGGCCCCGCCCTCCGTCAGGACCGTGCGGCCACGAGATCCGGGCGCGCGTACCAATCGTCGAACAGGGAGAACTGACGAAAGCGCCGCCGGTAGCCTTGACCGGTCAGCAGCGCGTCGATCTTCTCCCGGCTGCCCGAGAAATTGTGCTCGACGCTGATCAGCGCGATGTCGTGACGCGTGAAATCGAAGCTCTGCAGCACGTCGAATTCGCCGCCTTCCACATCGATGCTCATGTAATCGATGCGCCGCGGCGCCCGCGCCTCCGCGAGGAACCGGTCCAGCGAGATCGTGGCCACCGGGTATTGCCGGCGATCCTGCCGGAACTGGGCGTGGAAGTCGCCGTCTGCGAAGTCCTCCATGCCGGAGAGTTCGCCGATGTCGACCTCGTTGAACAGCACCTCGATTCCGTCGGTCTTGTAGACGCACTTGTCGGAGATGTAGCAGTTGCGATTGCGCTGCAGCGCCGCGTGCCACGCCCGGGCGGGCTCAGCGAGGGCGCCCTGCCAAGCGTAGGTCTTCTCCAGCAGGAGCGTGTTGCTGAGGCTCACGCCGTCGCAGGCGCCGAACTCCACGAAATAGCCGTTCCGCTTCTCCTGAAGCTCATACAGCACCCACAGGTCCTGCAGCAGCTGCGCGTTGGAGTACGACGCCATCCGGGTAGCGAAGGACAGGAAGTCGAGTTCGGAGCCGAGGATGTGCGGGCGCGCGTCCAGATTGTCCCTCAGGTTGATCAGGGCATTGAACACCGTCAGGAGTTCGACATCCATGGTCCTCGGCTCCAGTCTCCGAACGGGGAACGCGCGCAAGCGCGGGGTGTCAGCGGTGTGCCGCCGCCTGGACCGGACTGCGCGGGCCCGCCAGGATCCGGTTCGATCCTTCGAACAGGATGCCGTGCTGGAGCGCGGCGGGGCCGTGATCCGGCACGGTCCGCGCCGCCCGGCGGATCGCGGACAGGAAGCGCTTGCGGCTGAATCCGTAGGGCCGCAGGCCTCCCACGAGCGCCTCGAGGAGAGTCGATGTCGCCTCGGACCGCGCCCGGGCCAGATCGCGTTCCTGCAGGGCGGCGTCGCGCTCGGCCCTGAGAAGGGTCAATTCGATCTGCTGCTGCTGGATCCGGCGGATGTACGTCGTATCGATCGCATGAACGGCATTCGTCATCGTGCGGCAGCCCTGCCCCGGAGCGGGTTGAGTTTTCTAGGCCCAAGGGTCCGTCTGCGGCCCCGGATCCGGATCGGCATCCGGTCTGGCCGGTCGGATGCCGCGGCTCCCGTGTGCCTCCGGTCGTGCCAGACCGGCCCGAGAATCGTGCCGACCGCGTCAGGCGCGGCTCTCGGGACAGGCGCAATGCCGCCCCGGCTCACCCCTGCATCTTGGTGACGACATGCTTGACGAGCAGCAGGCCGATGCTGGCGCAGGTCAATCCGAACATGACGACATAGAGGTAATCTACTTGGATACCGGCATAGGGATAGTATGCCGATCGAACCCATTCCGCCAACTGCATGGCGGGATTATACTTCATCCAGTAGTACACCTTGTCGGGCATATAACTCGGAAGGAACATGACGCCGCTGGACACGTACAGGATGATGCTGAACAGGGCGTAGCCGATCAGCCAGCCCGGGAAGAAACCGATGATCGCCACGTTGATCGTTCCGATCCCGACCCCCAGGATGATGGCGGCGAGATAGCCGCACATGGCCGTGAACGGTTCTGCGGGGACGGGATTGGTCCCGATGGCGATCAGGATGGAGCAGACGACCAGCAGCGCGAGGAAGCCGGTCACGATCTCCACGAGGATCCGAGCCAGGATCACGTCGAACAGCTTGACCTGTGGATAGTAGGTCAGCGGTCGGTTCATGATCACCGCCTTCATGACCTCGCGGGAGATGTACTGGAAAACCAGAACCGGAACCGCCCCGGTCGCGAAGAACAGGGCCCGGTTGTCGCCGAGCGGCGCCGCCAGCTTCTGGAACGTGTAGATGGCGATCAGCATGAAGACGTGCACGCAGGGCCAGAGCACGACCACGCCGTAACCCCAGAGCGAGGCACCGAATCGGGTGCGCATGTCCCGCAGCATCAGGGCGTGCAGGACATGCAGATAGGACTCGATCGGGCTCTTTTGCCCGGGAGCCGTCGGGAGGGCGGGCATCGATTTGACCTCGCGTTGCCGGGCCTGCTTCGACGAGAAAAGGGGCCAAAGTGCGTTGACCGGCGCGTCCCGCGCCGGTCGGCGTCAGGTGGTGAGAGCGTAGTAGCCGCGCATCAGGCTGTCAGAGGTGGCGACCCGGATCGGCGTGGCGACTCGGCCGCCGGCCGGAATGTCGAGGGCGAGCAGGCGGTCGTTGCAGGCGGCCGGGTCGGTGACGAGGGCATAGGGCAGGAGATGGCCGTCCGGGTCGGCACGCAGCCGCTCCGCCGGTTCGCCGAGGTCGAAGGCCGCCACCGGCAGGCCGGTGCGCAGCGCCAGCGACAGCGCATACGCGTAGGTCTCCGGCCAGATCGACGGCATCAGCACCAGATCGGCAGAGACCTTGGTCACGAGATCGAGGATTTCGTCATCCTCCCAATGACGGCCGGTCTCGGCGATCTGGAGGGCTGCCCGGGCGACCCGGTCGAGGGTCGGGTCGTCGGTGGAGTACCGCCCTGTCTCCGTGACGCCGGCCCGCTCCAGGCCGCCCGTCAGGGCCGGGTCGGAGAAGCCCACGATCGAGAAGCGCACCGGCAGGTCTCGCTTGCGCGCGTCCGACGCCAAAGCCTGCAGCAGCAAGCCGCCTTCGGGCAGGCTGATGCCGCCGAGCACCGCGACGCGGCGGACGCGTCCGGGCCGCTTTAGGGCGGTGGAGCGCACGCTGCGCTCCGGCTCGACATGCGGCCGGACCGTGACCGCGAGATCCGGGTACACGTCCCGGATCCGGCCCGCCGTGTCGGCGGACGGCGCGAACACCCGCGAAGCCCCCGCCAGGAACGCCCCGAACGCCGCCCGCCGCTCGCCCGGATCCGGCTCCTCGAACCCGTCCGCGTCCGAAGCCAGACAGGCCCGGCACGCGCTGACCGGCGCCAGCCCGCAATAGCGCCCGTCCGGCTGGACGAGGTGGTTGCGGTGGCAGACCGGCGAGTAGTCGTGCAGCGTCCAGGCGTAGGGCCGGCCCGACCCCGCCACCCGATCCATCAGCGCCCGCGCCGCCGCCCAGCGCAGCCCCGCCAGCGAGTGCACGTGGATCAGGACCGGCGCCAGCTCTGCGATGAAGCCGGCGAGTTCGTCCGCGTCCCGCGGCAGGTACAGGCTGTCGAGGTTGGGCAGGTACAGGAATTCGGG
>NZ_FPBW01000052.1:0-23659 GCF_900116795.1 Methylobacterium sp. UNCCL125 | reverse complement strand
GGCAGTGCAGCATAGCTATGTACGGACGGGATAACCGCTGAAGGCATCTAAGCGGGAAACCCCCCTTAAAACGAGACCTCCCTTGAGGGCCGTGGAAGACGACCACGTCGATAGGCCGGGGGTGCAAGCGCGGCGACGCGTTGAGCCGACCGGTACTAATCGCCCGATTGGCTTGATCGCTCTCGTGATCCGTGTCCGGACTGGATCGGCCGCCGCAAGGCGGGCGAAACCAGAGACACACGCCACAACGAAGACCCGCAGCGACGACGCTGCATGCTTGCCGAACACAACACTCGACGTCGCAGCACCCTGCGCCGCCGAGTCCCACAAGAATTGCGATGCGCCGGTCTGGTGGCCTGAGCGGCGTGCCCAGAACCCGATCCCATCTCGAACTCGGCCGTTAAACACGCCAGCGCCTATGGTACTGTGTCTCAAGACACGGGAGAGTCGGTCGCCGCCAGACCTGCCCATCGCAATCGGCATTCCCTCGACACGATACAAACGCCCGCAGGCCACTCTCCATGAGAGCGGCCTGCGGGCGTTTTGTCGTTGGCTTCCGATATCCGGCGACGCCTTACCGCGAAGTCATCTCTTCGCGATCATCCGGTAATCGATCGCCTGCAATCATCCTCACACCGCGCATGGCCCACGGCCCACGCGGACGAAGCCGGTGACGGATCTCGCGCCCTCCGAGTCGTCCGCGCCCCGCTTCGGAACGGGCCGAGGTCCGCGACCTCGGCCCGTTCAGCCCGAGAGGGGAGGGGAGCGACTTGACCATGTTGATGGAGATACGTTCCCCCGACCCACGCGGCGCGCTATGGAACGGGGCCATGCGACTGCTCATCATCGAGGACGATCAGGAAGCGGCGGCCTATCTCGTCAAGGCCTTCCGTGAGACCGGCCATGTCGCCGACAGCGCGCATGACGGCCTCGACGGTTACGCGCTGGCCCGCGAGGGTGACTACGACGTGCTGATCGTCGACCGGATGCTGCCGAAGCTCGATGGCCTGTCGCTGATCCGGTCGCTGCGCGAGCAGAACGTCGCGACCCCGACGCTGATCCTGTCGGCACTCGGGCAGGTCGACGACCGGGTGAAGGGGCTGCGCGCCGGGGGCGACGATTATCTGCCGAAACCCTATGCCTTCTCGGAGCTGCTGGCCCGCACCGAGGCGCTGGCCCGGCGGCAGGCCGGCTCGGGAGCCGCCGAGGAGACGCGCTACCGGATCGGCGACCTGGAACTCGACCGTCTGTCCCATCGGGTGACCCGGGCCGGCCGCGAGATCCCGTTGCAGCCCCGCGAATTCCGTCTTCTCGAATACCTGATGCGGCATGCGGGCCAGGTCGTGACACGCACGATGCTGCTGGAGCATGTCTGGGACTATCACTTCGATCCGCAGACCAACGTCATCGACGTTCACGTCTCGCGCCTGCGCAGCAAGCTCGACAAGGGGTTCGCGTCCCCGATCATCCATACGGTTCGGGGTGCCGGCTATGTCCTGCGCTTCGAGGAGGGCGCCTCCGGGTGAGCGCGGTTCCGGCTGACGCGCTGGTCGCCCGCGAGACGGGGGCTGCGCGCTTCCAGAAGCTGTTCCGCACCACCGCCTTCAAGCTGTCGCTGGCCTATCTGGCGATCTTCGCCCTCTGCGCATTCCTGGCGCTGGGCTACGTCGCTTGGAATGCCCGCGCGGTACTCGACGACCAGATCGTCTCGACGATCGATGCCGAGATCAACGGCCTGTCGGAACAATACAATGCCGGCGGTCTACGGCGGCTGATCACCGTGGTGGAGCGGCGCTCGCGCGAGCCGGGGGCCTCGCTCTACCTCGTGACGACGGCCGGCGGCGACCATGTGGTCGGCAATGTCGGCTACGTGCCCGCCGCCGTGCTGGCGACCCCAGGTCAGACCGAGACGCGCTACGGCCGCAACGAGTCCGATGCCGAGGCGCATCAGGCGATCGTGCGGGTCTTCACCCTGCCGGGCGGATTCCGGCTGCTCGTCGGGCGCGACACCGAGGAGCGCGACCGTCTGCGGGCGGTGATCGGGCGCGCCTTCCTCACCTCGCTCGCCGCCGTCGTGCTCCTCGGCGTGATCGGCGGCTGGCTGGCAGCGAGCCGGGTGCTGCGCCGGGTCGATGCCATGACCCAGACCACCCGCGCGATCATGGCGGGCGATCTCGACGACCGGCTCCCTGTGGCGGGAAACGGCGACGAACTCGACCGCCTCGCGTCGAGCCTCAACCTGATGCTGGAGCGGATCGGCGAGCTGATGCGCGGCATGCGGGAGGTCTCCGACAACATCGCCCACGACCTCAAGACGCCGTTGACCCGCCTGCGCAACCGCGCCGACGAGGCCCTGCGCCGGGCCTCGACGCCGGAGGAATTGCGCGCGGCGCTGGAAGCCGTGATCGACGAAGGCGACGGATTGATCCGGGTGTTCAATGCCCTTCTGATGATCGCGCGGCTCGAAGCCGGGTCTGCCCGGGAGATGCTGGGACCGCTGGATATCGGCCAGACGGTGCGGAGCGTCGGCGAACTCTACGAGGCGGTCGCCGAGGATCAGGGGCTGACGCTCGCGGTGCGCGCGCAGGACGACCTCACCATCGCGGGCAACCGCGAGCTGATCGGGCAGGCCCTCGCCAACCTCATCGACAACGCCCTGAAATACGGGGCCGAATCCGCCGGAGCGGAGGCCAGCGTGACGCTGGAGGCATGGCGCGACGGCGAGACGATCCGCCTTGCCGTGTCCGATCATGGACCGGGCATCCCCGAAGCGGAGCGGGCCCGCGTCCTCGGTCGCTTCGTGCGCCTGGAGGATGCCCGTTCGCGACCGGGCTTCGGGCTGGGCCTCAGCCTCGTCAACGCCGTGGTGCGCCTCCATCACGGGACCCTGCGGCTCTTCGACAACGCCCCAGGGCTGCGGGTCGAGATCGGCCTTCCGGCTTCACCGCGCCCGCAGACGGAAGCCGGTGACATCCTGCCCGCACCGGCATCGGGCGACCCTGTGCCGGCGTCCCCGTCCCGCGCTAGTTAGGTCGCGACCTGTCCCGCTGCGACCGCGCCGTCTTCCCATTCGCTCGGCAGCGCGCCCGAGTTCCAGGAGGCTCCATGACCCTCAAGACCAAGACCGCCCTCGTCACCGGCTCGACCAGCGGCATCGGACTTGCCATCGCGCGCGCCCTTGCGGCCGAGGGAGCCAACGTCGTGCTCAACGGGTTCGGGGACGCGACCGCCATCGAGGAAACGCGGGCCGGGATCGAAAGCGCCTACGGGGTCAAGGTCCACTATTCGGCCGCCGACATGAGCAAGCCCGAGGCGATCAACGCCATGGTGCGCGAGGCGGAGGGCGCTTTCGGATCCGTCGACGTGCTGGTCAACAATGCCGGGATCCAGTTCGTATCGCCGATCGAGGACTTTCCGGCCGACAAGTGGGAGCAGATCATCGCGATCAACCTGTCCTCGGCCTTCCACACGATGCATGCGGCAATTCCCGGGATGAAGGCACGCGGCTGGGGCCGGATCATCAACACCGCTTCGGCCCATTCGCTGGTGGCCTCGCCGTTCAAGTCGGCCTACGTGGCGGCCAAGCACGGGATCGCGGGCCTGAGCAAGGCGGCGGCATTGGAACTCGCGCCCCACAAGATCACGGTGAACTGCATTTCGCCCGGTTACGTCTGGACGCCCCTCGTGGAGTCGCAGATTCCCGACACGATGAAGGCCCGCGGTCTGACCAAGGAGCAGGTGATCGAAGACGTGATGCTGAAGGCGCAGCCGACCAAGGAATTCGTCACCGTCGATCAGGTCGCCGCACTGGCGGTGTTCCTGTGCTCCGATGCGGCGAGCCAGATCACCGGCGCCAATATCAGCATGGATGGCGGCTGGACCGCGCAGTAGCGGCGTCCACTGCTGCGTTCCGGAAGGCAGCGCCCGTCGCCCGGGGCCTGACATCTTTCCGCATCGACACCTTCGGTATCATGGGCGTTCCGCCGCCGTCAGCCGCGACGATCGGGCGGAGCCTCTGGGATGGCCCCGCCCGGCTTCAGGTGGGGCCGCTCCTCGGTCAGCGGCGGCCGTGGACCAGCAGGGCGAGGCCGTAGCCCACCGCGCCGGCGATCAGCAGGGCGACCAGGGGATTCTCTTCCACGCGGGCGCCGACGGCGGCACGCCCGTCGCGGAGGTAGGAACCGCTCCGCTCATAGGCCTCACCCGCGATGTCGCCGGCGCGGTCATACGCGTCGCTGGCGACGTCGCCGGCCCGGTCGGCGATGTCGCGCGCCTTGTCCTTCACCTGGCCGTAGACGTTCTGCGCCTCGCCCTGGGCCTCGCGGAACCGACCCTCGACCGAGTCGCGGTTCGAGCCCGCGAAATCTCCGGCCGCGCCCTGAACCTTGCCGACTGCCTCCTTGGCGCCGCCGACGATCCGATCCGTATCCACCATGGCACTCTCCTGGACGTGAGCGCGGCGCCGCGACGCGGGCGTCGCTCGTTACGCCGTCGTCCACCGAACGCGCGAGATGGCGTTTGTGCCCCCGGCCGCCATGAAATTATGCGCGGCCAGCGTTTCCGCGGCAGACGGGACAGGTCAGAGGCCGATCAGCTCGGCGATGGCCGCGGCGCCGGCGGCGGGGGATGTCTCGCCCCGCGCCACACCCGCCTCCGCCTCGGCCGTGCGGCGCCGGACTTCCGGGGACCCGACGAGGCGCTGGTGCAGACGCTCGTCCACTAGCGCCCACATCCACTTCACGTCCTGGGTCCGGCGCTTCGCCTGGATCTCTCCGGTGGCGGTGAGCTTCTCCCGGTGGTCGACGATCTTCGCCCACAGCGCGTCGAGACGCAGATTGTGGAAGCCCGAGATCGTCACCACCGGCGGCGTCCAGGTGGCGGAGGCCGGGGTGAGGATGTGCAACGCCGCACGGTATTCCGAAGCCGCTGCATTGGCCCGCTGCTCGGCCTCGCCAACATCGGCCTTGTTGACCGCGATCATATCGGCGAGTTCGAGGATGCCCTTCTTGATGCCCTGGAGCTCGTCGCCCGCCCCGGGCAGCATCAGCACCAGGAAGAAATCGGTCAGGTCGGCCACCGCCGTCTCCGACTGGCCAACGCCGACCGTCTCGACGAGGATCACGTCGAAGCCCGCGGCCTCGCAGAGAAGCATGGTCTCGCGGGTCTTGGCCGCCACGCCGCCGAGCGTTCCGGAGGACGGGGAGGGGCGGATGAAGGCGTTGGGATCGTGCGACAGCCGCGCCATCCGGGTCTTGTCGCCCAGGATCGAGCCGCCGGTCCGGGAAGAGGACGGATCGACCGCCAGCACCGCCACCTTGTGGCCGGCCTCGGTCAGGTTCGAGCCCAGGGCGTCGATGGTGGTCGACTTGCCGACGCCGGGCACGCCGGTGATCCCGACGCGGATCGCCCGACCGGTTTCGGGCAGAACCGAATCGATGAGATCCGCCGCCAGGGCCCGGTGATCGGCGCGCTTGGACTCGGCCAGCGTGATGGCCCGGGCCAGCGCGGCGCGGTCGCCGCGCAGGAGGCGCTCGCGAAGGCTCTGAATGTCGATGGACGGCGTCATGGTCCCTTCATGGCCGCGGCGACGGCTGCCGTCGAGGGGGAGGGCACCGGCACCGGGGGATGGGCCGGCTGTGGCCCGTCCACCACAAGCCCGGTCATGCCCGCTATTCACGCCGACCTGCCGTGATCGTGCCCCGCGATGGTCACGATCCTGGGCGACGGAGGGCACCCCGCCCGAGCGCAACCGGATCATGTCGAGCCAGATCGTCTCACGTCGCGTCCTTCTCCGGTTCGGAGCTCTCGCGGGCGCCGCGGGTCTCGCCCCGTCGCTCGGCGCCTGCGTCACCGACGATCTCGGGACCGGCGCGGCCTTGCCCGAAAAGCAATCGGCCCTCGACGTCATGCCGGTGTTGCTGGTCGCCACGACCCGCAAGCCCGTGGGCAATCCGCCCCGGCCGCCGTATTTCAGCAGCGACCGCGGCCGCGGCCTGAGCTTCGCGGAGGTGCGCCTGTCGCCGCCCGACCGCTCGCTCCTCGGCAAGGTCTCGTCCGTCATCACCGGCGACTGGACGATCGGCGCGGTGCCGAAATTCGAGACGGGATCCGGTGCCGCCACAGCCTTCTCGCAGGCGGCCCTCGGGCGGGACGTGCTGATCTACGTCCACGGCTACCGCGAATCGTTCGAATCGGCCGCGATCAGCGCGGCCAGGCTCTCGGACGGCATCCGCTTCGGCGGCGTCTCCGGCCTGTTCACGTGGCCGTCGGCGGCTGCGACCCTCGATTACAATTACGATCGCGAGAGCGCCCTCTGGTCGCGCGACGCCTTCGAGGACCTGCTCAAGGCGCTGGCCGCCTCGCCGAGCGGTGGCCGCATCAACATCGTCGCGCACTCGATGGGCACGCTTCTCACGCTTGAGACCCTGCGCTTGCTCCGCGCCGAGGCCGGCGAGGCCGCGATGGCGCGGATCGGAGCCGTGGTGCTGGCCGCACCCGACATCGATTTCGACCTGTTCTCCAACGGCGTCGCCCGCCTTGGACCCGATGTCTCGAAGATCACGGTGATCTCCTCCACCAACGACCGGGCGCTCGAACTCTCCGCCGCCCTGGCGGGGGGCGTGCGTGCGGGCGCGGCCGATCGCGCCAAGCTCGAGGCACTCGGCGTGCGCGTCGCCGACGCCTCCGATTACGGCGGCGGCCTGATCAACCACGACCTGTTCCTCTCGAATCCGGATGTGCAGGGGGTGGTCAAGCGCGCCATAGCCCGGGGCGCCGGGGTGTAGGCGCGCCGCGCTCACCCCATCCGGGTCGTCATGCTCTGCGGCGGCAGGGGTTCCTCCGGCAGGATCGGCGCGTCGCCGGAGGCGTCCAGATGGTCGATCCGGTCGGCCCAGACCCGGAAGCCCACGAGGGGATTCGGTCCGAACGTGTGGGTCAGCGGCACATCCGCGGCGTCGCGGCCGTAGGCGACCATGACCCGGCCGATCCGCGGGGCGTTGTTGCGCGGGTCGAACACGTGCCAGCGCCCGCCGAGATAGACCTCCATCCAGGCGGCGAAATCGCCCGCCGGGTGCGGCTCGGGCTCGCCGATGAAGCTGACATAACCGGTGCAGTAGCGGGTCGGGATGTTCAGCGCGCGACAGAAGGCCACGGCCAGGTGGGTGAAGTCCCGGCAGACGCCGCGGCGACCCGCATAGGCATCCTGCGCCGTGCGGTCGCCGTGAGCGAATTCGTAGCCGAACGCGATGTGGTCGTGCACGAAATCGCAGACCGCCTGCACCCGGCTCCAGCCGGGCTCGGTATGGCCGAACAAGCGCCACGCCTCGTCGGCCAGCAGATCCGATTCGCAGTACCGGCTGGGCAGCAGGAACACGATGGTTTCGGCCGGCAGGTCCTCGATCGCGTGCTGCTTGGCCTCCGGATGCACCGGGTCCGGGCGCCCGTCATCGTCGATCACTGCGTCCGTGCCGATCGTGAAGCTCCCGGCCGGCGCGCTCAGCCGCGCGCACAGGTTGCCGAAACCGTCGCGATAGAGGTCGACCGGCACGGGCGGCTCGGTGCGCAGCGTGTCGGGGGCCTCCAGGGCGCCCGCCCGGGTGGGATGCACGTTCAGCATGACCACCATCGGTACGGGATAGGGGAAGGCGTAGCGCATCTCGCAGCCGAGCCTGATCCGCATCCGCGGTGATCCTTCTTCGCGTCCGAGTTTCATCGCCACCGCTGCCCCGCAGGATCCGCGCCATGGCTTTCGGGCCGGTGGAGGCGGGATGGGCTTGGCGGCCGTCCGGTTCACCCCTACAGCATCCGCGCGCGGCGCTCATGGCTGCCGGGGGGAGCATCTGTGATTCTTCCCGGGGCAGCGCGTCGCACCCGTGGGTCAGCCTGCTGAATGGGCGCGCCTGAGGACGGTTACGAGAAGGATGCCGGCCATGTTCACGCTCGAGATCGACGGCACCGCCGTTGCGGTGATCAACAGCGACGAGGCGTCCGCCAAGGACCTCTTCACCTGTGACGGATTCAAGGAAGACATCCGGACCATGACGACGGGCGGCAAGCCGCTCTGGAACGGCACGTCGCCGCTCAAGGTCCGGGCGGCCACCGAGGACGAGGTCGAGATCTTCGAGGACGCGCTGGCAGAGGACGACGGCGAGGGCGATTTCGTCGACGATCCCCATCACACCGAGACCGATTCGGACGACGCCGATGAGGCCGACATCGTCTTCTTGGTGGATATCGACGAGGACGAGGATGAGGCCGATGCCTGAGCGCGGCTGAACCCGAGCGCCTCCCGGGTTGTTTCCGATCCGAATCGGATTCAATCCCGGGAGGTTGGCATGGCTGACAGCAGACGGATCGTCGACGCACTGGTGCGTTCCAGGAGCGGCGGTCTAGCCGCCGGCGCGGCCCTCGGAGGCTTGGCGCTGATCGGCAGCCTCGCCTACCGGGCGTTGCGCGGTGCCCCACCGCCCGAGTCGGGCGGCCCGGACTTCACCGAGATCGATGAGGACGAAGCCCGGCTGATGCTGCGAGCCATGGTGGCGGCCACGACGGCCGACGGCATGGTCGACGCGGCCGAGCGGAAGCGCCTCGATACGGCCGTCGCGGATGCGGGCCTCGATCCCGACGGGCGATCCTGGCTCGATCGGGAGCTCGCGGATCCCGCCGACGTCGACGAGATCGCCGAGCGGGTCGCAAGCCCCGATGCGGCGGCGCGGATCTTCGCGGCGGCGCGGCTCGCCATCGATCCCGATACGCTCCAGGAGCGTCAATTCCTGAAGATGCTGGCCGAGGCCCTCGATCTTCCCGCCGACGCGATCGACCGGGTCGAGCGCAACATCGCGGCCTGACCGGCAACCGGACGGGCGCGGGGAACTCCCATTGCCGCCGAGCTTCATGCTAGGCTTCCGGTCGGGAACGGGTCCGGACTGGCCCTTCGCGGGAGGACGGGACATTTCATGTCGGGACTGTCAGTGCCTGCGCGCGGGCGCGTCTGGCGGAGCGCCTGTGCCTTGGTCGGTGCGATGCTGATCGGCGGTGGAACTGCCCGTGCCGCCGAGCCGGCCGCCGGCCCCCTGACCATTGCCGAGCAGGGCAGTTTCTTCGTCGGCGGCCGTGACGTTCAGTCCGACACGCTGTCGACGCTGCCGGCCTACGCACCCTCCGGCACGATCAGCGTCGACCAGATCTATGTCCGCTATCAGGTTCCGGTGACGACCGGACGGCCGCCTCTGGTGCTGATCCACGGCTGCTGCCTCACCGGCAAGACCTGGGAGACGACGCCGGACGGACGCATGGGCTGGGACGAGTACTTCGTCCGGCGCGGCTTCCCGACCTACGTGATCGATCAGGCCTGGCGCGGTCGCTCGGCGGCGAGCCCGGCCCAGATCAACGCGGTGAAGATGGGGCGGGCCGACCCGAACGCGCTGCCGCCGGTCTTCTCGGCCGGGCGCGAGCCGGCCTGGGCGATCTTCCGGTTCGGGCCGGAATACCCGAAGGTGTTTCCCGACATGCAGTTCCCCCTGGAGGCCCAGGGCGAGTTCTGGAAGCAGATGGTCCCGGACTGGTCGGCCGCCCTCCCGGTGCCGAACCCCACTGTGCCGGCCCTGTCGGAACTGGCCAAGAAGCTCAAAGGTGCGGTGCTGATCTCCCACTCTCAATCGGGGATCTACCCGTTCCAGACCGCGTCGCTCGACCGGTCGGGCATCCGCGCCATCGTCGCCATCGAGCCGGCCGCGTGCCCGGACCCGGCGAAGGACGATCTCGCGCCCTACAGGGACCTGCCGATCCTCGTCCTCTTCGGCGATTACGTCGACGCCTCGCCCCGCTGGGCGCCGCGGCTCAAGCAGTGCCGCAGCTTCGTGGCGGCGGCGAATGCCGCGGGCGGCCGGGCGGAGCTGATCCTGCTGCCGGAGATCGGCATCCACGGCAATTCGCACATGCTGATGCAGGACAAGAACAGCCTCGATATCGCCGATTGGCTGGCGGGCTGGATCGACAAGCGGGCCCCCGGCAAGTCGTAGGGAAGCCCGTTCGGATACCCGGTCGATCCCACCCGTCGCCGCGCCTGCGGCAGCGGGCCTCGAAGGCGGGTTTCAGGAATCATTGAGGGATCCGGAAGCGCCTTCAGGCCTCCCCCGCGCTCCGGCGCCTCAGGGTGAGGGCGCGACGAGGGGCTTTTCCGACCCGACGGAAAGTCAGGCCGGCTTCTGCTCGCTGAGGAACGTGCCCATCCGGTCCAATGCACGTCGGATGTTCTCGGCCGAGTTGGCATAGGACAGACGGATGTAGCCCTCGCCGTGGACGCCGAAATCCGGGCCGCCGATCACCGCGACGCCCGCTTCTTCCAGAAGGGCCGACGCCAGCGCCTTCGCCTTCCAGCCGGTCCGGGAGATATTCGGGAAGGCGTAGAATGCGCCCTTGGGCGCGATGCACGACACGCCCGGCAAGGCGTTCAGACCGTCCACCACGATCGTCCGGCGCCGGTCGAATTCGGCGACCATCTCGGTCACGCAGTCCTGGGGGCCGTCCAGCGCTGCGATGCCGGCCCACTGGGTCGCCGCGTTGACGCAGGAATGCGCGTTGACGGCGAGCTTGCGGGCCGCGTCGTAGAGCGGCTTCGGCCAGACCGACCAGCCGAGGCGCCAACCGGTCATCGCGTAGGTCTTGGACGCGCCGTCGAGGTAGACGAGCCGGTCGCGGATCTCGGGATACTTGAGCAGCGAGTAATGGGTCTCGCCGTCGTAGGTCATGGTGCCGTAGATCTCGTCCGACAGCACGGCGACGTCGGGGTGCTCGGCCAGGCCCTTCACCAGGGCGTCGATCTCGGCTTTCGGTGTCACGCCGCCCGTCGGGTTGGCGGGTGAGTTGACGATCAGCAGCCGGGTCTTCCGCGTGATCAGCGCCAGGGTCTCGGTTGCCGAGAAGGCGAAACCGTTCTCCTCGCGGATCGGCACGGGGACCGGCGTCGCGCCCGTGAACTCGATCATCGAGCGGTAGATCGGGAAGCCGGGGTCCGGATACAGGATCTCGGTTCCGGGCGCGCCGAACATCAGGATCGCCATGAACATGGTGACCTTGCCGCCGGGCACGATCATCACGGATTCGGGGGAGACCTCGACGCCGTGGCGGCGATGGATGTCGCGGGCCACCGCCTCGCGCAGCGGCGGAATGCCCACCGCCGGCGTGTAGCCGTGGTGGCCGTCGCGCAGGGCCTTGATGCCCGCCTCGACCACGTGAGCGGGGGTCGGCATGTCCGGCTGGCCGATACCGAGGTTGATCACGTCCCGGCCCTGCGCGGCGAGGGCTTGGGCGCGGGCCAGCACCGCGAAGGCGTTTTCCTCGCCGATACGCGAGAAGGCCGGGACCACCTGCAGCATCGCGCCCTCCGGGCGGTGGGATCTCAGTGCTTGGACCGCTCGGAGAGCTTCATCGCACCGAACGACATCGCCACCGCGATCGCGCCCAGGATCACGAAGGTCTTCACCGAGGCGTAGAACAGGTCCGGGTTGATGCCTTCGTCGGTGTAGAGCACGAGCCCGATGGCCGCGAGCGGCAGCGAGAGCAGGATGAAGAGCGGGACGAGCGGGTTCATGTGCGGCACTCGAAATCCGGCGCGCGGCTGACCGCGGCCCTGGGAAAACGACCCTGCATATCACCGTGCTGCGAAGGTTGGGACCCCGGAATCGGCAGTTTTTCGCCGGCTCGCCCGAACGCTCATGGATGTGCAATCATTTGGCGCGAGAGTATCGCCTCTCAAAGGCGGGCATGTATGCGTCGGGCATCGGTCAGTGGGAATGGGAAGGGCACGGGGGCTTCGGACCCCGCGACCTCCGGCGTCGACATGCTGGTCCTCCATATCGGGAAGCTGCTGCGCCACCCCGCCTACCGGCGTGAATCGATCGTGAGCGCCCTCCTGCTGCGCCACCTGCCGCACGATGCCGGCTACGCGTGGCACGGCGAGGCGAGCCTGCGCACCCGGCTCGTCGGCGCCGGCCTCGACGAGGCCAGCCTCGATCATCTCATCCGGAATGTGCAGGCCGAGCACCTGCGCCTGCGCCGGCCCGCCGATGCCTGATCCGGCCTAGGCCGGAACCCGGACGGTGGCCCGCAGGCCCCCCAGGGGGCTGTCGTGCAGGGTGATGTCGCCGCCATGGGCGCGGGCGATGTCCCGCGCGATCGAGAGGCCCAGCCCGGAGCCGCCGGCGTCCTGGCGGGCGTCGTCGAGCCGCAGGAACGGCTTGAACACGTCCTCGCGGCTCTCGGCCGGAATGCCCGGCCCGTCGTCGTCGATGGAGACGAAGAAGGTCCGGGCCTCAAGTCGGCCGGAGATCGCCACCGTCTCGCCGTAGCGCACGGCGTTGGCCGCGAGGTTGAACAGGCAACGCCGGAAGGCGCCCGGACGGACCGTGACCTCGGGCGTGCCGACGAGCTCCACGGCGGAGACATGGGCGCCGAGGCGCTCCACGTCGGTCCGCAGGTCCTCCAGCAGGGCGCGCATGTCCGTGGGCGTCGCGGGCTCGGCCGAGTCGCCCCGCGCGAAGGCGAGGTAGCCCTCCAGCATCCGGCTCATCTCATCCACGTCGCGGCTGAGATCCTCGATCTCGCTGGTCTGCTCGACCAGTGCCAGGGACAGGCGGAAGCGGGTGAGGATGGTGCGCAGGTCGTGGCTGACGCCGTTCAGCATCGTCGTGCGCTGCTCCATCGCCCGCTCGATCCGCCGCTTCATCTCGATGAAGGCGTGACCGGCTTGGCGCACCTCGCGGGCGCCGCGCGGCCGGAACTCGATCTCCCGGCCCTTGCCGAAGCCCTCCGCCACCGCGGCGAGGCGGAGGATGGGCTTGATCTGGTTGCGCAGGAACAGGATCGCGACGCCGAGCAGCACCAGCGAGGAGCCGATCATCCAGACGAGGAAGATGTGCGAATTCGACGCGTAGGCTTGGCTGCGCCGCGCGGTGATGCGCATCACGCCGTCGGGAATCGCCACCCGGATCTCGATCAGGTTGGAGCGGCCGACCGTGTCGATCCAGAAGGGCCGGCGGATCTGGCGCTTGATCTCGTCCGAGAGGGCCTCGTCGAGGATCGAGAAGAACGGGCGCGGGCCCGGCGGCGGGAGCTTGGCCCCCTTGAGGATGTCGAGGTCGAGGTTCAGCCGTTCCCCGGCGATGCGCGAGAGGGTCTCGGCATCCTTGTCCTGCGGGTAGCTCTCGTAGATGTCGATCAAGGCGGCCACGTCTGCGGTCACCGCCGCCGACAGGCGCTTGGTCACGAGCTGCCAGTGCCGCTCCATGAAGGTGTAGGCGATCACCGACTGGAGCAGGACGACCGGCGCGATGATGATGATCAGCGAGCGGGCGTAGAGGCCCTTCGGCAGGACGTCGCCGATCGCCCGGCTGATGCGCCGCCACAGGCGGTGCGGCGCGGAGCGCGGCGGCGGATCCTTGCGCAGCCTGCGCGCCAGAGCGGGATCGGGGGCGTTCACGTCACCCGGAGCACGCGCCGCTCCCTCCCGCGAAAGCAGGGGCGGGTCGTCTGGCATGAACTCCGTTCGACGGTGGCGGACATGGTCTGAGCGGGGACGCTTGGCCGGCCTGTTATCGCATCCGCGCCGGGATCGGCCAAGGCGCGCGCACGGCCACAGGCCCGGTGCCCCGGGCGGTGGGCATGGTGTGCGAGTCGGAGGGCGCCTTGCACGGCGGCGCGTGGGCCATACCTGTGGGAAGCGGGGGGCACCCGCCGGCCGAAAGTCCACGAGGCCATGCTCAGCACCGATACAGACATCCTCTCCGCCGCCCAGTCCTGGCGGCGCGACGGTCGCGCCGTGGCGCTCGCCACCGTGATCGAGACCTGGGGCTCGGCGCCCCGGCCCGTGGGCAGCCACCTCGCGGTCGACGGCGACGGCAACTTCCTCGGCTCCGTCTCGGGAGGCTGCGTCGAGGGCGCGGTCATCACCGAGGCCCTCGAGGTGATCGAGGCCGGCACGCCGCGCGTCCTCGAATTCGGCGTCGCGGACGAGACGGCCTGGCGGGCCGGCCTGTCCTGCGGCGGGCGGATCCGGGTCTTCGTCGAGCGGGTCGACTGATGCGCAGCGACATCCTTACGGCGCTGAACGACGAGCGCGCGGCCCGCCGCGCCGCGATCCTCGTCACCGACATCGCCGACGGCGCGCAGCGCCTCGTGCGCGAGTCGGACCTCGCCGTCGACCCCCTGGCCGACGTCCTGGCGAAACACCTTGCGTCCGGCAAGAGCGGCCTCGTCGAGGCTGACGGGCGGACCCTGTTCCTCACCGTGCAGGTGCCGCCGGTGCGGCTCGTGGTCGTCGGCGCCGTCCACATCTCGCAGGCTATGGCGCCGATGGCGGCCGGGCTCGACCTCGCGCTCACGGTGATCGACCCCCGCACCGCATTCGCCACGCCGGAGCGTTTCCCGGGCATCGCGCTGGTCGCCGAGTGGCCGGACGCCGCCCTCGGCACAACCGTCCCGGTGCTGGATCGCTACTGCGCCCTCGCAGCCCTGACCCACGATCCCAAGATCGACGATCCTGCGCTGAAGGCGGCCCTGGCGGCCGAGTGCTTCTACGTGGGCGCCCTCGGCTCCCGGAAGACCCATGCGGCCCGCGTCGCGCGGCTCACCGAGGCGGGGTTCACGCCCGCGCAGATCGGCCGGATCCACGCACCGATCGGGCTCCCGATCGGTGCCGTCAGTCCCGCCGAGATCGCGCTGGCCGTGCTCGCCGAGGTGGTGGCGTGCCTGCGCCGTGCGCCCCGTCCGGAGGTCGCGTGAGGTTCGGGACCGTCCCGCTCGCCGAGGCGGGCGGACTGATCAGCGCGCATACGGTCCGGCGGGCTGACATCACCCTGCGCAAGGGGGCGGTGATCGGCCCGGAGGAGGCCGCCGGTCTCGCGCGGACCGGCCTCTCGGAGATCGTGGTGGCCGCCCTCGATCCGGGCGATGTCGGCGAGGACGACGCGGCCGCGCGGCTCGCCGGCTGTCTTCGCGGGGCGAACCTGCGTGTCGAGTCGCCGTTCACCGGCCGCTGCAACCTGTTCGCTGAGAGGCCCGGGGTGCTGACGCTCGACCCGACCCGGATCGAGGCCGTCAACGCCGTCGACGAGGCGGTGACGGTGGCGACGCTGCCGCGCTTCCGGCCGGTGATCGAGGGCGAAATGATCGCCACCGTGAAGATCATCCCCTACGCCGTGCCGGGCGCCGTGCTGGCCCGCGCCTGTGCGGCGGCCGGAGCCGACGCGCTGGCGGTGGCGACCTATCGCCGCCGCCGTGTGGGCGTGGTCTCGACGCGGCTGCCGAGCCTCAAGGAGGCCACCATCGACAAGACGCTCCGGGTTCTGGCCGAACGTCTCGCCCCCACGGGCGCCGCGATCGTCGCCGAAGCCCGGATCCCCCACACCGACGACGCCGTGGCCGCTGCGGTGACCGATCTCATCGATAGAGCCGGGGCGGACCTCGTGGTTGTGTTCGGTGCCTCGGCCATCGCCGACCGCCGCGACGTCATCCCGGCCGGAATCGAGGCGGCCGGCGGGCATGTCGCCCACCTCGGCATGCCGGTCGATCCCGGCAACCTGCTCCTTGTCGGTGCCCGGGGCGACGTGCCGGTGGTCGGCGCCCCGGGCTGCGCGCGCTCGCCGAAGGAGAACGGATTCGACTGGATTCTGCACCGTCTGCTCGCAGATCTGGCCGTAACCCGCGCCGACATCGTCGCCCTCGGTGTCGGCGGTCTGCTGATGGAGATCGTCTCGCGTCCGCAACCTCGCGCCGGAGGCGCGGTGACGGGGGACGCGCGCGATCCGGCGACAGACGATTGAGGGGGCAGAGGATCTCGGGGATGTCGGAGGTCGGCACGGTTCTGCTCGCCGCGGGCCTCGGCAGCCGGTTCGGCTCCGCGCCGAAGCTGCTCGCCCCCCTCGACGGCAAGCCGCTGGTGCGCCACGCGGCGGAGGCCGCCCTCGAGGCTGGTCCCCGCCCTGTGGTGGTCGTGCTGGGCGCGCACGCGGAGGCGGTCCGCGCGACGCTGGTCGGGCTGGACCTGATCCGGATCGACAATCCGGATTACCGTACCGGCTTGGCATCCTCGCTGCGCGCCGGTCTCGCGGCGTTGCCACCCCGCTGCACGGGCGCCGTGATCGTGCTGGGCGACATGCCGCGGGTCACGGCCGCCCATATCGACCGTCTCGTGAGCGCCTTCACGGAGGCCGCGGCGACTCCTGCTGCCGTGGTGCCGGTGCAGGACGGGCGGCGCGGCAATCCCGTACTGCTCAACCTGCGTCGTCTCGGGGAGGAGATCGGCCGCCTCGCCGGCGACCACGGGGCCGGACCGCTGCTCAGGGGGCGGCCCGACGTGCTGGAGATCCCAGGCGATACGGCCACCGCCCTCGACATCGACACGCCGGCCGGGCTCGCCGCCCTGAGCCGTGGTCCGGCCTGAGCCATCGGCGCCCTCGGTGTGGGACGGATCGCGCCGACGGCCGTCCGTGCCTGCGGTCGATCCGGCGGCGCTCTGCCTATCCCTGTCGCGCGGTCGTGGGGCGGGTCTCTGCGCTCGCGCCGACGGGGTGCCCGCGTCCTGCCTTGGCCTCGGCCCGGCATCGGTCGGAGCAGTAGCGGACCTCGTCCCAGACGCGTGCCCACTTCTTGCGCCACGCGAACGGGCGGCCGCACTGGGCACAGACCTTCTCGGGCAGGTCGCCCTTGCGGCGCATCGGCGGCATCGTCTCTCCTCGCGTCCTATCCCGGGCGGCGCAGGTCCGGGCCCGGAGCGGCGGCACCGCGGCGGCGCGCATCCAGGAGGTGCGCCAATCCGAGCATGACCGCGAGCCCGCCGAGATTGACCGCGATCTGCAGCGGCCATGTGGCGTCGAAGGTCCGATAGAGAATGCGGCCGATGAGCGCCGCCAGGCATCCGGCTGCGAAGATCTCGAGCGAGTGCCGGCCGCAGGCATCGATCAGGCGCAGCCGCCGCCACCGGCTGAGACGCGCCACCGCGGGCATGCTGAACAGCAGGTAGGCCAGGGCCAGCATGTTGATCAGGCGCAGGGGGCCGACATGGCTCTTGTCGGGGACCCCGATCGCCAGCGGCCGGAGGTCCGGCAGCCCCCATTCCGCCCAGGAGCCGCCCTGGAAGAAGGCGAAGGCGAGATAGGCCGAGGCCATGGCGACGGCCCAGCCACGCCACGGCAGCAATCCGTCCTGGGCCTGGACCCAGACGGCGAGGGCCGCTCCGAGCACGAACAGGAACTGCCACGCGAAGGGATTGAAGTACCAGCCCTCATCGACCGCCGCGGCGTTCGGCAGGTTCAGCTGATGATCGACGTTGGCGGCAATCCACAGGGTCGCCGACAGCGCCAGGACGCCCCAGATCCCGCGCCGCATCCCGAGATAGATCAGCGGGAACAGTGCCAGAAGGAGAATGTAGAGCGGCAGAATATCGAGGTAATTCGGGAGCGCGTTCAGCGCGAGGCCGCGCAGCAGGCCCGGCAGCAGACCCATCTGCAGCAGGGGCGCGACGCCGAACCGCGGCGTGAGACCGGTGATGTCCATCCAGATCCGGACGATGATCAGGGTCGCCAAAAGCAGCCCCGCCTGGAACAGGTAGATGCGCAGACAGCGTTGCGCGATGCGCACCAGCGCCGTCCGGACGCCGGCTCGGCGGAAGAGGCCGCCATAGGCGATCATCGAGGAATAGCCGGCGAGCAGAACGAAGATCTCGGCCGCATCCGAGAATCCGAAATTGTGCAGCGTCAGCAGGGCCGGCGCGTTGCGCGGGATGTGGTCGACGAAGATCGTCAGCAGCGCCAGCCCGCGCACCACGTCGACCCGCGCGTCACGGACGGGCTTCGTGGGCCGCGTGCCGGCTTCCGGCGCGGGGATCGTCCGCTGCTTCGTGGCAGCGGGCCGCTCAAGATCGTCGACGCGCGTCACTCAGTTCATCACCGCGGCGGTCTCCGACCGGATGTGGGATACGGCAGAGTCCGCGGTGCAACAATAGCGCGCCTGCGGTGCGCGGCTGCGCCGATCACGCGCCTGTGTTCGGCCCGGCGCAGGGATCCGTCGCCCCGATGGTCCGACGCTCCGCGGAGCGCCTCGGGCCTCTCGCATCGCGGCCGAGCCCGGTATAGAGGCGGTGGGCGATCCCGGCTTTCCTCGCCCGCCATCGGGAGGGCCAAGGCCCGGGGCGCGCTACAGGGCAAGGTTCAGGGCAACGGCCATGCGCGTCCTCGTCACCGGAGCCGGAGACTATCTCGGCCGCCGCCTGCTCGAGGCGCTGCACAGGGGACTTCCGCCCGGTAGTTCCATCCTCGGCCTGGATCGGGCTCCGCAACCGCCCCTCGGTGGCGTATCGCTGAGAGCCGTCGATCCGTTCGATGCCCACGAACTCGCCGAGACGATCGCCGCCTTCGACCCCACCATCGTGTTCCACTTGGCGGCGCTGGCATCCGTGGCCCAGTCGAGCGAGACACCGTCCTATGCCTGGCGGGCCGAACTGCTCGGAACGCTGAACCTGGCCGAGGCGGTGGCGAAGACCCGCGCGGCCCTGGTGTTCCTCAGCTCGACCGTCGTCTACGGGGAGGCGTTCCGCGAGCAGGCACGTCCGGACGAGACCGTGACGCCGCGTCCCGACACCATCGCGGGCCGAACCAAGAACGCCTGCGAGTACATCCTGCGCGATGTCCTGGCGAATGCCGGCGTCAAGCATCTGGTGCTGCGACCATCGAACTACATCGGTGCGGGTCAGAGTGAGACGTTCGTGGTCGCCTCCTTCGCGGGGCAGATCGCCCGTATCGAGCGAGGCTTGGTGCCCCCGAGCCTGGAGGTTGGCGACCTCTCCGCCGGGCGCGATTTCGTCGACGTGGCCGATGTCACCGCGGCGTGCCTGCGCGTGATCGGACAGATCGACGACCTTCCGAATGGCGGAATCTTCAACGTGGGATCGGGAGTCGTGACGCCGGTCGCCGAGATCCTGGAGATGTTCCGCAGCATGACGGGCGCACGCTTCACCCTTCGGGTCTCGCCCGATCGGGTCCGGGCGGCGGGCGTGCGCAGCGAGGGCTGTGATTCCACGGCCTTCGCAACCGCCACCGGGTGGACTCCAGCCATCCCGCTCTCGCGGAGCCTGTCCACGATTCTGTCGGAGGCCCGGGCGCGACTCGGATGAGGGCATATCGGGCGGCCGGCCGTCGAGGCCGTCCCGGTCCCCGGGGTGGCACGCTCCGGCTCTGCAAGCGCTCCGGGAGCTTGCGCATCCGCCTTTCCCCCCGGGCGCAGGGGGGCACGACATCCGATCTCCCGATCGCTCCGTCATTCTGCAGCGCCGGAGCGCCGCAGAGGCTTTGAACCGGGGGCAGGGACCGCGCGACCGGCCGATGGATTCCTCCCGGCCGTGTTCAGAGCGTACCCGGGCGAGGTCCAGGGCTGGACCTCGCCCGTCAACGGCTATTCGGTTCCGGTTTCGCCGTTACGGCCCCGGAACGACGGGGCCGGTCCTCAGCGCGAGAACCGCTTGTACTTGATCTTCTTCGGCATGATCGAATCCGCTCCGAGTCGGCGCACCTTGTCGGCTTCGTATTCGGAGAAGTTGCCCTCGAACCATTCCACGTGGCTGTCGCCCTCGAAGGCGAGGATGTGCGTCGCGATGCGGTTCAGGAACCAGCGATCGTGGCTGATGATGACGGCGCAGCCGGCGTAGTCCTCCAGCGCATCCTCGAGGGCGCGCAGGGTCTCCATGTCGAGGTCGTTGGTCGGCTCGTCGAGGAGCAGCACATTGGCGCCGCCCTTCAGGGTCCGCGCGAGGTGCACCCGGTTGCGCTCGCCGCCCGAGAGCGTGCCGACCTTCTTCTGCTGGTCGGGCCCCTTGAAGGCGAAGGCCGCGCAATAGGCACGCGAATTGATTTCGCGCTTGTTGAAATAGATGATGTCGTTGCCGCCCGAGACCTCCTGCCAGACCGTGGCGTTCGGATCGAGGGCGTCGCGGGACTGGTCGACGTAGCCGAGCTTCACCGTCTCGCCGATGTCGATCTTCCCGTTGTCGGGCTTCTCCTGGCCGGTGATCATCTTGAACAGCGTGGTCTTGCCGGCGCCGTTCGGGCCGATCACCCCGACGATGCCGCCCGGCGGCAGCTTGAACGACAGATCCTCGATCAGCAGCCGGTCGCCGAACGCCTTGCTGAGATGCTCGAACTCGATGACGTTGTTGCCGAGCCGCTCGTCGATCGGAATGACGATCTGGGCCGCGGCATCGATCTTCTGCGCCTGCTTGGCCACCAGCTCCTCGTAGCGGGTGATGCGGGCCTTCGACTTGGACTGGCGCGCCTTCGGGGAGGCGGCGATCCACTCCTGCTCGCGGGCGATGGAGCGCTGCCGGGCCATGTCCTCACGGCCCTCCTGCTCCAGGCGCTTCTGCTTCTGGACCAGCCACGCCGAATAGTTGCCCTCGTACGGGATGCCCTTTCCGCGATCGAGCTCCAGGATCCAGCTCGTGACGTTGTCGAGGAAGTAGCGATCGTGGGTCACGATCAGGATCGCGCCGGGATACTGGCGCAGGTGGCCCTCCAGCCAGTTCACCGTCTCGGCGTCGAGGTGGTTGGTCGGCTCGTCGAGGAGGAGCAGTTCCGGCTCCCACAGGAGGAGGCGGCACAGGGCGATGCGGCGCCGCTCGCCGCCCGACAGGGTGGCCACCGGCTGCTCGTCGCTCGGGCAGCCCAGGGCCTCCATGGCCTGATCGACCTTCGAATCGAGCTCCCAGAGGCCCAGCGACTCGATCCGGTCCTGGAGCTCGGTCATCTCGTCGGCCGTCTCCTCCGAGTAGTTCATGGCGAGTTCGTTGTAGCGGTCGAGCATGGCCTGCTTCTCGGCCACGCCCTCCATCACGTTCTCGCGGACGGTCTTGTTCGGATCGAGCTGGGGCTCCTGCGGCAGATAGCCGACGCGCGCACCCTGCGCGACCCAGCCGTCACCGGTGTATTCCTTGTCGAGGCCCGCCATGATCTTGAGCAGCGTCGACTTGCCGGCGCCGTTGATGCCCAGGACGCCGATCTTGGCGTCCGGGTAGAACGACAGGTTGACGTTATCCAGGACCTTCTTGCCGCCGGTATAGGCCTTGGTCAGGCCCCGCATGTGGTAGATGAATTCGCGAGCCATCGCGGATCGTCCTCGGCGCGTTGTTCGGGACTGCGCGGATCGTGCCAGCGGCACGGGTCAGGCACGGGGGATCAGTCCCCGTCCTGGACGCGCGTCCCTAAGATATAGGAATGACCCTCTCGGAGTATCAGGCCCGCCGGGAAGCGGCAAGGACGGCCCGGCCGTCGCGGGGCGCCGATCTCTCAGGCGAACGGGTTCTTCACCGATCGCGGCGGCGCGTCCGGCGCCTCGGCCACCGCTTCGGGCAGATCGGAGGCCTCCAGGGTCTTCACGATCGCGTCCAGCGTCTTCCGGAGAAGCCGGGCCTGCTCCAGCCCGGTCCTGTCGCGGGTGATGTCGAGGGATCCGTGCAGGGCGATCCGGTCCGTGCCGTTCTCGAAGCTCAAGCTGCCGATGGTGCGCACGCCGGCATCGTCCGCGAAGGGCGTGAAGGCTTTCGGATCCTCGGTCGCGCCGCTGGAGGCGCGTTGCGTGTCCTTGGGCATGGGTCCTCTCAGAAGAACGAACGCAGCAGGTCGCGCAGGAATTTCCGCGCCGCTCGGGCCAGCTCGCGCTCCAGCCATTCCTGCCAGGTCTGCTCGTGCCGGGGCCGGCGCTCGTCCGCGCGGGCGGAGGCCTGGGGATCCGGGAGGCTCATCGCGGTCGCGCGAGCCGCTTGCGGCAGGCCGGGAAAGACGTCGATGCCGGATTCCCGGCGCAGATCGTCGATCGACAGCACGCGCCAATCCTTCGAATCGTCGTTCCGGGCGAGGTATGCTCCGGCCTCGCCGCTCGCCGGATCGTAGAGGGCCTTGAACAAGTGGGTCGGGACGAGCACGCCGCCCTTGATCTGCTGCACCGCGTCGCCGGAGAAGATCACACCGGTGACCACGAAGAGCGCACCGCGCCGGCTGGTCAGGCGCCGGGTGCCCTCCTCGATATCGGCCCAGAGCCCCCGGTTCAGGACGCGGTTCTGCGGCGTGATGTTGGCGAGGCTGAACGACTCGGCCTGGGCGCTTGCCGTCGGCATGTCGCCGGCCGGCGCGAGATGGCCCCGGTCGAACCCACTGCGGACATAATCCTCAAGGCCGGCGCGCTGGTCTTCCGGCAGGCGCGCCTCTTCGTGGAAGGAATCGTCGCGTGCCACCGCGCGGGCCGCGGCGATGCTGGCGCGGGTGAGGTGCTCGGCGGCGTAGAGGGGCGTGCGGGTCACGCCGGAATGCAGCACCGCGAAGGCCTCGAAGCATAGCGGAGTCGCCCGAACGGCGAGCTTCGGATTGGTGAGGACGGGCATCCGCCCATCGGCGAACAACCCCGGACAGGCATCCTGGGCGCCGACCGGAACCGATCCGAGCGCGAGAACCAGGGCTGTGGCGATGAGAGCCGGCGCGCGCATCACCAGCAGACGCGGACCCGGCGCACACCCTCCGGGGTCGGGCGATCCCGCCAGGCGCAGGGCCGGCCGAGGGTGCCGTTGAACGGGCGGACATCGCGGTCCGGGCCGCCCGGGGCGACCCGGGCCGGGCACTTGCCCAGGAAGTTGCACGCGAAGTCGAGATTGCCGTCCAGCGGCCGCGCCGCGGCGTAAGCTTGACCGTAAACCGTAATCGCGAGCGCGAGCAGGATTGTGCACAGACGAGCCGGATTCAAAGGCGAACCTCTTGTGGCGTTAAGGGCACGTGATTCAAAAAAGCGACGGCCCGACATTGATCGCGCCGCCGTTCATCCGTAC
This sequence comes from Methylobacterium sp. UNCCL125, assembly GCF_900116795.1. Classification (NCBI taxonomy): domain Bacteria; kingdom Pseudomonadati; phylum Pseudomonadota; class Alphaproteobacteria; order Hyphomicrobiales; family Methylobacteriaceae; genus Methylobacterium; species Methylobacterium sp. UNCCL125. The sequence goes on along the minus strand of NZ_FPBW01000052.1, from coordinate 798 downwards.
CTGGCACTATCATGACAGCGGCGGACGGGCGGGTTCTAGCATGAACGCGTGCTCCCGGGGTGCTGGCGTTGCGGTTGCCACGGGCCCGTGACGGAGCCGTCGCCATATTCGAACGAACGGATGCGACCATTGGCACTCTCCCCTGAGCAATCGGCGTTGCTGGACCGTGTCCCGAATCCTGCGGCGCTGCGGCGTCTTCCGGAATCGGATCTTCCGGCTGTTGCGGAGGCGGTGCGCGCCGAGATGATCGACGCGGTGTCGATCACCGGCGGCCATCTGGGCTCGGGGCTCGGCGTGGTCGAGCTGACGGTGGCGCTGCACCACGTGTTCGACACCCCCGACGACCGCATCGTCTGGGACGTCGGCCACCAGTGCTACCCGCACAAGATCCTGACCGAGCGCCGCGACCGCATCCGGACCCTGCGCCAGGGCGGGGGGCTGTCGGGCTTCACCAAGCGCAGCGAGAGCGTCTACGACCCGTTCGGCGCCGCCCATTCCTCGACCTCGATCTCGGCGGCGCTGGGCATGGCGGTCGCGCGCGACCTCGACAACGCCACCGCCAAGGTGAAGGGCCGCCCGCAGAAGCGCCGCAACGCCATCGCGGTGATCGGCGACGGCTCGATGTCGGCCGGCATGGCCTACGAGGCGCTCAACAATGCCGGCGCCCTGCACTCGCGCCTGATCGTCATCCTCAACGACAACGACATGTCGATCGCCCCGCCGGTGGGCGCCATGTCGGCCTATCTCGCGCGGCTGGCCTCGGGGGGCGCCTACCAGTCCCTGCGCGAGACCGCCAAG
>NZ_FPBW01000065.1:0-10360 GCF_900116795.1 Methylobacterium sp. UNCCL125 | reverse complement strand
GCGCGCCAGACCCTTCGTCTGGACAAAGCCCGCCACCGATATCCTCGAAGCCGTCGGCCGATCCCCTGAACCATCCGTCTGAGTCAGTGCACTAGGCTCGCATGCGAGGACCTTCTACGACCTCGTCGCGGCGCTCCACGAACTGTCGCTGTTCGACGGGATCGAGCAGGCGGACGGGGATGGGTGGACCGGCCCTGGCCCCGCCAATGGCAGCCTGCGCCTGCGCGATGTTGAGGTCGAAGGCTGCCGCTTCGACTTCGCGGTCGAGAGCGGTGAGATCCTCGCCGTGGCCGCCGACGAGGGGATCGAGCGGACGGTCGCGGCGCTCCTCGCGCGGAGGGTTCGGCCGCAGCGTGGGTGGGTGATGGTCGGCGGAGCCGACATCGCGGCGTTCAATCCGGAGAAGCTGCGGTCGGAGATCCTTGTCCTGGATCGGCCGACGCTCGCCGAGACGACCATCCGCGAGTACCTGTCGCTGGTCGAGGGTCAGGATCCGGCCACGATCCACGATTGCCTGGAGCGTGTTGGCTTGGTCGAGCGCATCCGGCGCTTGCCCTACGGCCTCGATACGCCGCTGTCCGCGTCCGGCTCGCCGCTTTCGGCGGGTGAGGCCGTCGCGCTGAAGCTGGCCGCCACCCTTCTGCAACCGCCGAAGCTCGTCGTCCTGTCGACGCTGTTCGACCTGCTTCCACCGGATCGCGTCGCGGCGGCGCTCGCAAGGTTCCGGGAGGCGGGCACGACGGTGCTGCATGTCACCCGGCGCCCCCCACAACCGATCTACGATGACCAGATCCGGCTGGGCTTGCACGGCTATGTGCGCGCCACCGAGCGTGAGGACCGGCTCGACAATGCCAAGCTGCGTGAGAGGACCCATGCTGTCGCGGCCTGAACATATCCAAAGCTTCCCGACCCTGACCTCGATCCGGCCTCCCCGCGCGGCGGCCGTCCTGGCCTGGATCATCGGCATCGGGATCTGCCTCGCGGTCCTGGTCCTTCTGTATGTTCCCTGGGTGCAGACCTCGGCCGGGACGGGGCGCGTTATCGCCCCGAACCCCGCCGACCGCGTGCAGACGGTCACGGCCCTGGTCCAGGGTCGTGTGGAGCATTGGTACGTCGAGGATGGTCAACGGGTTCGCGCGGGGGACCCTATCGCCCGTCTCGTCGACAACGATCCGTTCCTGCTGAAGCGGCTCGCGGCCGAGCGGGAGCAGATCGAGGCCGAGATCGCTGCGGCGGAGCAGGCGGTGAAGGTTGCGGAGAGCCAGGTCAGCCAGACGCGCGAGGCCGCCGACAAGGGCTTCGTGACGCGGCGCAACTTCGAGGCCGCGCAGATCCGCGTGGCGGAGCAGCGCGCGAAGCTGGCCGAGGCCAAGGCCAAGCTCAGCCGACTCGAAGTGACCGTGAACCGCCAATCGGCGCAGCTCGTTCGGGCGCCGCGGGACGGCCGGATCCTGCACATCAACGCGGCGGCCGCCGGCACGCTGGTCAACGCGGGGGAAACTCTGGCCACCCTCGCGCCGCTCGCGCCGGTCCGCGTCGTCGAGCTGATGGTCGACGGGCGCGACGTCGCCCTGATCCGGCCCGGCCAGAGCGTGCGCCTCGCCTTCGAGGGCTGGCCGGCCATCCAGTTTAGCGGCTGGCCGTCGGTGGCCCACGGCATGTTCGATGGGCGGGTGCGTGCCGTCGATCCCTCGGCGCAACAGAGCGGCCTGTTTCGCGTGCTGGTCGATCAGGACCCCGACCGGTCCGCGTGGCCCGACGCCGATTTCATCCCACTGGGGGCAAAGGTGCGGGGCTGGATCCGGATGGAGACCGTCTCTGTCGGCTACGAGCTCTGGCGCGTGCTCAACAACCTCCCGCTGGAGTTTCCGAAAACACGCTCAGATCCAATCTGAAAGATCGAGTGGGGGTCGACGATCGAGAGGAAGACGACCGCCTTTCCGGTTCTCTTCTCTGAAGCAGACCGGCGGCTTACGTGAAGAGTTTCGGGCGCCGGCAGGCGTACGAAAGTCTCCGAGGAACGAACCCGCGGGGACCGAGGCAGTCGGCTATGGGGATTGAGCGATCCGGCCTGATGGCGCGGGCGAGCGCGATGGCCGGCGAGGGGCTCGGCGGAGATGGCGGGGTGATCCGCCGGGACAGGCCGACGGCCAGCACGGGGTGGTCGGAGCGATGGCCGGCGGGTCTCGGTCTGGATCGGGCGGCCGGAAGTGCGGGTCGAGGCGGTCGGGGCGCAACGCTCCTCCGGCCGCGGCTCGAAGGCCGGCGGCATGATGGTGGCTGACGACGTGCCGGGTCACGGTGCTCTCATCCCGGTCAGGGCGGACGCGGTCGGCGGACCGCGCGGTTGCAGGAAGCGGCCGAAGGTCTCGACGACCGTCATGCGGCCGCCGCAGCACCGGCAGGGTGAGCGCCAGTCGGGCGGCGCCGTGGGCTCGGGCGGGATGACCGGCGGCGGGACGGCGAGCAGCGCTCGGATACGGGTGAGGTTGGCCCGGCGGCCGGCGCTGGCGAGCAGACCGTAGTGGCGGATGCGGTGGAAGCCCTTGGGTAGGACGTGCAGCAGGAAGCGCCGGATAAACTCGTGCGGGCCCAGCGTCAGGGTGCCGTAGCGCTCAGGCCCGTCGCGACGGTAGTCCTTGATGCGGAAGGTGACGCCGGCCTCATCGAAGCTCATCAGCCGGCTGTTCGAGATCGCCACACGGTGGGTGTAGCGCGACAGGTAGGCCAGCACCGCCGCGGGACCGGCGAACGGGGCTTTGGCGTAGACGACCCAGCGCTTCGTCCGGGCCGGGGACAGATGGCGCAGGAAGGCGCGGCGCTCGGCCAGGGGCGCTAGGCCGCCAAAGAAGACGAGCCGTCCGGCCGCGTGCAGCGCGCTCAGCCCGACCAGGAACAGGCGGCGGAACAGCTTGCCCAGCACCCGCACCGGCAGGAGGAAGGCCGGCCGCGACGACACCCACCGTGCACCATCAGGCGAGAGGCCGCCGCCGGGCACGATCATGTGGACGTGGGGATGATGCGTCAGCGCCGAGCCCCAGGTGTGCAGCACGGCGGTCAGGCCGATGCGGGCGCCGAGGTGCCTGGGATCGGCAGCGATGGTCAGCATCGTCTCCGACGCCGCGCGGAACAGCAGGTCGTAGACGGCGGCCTTGTTCTGGAGGGCGATGTCGGCGACCTGCGTCGGCAGGGTGAACACGACGTGGAAGTAGCCCACCGGCAGCAGGTCGGCCTCGCGCTCGGCCAGCCATGTGCGGGCCGCCGCCCCTTGGCATTTGGGGCAGTGCCGGTTGCGGCAGGAGTTGTAGGCGATCCGCCGGTGGCCGCAGTCGCCGCAGCCCTCGACGTGGCCGCCGAGCGCGGCGGTGCGGCAGTGCTCGATCGCCGCCATGACCTTGAGCTGCCGCAGGCTCAGGTGGCCGGCCTGGGCCGCCCGGTAGGCCGGCCCAGCAGCGCGGAAGACGTCGGCGACCTCGATCGCGGCGCGCACCGTCTCAGCCGGGCGCGATCTCTCCCGTCTTGAACAGACCCAGCTTGTCCAGCGGACTGGTCACGGTGCGTACCGTGCGGGTGGCGACCTTGGTGTAGAACGCCGTGTTCTCCAGCTTGGCGTGCCCGAGCAAGACCTGGATCACCCGGATGTCGATGCCGTCCTCCAAGAGGTGGGTGGCGAAGCTGTGGCGCAGGGTGTGCGGGCCGACCCGCTTGGCGATATCGGCCGCCCGGGCCGCCTCGACCACGATGCGGTGGAGGTGGCGGGTGCTGATCGGCTTCATCGGATGCTGGCCCGGGAACAGCCAGCCGTCACGCTGCATGACGCCCTGCTGGCGTCCGACCTTCCACCACTGGCGCAGCAGGGTGAGCAGGTCCGCCGGGAGCAGCGCGTTGCGGTATCGTCCGCCCTTGCCGCGCTCGACCCGGATGAGCATGCGCGCGCTGTCGATGTCGATGACTTTGAGCGCTGCGACCTCGGCCACGCGCAGGCCGGCGCCGTAGGCCACCGACAGAGCAGCCTGATGCTTGAGGCAGGTGGTGGCGTCGAGCAGCCGGGTGACCTCGTCGCGGCTGAGCACCACCGGCAGCGTGAGCGGATAGGCGAGCCGGACGAGCCGCCGCGCGAGGTCGGGCCGGTCGAGGGTGTGGGTGAAGAAGAAGCGCAATGCCGAGACGATGGCGTTGAGGGTCGGCACCGGCACGCCGGCCTCGCGCTGCTCGACCTGGAAGCGGCGCAGGTCCTCCGCGGTGGTCGTGTCGGGCCGGCGCCCGAGGAAGGTGGCGAGGCGGCCGACGTCGCGGATGTAGTTGCGCTGGGTCTCGTGCGAGAACCGGCGCAGGCTCATGTCATCGATCAGGCGCTGGCGCAGGGGGCTGACCGCGCTGGCGGGGAGAAGATCGTGCATCGTGGGGCTCCTCGGATGAAGGAGCCGCGATGCTCGGCCCGCCTCCGACGGGCCTCAAACGATACGCGACGGTCCCGACCCTACCGCGCCCTCACCACACGCACCCTCCCGCGCAGCGGGTTCGTTCTTCGGCCAGACGACGTCATGCCGGATCGCCATCGCGCGCAGAATCGGACATTCGGCTTGGCGCCCATCCGAGTGCACTGACGCGGAGGTAGGATTCACGCATGGGGTGAGGCGTGCGAGTCCTCGCCAGAGCTCAGACGGTATGCGTGCTCCTTAATCCGACCTGATCCGCCCCCACTGGAGTGGTCCGCCCTGAGGTATGGCCTGCGGGCCAGGGTCACGGAAGCCAACGCCCAGATACTTAAGCCAAGCAAATAGACTCTGATGCAGTGACCCTCGAACGCCTCGACGCTGGCCGGGTCGTAGACGGCCGCAAGACGGTCGCGCTTGTCCGGCGCGGGCTAGTGGCCTCGGGCGCAAAGAAACCCGCTCACGCATTCGGGGCCGGAACTCGATGATCAGACGGGTCTGGGCGCGCGCCGACAAACTTCGCGCGCCCAGGCCGACACACTACCCGCTCCTGCCGACAAACTTCCTGCGCTCGCACATCAGGCCTCGCAGCATCAGCCTCGTCCTGCGAGCAGGGGACCGGCCAGGATCCTGTTGAGTCCGATCACGCCGAGCAGGACGGCGGCGTGCAAGGCGAGATCCGTCGCGGTGGCGTCGTAGGAGTGGAACGGCATCAGCATCGTCGCGGCGACCGCGGCGACGGCCAGGCCCCCCAACGCCGCCGTCAGGTTCGGCCGAAGCGGGCAGGCCCGGCGCACCATGACGACCATCAGCGCCGAAAGCGGCACAGACACACAGACCAGGACACCGAGGCACATCGTCATGTCGTGGGGCCCGGAGATGCCGGTGCCGGGAACAATCCGAACGTACAGGCAGCCCAGGCCGCTCGCGCCGATCCACAGGACGACGGCGGGCAGCGGCAGCAGCGCCCAAGCGCCGGAGCGTCCCGGCACGGCGGTGGCGAAGGCGGCGAGGGATGCAGTCACCGCCGTCGACATGGCCCCGAGCGCGGCGAGCATCAGGTTCGGTGCGCGCATCCGGATCAGAAAATCGCCCGCATCCATCCGTGTTGCTAGGATCAGTCCGACGAGCATCGCCCCCCCGAACCAGAACACGGCACGAACGCACGGCGCAGGCAGCGGCCGCACGGGTTTCAATCCTTCAGCGAGGTCCGCGACAAGCTTGTCGTGAGGGCTGAGCGTGACCATCACTCCTTCTCCTGGATCAGGCTGGCGCGCAGAGCCTCGATGGCTCGGTGCAGGTTGACCTTCAGCGCTCCCTTGCTGCGGCCGATGAGTCGCGCGGTGTCGTCCAGCGACAACTCGCGCAGGCCGAGATTCTCGATCGCCTGACGTTGGCACTCCGCCAGGGCGGCGACTGCGCGAGCCAGTGCCATGCTTCGCCCGCCCGCCCCCGGCGCCGTGCCGGTAGCGGGGCCGGGATCGACCTCGGCGCAATAGGCCAGGGGATCGTGGACCTCCTGCGGACCGCGGCCCGCCCGCCTCAATCGGTCGATCCCCCGGCGTCGGGCAATCGCGTGCAGCCACGGCAGGAAGGGTCGGCGGGGGTCATAGCCCGCTCTCGCCCGATGCACCGTCATGAGCGCGTCCTGCACGACATCGTCCACTGCCTCGCCCCTCACCCCCTGCGCCGGGCAATGCCCGCCACCACCGTCAGGCATGCCTTCGGGAGAATCCGGTAGGCCGCCGCGTCGCCGGCTTGCGCTGCCGCCAGCAAGCGGGCGAGATCCTCTTCGAGCGCCATCCGACTCCCGCCGATTTTTGCCCCGGCCCGCCTACGCTCTCATCGACAGCAGAGGTAATGACGAGGAGCGATGCGAAAAGCTCTCCGTCAGGTGGAGAAACGGCGGGGATCACCGGGCGACGGCCGGTTCGAGTGTCGCCGTCCGACTAAAGGCGTGCGGCGCCGAGGATGGTCCCGTCAGGTGCTTGGACCAGCACCGCCGCGGTCTCGCCTGCCGGTAGGGGAGTGCTGAGCGTCATCGCGGCACCCGACCATCGGCCGATCTCGCGCAGCGAACGCACGATGTTGGCCTGCTCGATCGTGCGACCGGCATTCTCGCCCCGCGCAACCCGCGTCGTGTGACTCGGGTCGAACCCGACCAGCACGACCGATCCGGAACCGCTCGCGGCTCCGAGTTTCACCGCCAAGCCGCCGCCATCCCGCACCAGGAAGACGGGGACCGATCGCCAAGCGCGTGCGCGTGCGACGGCGGCGCGCAACGCCGCCTCGTCGGAGCCGAGAACGTCCAGGTGACCATCGACGACGGCCTGAGGCGTATAGCTCGGACCACGCAACCGCGCCGCGTAGGCGCTCTGACGCGCCGTCGCGGCCGGCAGGGAATAGGCGTCACGCCAATCCAGGTGGTTCCAGTAGGTCACGTGGAACGCGAGCGGCAGCACGTCCGCACCCTCGTGAGCAAGCCGACCGAGCAGCGCCTCGGCGGGCGGACACGACGAGCAACTCTGCGAAGTGAACAGCTCGACGACCACCGGGCGCTCAGCCGCGCCGGCAGGCCCCAAGACGGACGACAGGAGCACGGGGGCGAGAAGGGTTGCGGCGTATCGCATTGTCGAGGCTCCGAGTTGCGAGCGATGCATGGAAGCTTCTCATCCGTTCGCCGCGCCCTGGGTCGCGGTTACTCGCCTTCGTAGCCGTAAAGTATGAAAATGATGCCGCGTCGTTGTACTCCGTGTCATCGATGAAGTGTTGATTTGATGCGTCTGGCCTCTGATGCTCCGGGTCGGACAGGAAGAGCCGTCACTCGGCATGATGAAGTGAGCGGCATTTTCTGTTCGACCGACGTGGCACCGTCCAGCTATGACGACGGTGCCTAACTCTTCATTTCACCCTTCGGCGATGTGCTTGAACATGTGAGCGCGCGCCTCATCGTCCATCTCGGCTTTGAAACTGAAGCGGTCCTTCAACCCGAGCGCTCTCTGCGCAGCCGGACGCGCGGCGATCTCGTCGTGAAGTCGCTTCACGTTCGGCAGCTTGTCCCAAGCATCCTCGCCGAGCACGAACGGCAGCATCCGTGCCCAACCCCAAACGCCCATGTCGACGATGGTGTAGGTGTCGCCGACCATGTACCGGCGACCTGCCAAGTGGCTTTCCAACACGCCGTAGTGGCGGCGTGCCTCGTAGGCATAGCGCTCACGGGCATACGGCACCGGCTCCGGCGCGAAGTGCCGGAAATGCACGGCCTGCCCTGAAAACGGACCGATCCCGGTGGCCACGAACATCAGCCACGACAGAAGCGGTCCCCGCTCGGTTGCACCGGCGGGTAGAAAGCGGCCGGCCTTCTCGGCGAGGTAGAGCAGGATCGCGTTGCTGTCGAAGACCGTGACCTCGCCGTCGACGATGGCGGGCACCTTTCCATTCGGGTTCACGGCGAGGAAGGCAGGCTCGAACTGCTGGCCGCGGCGGGTATCCACCGGCACGGGTTCATAGTCCAGACCGAGCTCCTCCAGCAGGAGCGCGACCTTGCTCGGATTCGGAGACAGGTTGAAGTAGAACTTGAGCATCACGTGCCTCGGGCAGCGAGGGCCTGAGCGTGTGCAATCCGGTTGGATCGGGGCAGCGCAGGCAGTCACCAGGTTGTGCCAGACCTCTCGCGGAAGCGAAAGCATCGGGTTTGGGCCGCACGCGGCACGGGTGGCCGTTCCTTCGGAATCATCCTTAAGATCGCCAGCGCTCGAAGCAAGCTCCCGTCACAGGCGTGGATGCTGATACTTCAGACTGTTTGCCCGGTCCGTCGCCCTACAGACAGCTGCAACGAGGTTCGGCCTACAGCCATCCCGCGTCCCCGCCGGGCACCAGCACCGCATGATTTATGGCAGGCCCGGATTGATCCGTCGACAGGCTCATGTGCGCGGCCACACGCGGATCCATCGCTCCGCCGGCACTCATGGACATGGCGCGATCGTCGCGCCGCGGAGACCTCCGATGCCCAACCCACTCTACGCACTCGCCCCGGTGATCGGCACCCTGGCCGCCTTCTTCGGCCTGATGATCGTCGCCTACGCCTGAACATCCTCTGCCAAGCACCGTGTCGAGGAACACCGCCATGATCCGCTCCGCCCTTGCTGTCATCGCCCTTTTCACCATCGCCACCCTCCCGGTTCGAGCCGCGCCGATCGACGCGCCGAGAGTCGTCGCAACCGCTGCACTGCCGAAGGCGCAGCTTCGCCACGTGACTATGAACGGAACCACGAAGCCGGCCGGCCTTACCCTCGACGGGCGCAGCGGGACCACGCCGGACCTCGACCGCAAGAGCGGCGAGCTCCACCGGCTCATCGTGACCTCGATCTGTACCGGCTGCTGACGGCCCGCACCGCGACGCCTCCCGTGTGAAGGGAACCTGAGTTTGGCATGCCCTACTGGTAAGCGGCCGAATTCATTGATCGACTCGATACGCTCACGTTCTTCTACGTCTGAATGTGGGTGCTTTGACCTTAAGACGGCTCGTCGAAGATCATTTGGCTTCCGGGGACCGGCAGCGCCCACTAATCCTCGTGGAAGTGATCTCCGCTCTCCGCGCGCGGAAGCGGCCCTCGACGCCCGGGGCATCACCAGGATGTCCATTTTCGGCTCTACGGCCCGCGGCGAGAACCGGACCGATAGCGACATCGACAACCTGATCGAAGTATCATCGGATACCTGCATGTCGCTCACGGGCTTCGTAAGACTAAAAAGCGACCTAGCCGAGATCCTAGGTCATCCGGTCTATCTGGCGGAATGGCTAAATCTGTATCCTCGCTTCGCAGCGTCGGCGGAACGCGATGCCGTGGCGGTGTTCTGATGCCGCGCGACCTCGAACTGCTTCTCGAAGACCTTCCGGACGCGGCACGTGGCGCTGTGCGGTACGCCTCAAATCCGACCCAGGATGGCTTCGAGCTGATGCCGACGACCGATTGGGATAGGTACCGCGCCCTCAAGGAGGCTGTGACCGAGCTGAGAGAGGTCGTGAAGAAGTCACTTGAGGATTTGAATATTAGACACGGCGAAATCGATGGGGCGGGCATGGCCGGTATCAGGAACATCTTCACGCATCAATACTTCCGGGTCGACATGGCGCGGCTTTGGCTTGCGGCCGTCTGGGAGTTTCCCGACCTAATCATTGTTTTTGATCAGGAAAAGCTTGCCACATCCAATCCTAGCCTTGCAACTAGCGGCTCGACATACGGAGTATGATAGCTCTGACGTTTGAAAGACGGTCCTCGCAAAGGGCGCCTTCCAATCGGACAGACATGCACACGAAAGCTCGAGCGAGAGGCGCGTCACGGTTGAGGCGACCAGTCGTTGCGATGCGCCTTCCGATCGGATTTGCGCCTGCGCGTCGTTCGTCATTCGTTCCACAAATTCTCCTCTCACAGGCGCCTCATCGGGTGACCGCAGCCTGATCTGCCTCAGCCTCATGCAGTACGAAGCCTTCAAGAGGGTCGACCTCTCGTCTCCACGGCGCCTCAGCGAGCACACGCCGCGCGTGCAGGTAACCGGCCTCCTCACGCGCTCGTATCCCGTTCGGGCTGAAATCGATGTCGCGCATATGGTCTTCTGCCTCAAGCCGCGGTGCGAGTAGCCGCACCACGTGCATGCGGGTCAGGCAGCCATACGCCGTCAGTGCCTTGATCTCCGGCTCGGCCGCGACCTCTGCGGGAAGCCGGCGGGCGAGTTCCGCAATGACGTGGCGGAGCCGGTGCGTCTGCTTCTGACGGGCGATGTGGCTGTGAGCGCGGCTGGCGTATTGGAGATCCTTCTGACGGTTGACTGTCCGTCGTCAGATGATTTGAGACGAGTCGGGAAGCTCAGGAACGGAGGCTCTGGTCCATCTGGATTGAGAGGTTAGGCAGCCTGCGCGTGAT
>NZ_FPBW01000054.1:0-19273 GCF_900116795.1 Methylobacterium sp. UNCCL125 | reverse complement strand
GTAATTACCCAGGCCTGTGATGGCTGGGCTCAGGCGCCGATGGTTTTGAGGATGGCGCCGAAGGGACTGCTGCCTGTGAGGCGCGCGGTGTCGACGACGGTGCGAATGGCGGCCTCGCCCTCGGCCGCCCACATGGCCCGGTAGCCGTTGGTGACCTTCCGCTGCACGACAGCCGGACGCAGCAGCCGCTCGGAGCCGTTGTTGGTCGGCTCGACCTTTCCGGGATAGGCGAGGAAGACCAGGAGCTGATCGCGGGCGCGGCTGATCTTGGCCTGCAGGTCGCGGCTCAGATCACAGCGGCTCGACGTGGCGAGGATGGCACCCAGTTGCCGATCCAGGCTGCGGCGCTTGGCCGAGAGCGTCGCGGCAGCCAAGTCGGTGACGCGCTCGGCCAGGGCGAACACGCGCTGCAACCAGAGTTGCAGGCGCCAGGGCACGGGATCGTCGCTGGCCTCGACGCCATAGGCGACATCGCGGGCCAGATGCGCCAGGCAGGTCTGGTGCTCATCCGCGTGGCCCTGTTGGGCGGTGTAGCGGTCGGAGATCCACACCGCCGGTCGGTGCCCGTCCATCATCTCGCGCACCACGACAGCGCCGCGCGTCGGGGAGGCGGTGTGCACCACGGCTTGCGCCGAGTGGAACAGCCAGTGGTAAGCGTTCGAGCCCTCGATGCGCACGCCAGTCTCGTCGCAGGCGACGACCTCAGCCTTGCGCAGGGTCGCGATGGCCGCGTCGCGACCGGCACGGAAGCGGTCCTGCGCGCGCCGGAGCAGGTTCATCAGCCCGCCCTGGCTGAGGGTGAGGCCGAACAGATCGGAGAGCGCCGCCTGCAGCCGTTCGTACGAGAGCGCCTGAAAGGTCTTGAGGTACGTCGCCACCGCATGCAGCCGCGGACCGAAGGGCGTGCCGCGCGCCGCTTCGGGCGGTGGCGCGATCACGCGCGTCCCGCAGCTCGGACAACAAACGGCAAGGCGCTGGTGCTGCGTCACAATCGGCGCCACCTCAGGCAGCTCGATTTGCTCAGAGACGCTGACGATCTCTGCCGGAAGTGCGGCGTGCAGGCTGGCGCCGCAGCACGCGCACGCCTCGGGACGATGCTGGACGATCGTATCGGGATCATCGCTCAGCACCCGGCTGTGACCCTCGTGACCGGGCTTGGCGCCGCCGGGCTTAGAATGCTCCCGCTGCTCCTTGCGATCCGTCGCGGGCGGCTTGGATGAGGTGCGCGAGGTCTTCTCTGGCCGCTGCAGCCGCAGCACCAGCTCGATCAGCTCCTCGCGGCTCAGCCGTTCCAGTTCGCTGCGGCCCATCCCGCCAGGGAATCAGCGAAATCCGACCCGCGCAAGAGGCAAGCTCGTCCCGGCAAGCGGCGCAGCCGCGGGCGTTCCGCCGCCGACCGATCCACCCCGTGGGTAATTACCCTACGGATCCTTCCCTGCGCCGATTCGGAGCGAACGTGAGGTGCTGGAGAGCCTGTGCGGCGATCTTGATCGCATCATGCCGTATAAAGATCCTGTCTATGTAATCCAGCCGCTTCTTGTGCGGAAGCTCGTGAGGGAATATTGCCACCTCAATCCTCCTCACCGAGGAGATCGCTCATATCTATTTCATCGGCAGGCATGTCATCGTAGATATCGACGATGTCCTCATCATCCGTATTTATTGCATTTATATTTTCTTCGCAGACCGCCTGGCTTTTATCTTGCGCCGCCAATTGGCCGAACAGATCAAGCGCAGTGCCGTCACGAACCAGACGCGTCAAAGCATGTTTACATACGCCGTCGACCATCACGCCGGTAAATCGTGCAGCGGTAACTGCACCGCGAGATGAACCAAGCTTCGAGGCTTTGTCGGTTTTGATGCCCATGCATCCAATCGACCGGCGGAACAGCGCCGAAAATCCATCCTCATAGTCGATCTTCGATTGCGGATTCTTTTTCTTCTGGCGAAGAAGCGCCTGTACAACTTCGTCCTGCCAAACAGTCCTGCCGTGTGCTGCCGCTGCGGTACAGGGAACAGCAATCTCTGAGGGAGTATCAGTATTAGGAACGGACACGAATATAACGCCGACGTCTCGTAGTGAAATTCTGCCAATCAGCGGAGTCATAGAGTTTTTGCGAACTCCGAAATTACCCGACGTACGGCGGATGCTCTGAAGCTCCGGGGATTGATAATGCTTGTTGCGCCACTGTATCCCCTCCCGGCCAGCGTTCACCTTTACCTCAATGGAGGCAAGAACGTCTACGCGAGCTTGTTCATCAGGAGTCAGAAGCCTAGGCTTATAGTTTCGCAGACCTCGCAGCCAGCGTTGCTCCGGGGTTTCCCAATCAAGACCTCTTTGGGGTCTGCGAGCGTAAACAGTGATAAAATATTCGTGCAGAAGCGCAACGAAATCATCTAGTTCAATAGCCGCCTCCTTCGCGGGGTTTGCAGCACCCCTGTCACGAGGGCTTGATCCGGTTCTTCCTTTAAGCCAAGAGACGAAATCATTCTCGAGCGTTCCAAAAAATCGTTCAATGTATGGTTTATCGTCTGGAAATCTGGGTCGCGCCAGCTCGAAGCCAATTCCAACTCTGCGGAGAGATCTCGCCATCTGTCTGCCGACGTACTCCCGTGCGCGATCGAACCGGACCTTGGTAGGCTTGCCATGTGCGAGCAGTGAGCCGCTGATATGCGGGAAGCGTTGAGCCACGTAGGTCTTTTCCTGAACGCCATGAGCAATGCACATCAAAGAAGGCAGCAGACCAGTACCTTCGAAAGACGGGTAGAATCCAACGGGATAGCCCGAGTAAACGTCTATCGCTAAAGTTATGTCCAATCTGCCTAACGCCGATTTTGACAACATTTGCCCGAGTTCTGTGCTTCCTAAAATGGGGATGAGGTCGATCGAGTGATGGTCAAGCTCCCAATGCTGATTGATACGTGTTGGCCGGACGAGTTTTCCGACGGCACCGAATTCCAAGTCCGCCGCATGTTTACCCTTTGTAGCTGCAAGCCGTATCCATCCGTCGTAACGATTGAACTCTGAAGTCACAGTTGTTGTTCTTACTGGCGGTATTTGGAGACTCTCCTCCAAATTTATTTCTTTAATTTTGGTGTTTACTTGACCGCGGATAATACCTGGCCGCAAGGCATGAGGTAGAGTGTCGGCTTGTTCACGAATGATCGTGGCAATAAGGTCCAGCACACGTTGGGATATTTTACGGTTGTATGGACGTTGGTAGTTGCCGTGGACGTTCGCCATCGGAGAGCCCTTCTTAAGCTCCGATCTCTGCAACCAACGCAAAATGCTGCGGGCCGATCGCATGGCCGGTGGATGAACGTCCTTTGGTAGAGCAGCATCTACGATTTCGCGAACAATCAATGCATTCGTTTCGTTTCGCGCGAACCTCTCACCTCGTTCTTCGGCGTCTCGGATCCTGCGCGCAAACTCTTCGACATATAAATCCTTCAATCCTGCAACTTCTCGCGCTTTTTTAGGAAGCGCCTCAAATTTCTCGTCATGCCTATACGACTCAGGCTCTGCATTTAGTCCGGCGATGTTTTTTCTACCAGGCCTTTTTATTTCGCCGAGCGCAATTTTGTGAATATATTCGGTCGGCAGCAGCTCAATCAGCCGAGGAGGGCCGGTTTCGGATTTGAAAATAAGTGGCGCACACCCTTCATCTTTATGAAGGAAACTAAACGGCCTTCCTTCGTAGATAATGAAAGCCCCGACCTCAAGATCGTCAGGTACAATATGATCTATGGTGACCGGCTCGATTGAGTCTTCGCTGCTCAGGTCCGCTTCCATGACGTCCGTCATACCTCGTCCCTCCGTCTGCCGGTGAGGAAGACAAGGCTCTCGTCTCTAGGGATTTCGTGGAGATCGATCCCGAGGAGGCCCTCACTTACACGCGCCAGAACCGTCCCCCGCGGGTCCTCTGCTTCACGCAGAACAGCGGACGCGGCATCCAGCGTCGTGGCGTTTTCGGCTGCGATAATATGTTCCCGGAGGCGGCGCCAATCCCCCTCACTAATCGGACGTCCGCCATGTGAGACCAGTTCGTCCACTACCTCCGGTGCAGCCATGTTGGCGATATGAAGGTCTAAGACCAATTTCCATTGTAGGCCGCAGCGTGTGTAGGCTTGCCGCACGGCACGGAGGCGAGCGCGCACAAGTGCGGCTTTCTCCCATTTCCGGATGCCCGACTCGTCGTAGCGGTCGGCCGGTTTCGGTGGCCACAGATCACAAGCACGCTTATTCTCAAGTCGGAACCTTGTTCCACCTAAAATGCTTAGAAAGTCCGGAGTGTACTCGAAGGAATTGCCTTCGGTACCCGTAACGCGGATGGTTTCAGGCTGGGCGTAGAATGCGTCAACGGCGGAGTGAACGTCCATCAGCATGCTGCAACGCTCTTCGGTCACAGACTCGAAGACGGTGTGGTTCATCATCTTCCACGAGTAGAACCCGCCAACTTTCCTTGAGCCACCTTGAGTGATGATCCGCCGTACGGGTTCGCCAGTTGGATATCTGAATACCTCTACGCCCGGACCAAGGCTTTCCCAGACTTTTTCGGGTCCAGATTTATGCAGTATTCTTTTGTCAGCGCTCCTAAATACACGAGGTTGAAACATGACATCTCCTCCGATAAACTAAACCTCTCCTTCTGCGATCGGCAGTTCAGTCGCTTGGCCCGATAAATATGCTTATTTCTACAGGGAAAATTTTTCGTCTACTGCTGCCAATCCACACTCAGCCGCGCGCCATCTGCTCGCCGTGCTGTGCCTGCTGCCGTTATTGCCCGCGCCCCGGAACGGCTTGAGGAACGGCTACGGACCAACACGACGCGAGCTCGATGCATGAGGGAGTCGATGACACCTCTTGGCGGGGGCCGGTCCGGCACCCACTTCGCCGCGCTCGATATCCAAGGTTGGGAGCCGGATGGACGGGCCTTCCAACCTGCTGAGCTGTTTGCCCGCGGAACACAGGGGCGCGTGCTGAAAGCCGTCGACCGCCCAGTACCGACCGATCCCACAGGGGAGAGGCTTGCCTTTGACGTCAAAAATGCCAAAGTCTCAGCGCTCGGCCCGTGCCTCTGCTTGCTACAGCGGCATGGTACCTGCAGAGTGTCGGTCGAAGTCCCTGCTTGCCACAGGGGCTTCGAAACAGACGAATCGAAAGTGTCTGGAGGTGCGAAGCTGGTTGCTAGCCTGAGATTCGCACCTGGAAGGCGCGGCCCAAAAGGCCGCGCCTTCGCTTTGCGCTATTGCGCACCACCTTTCCGGCGGCCTCCCAGCTGTAAGCCGGTGAATTCATGCTTCCTCCGCTGCACAGTCATGCTGGCACGATTGCCAAACCTGGCGACTCGGAGTCAGTTGGCGCTCCTTTGATGGACCACCTCTGATCTACCCGACTAAATGACACGAGCTGAGACCGATGGAGAGCCGTCTTGCACTTCGCAAGCACGGATATCGAGACGGTCCCATCTTCAGCGAATCGAGAATTGATCTCCGCAGATGTGACGCTTGAAGGATACGCTGCTTCGATCATCTCGACGACCAGAAGCACGGCTTTTTGACGCGCTGGACACAGTTGGCGCGTCAATTCAGCCAGCTTGTCTCTATCAACCAACCGCTTCTTGTCAGTGGGTGCAGTCGTAGTATTTTTTCCCTTTATCGGCCGACTTCGCTGCTCAGAAGGACCACCTCGCATGTCGCCATTGATGGGTATGAGAGGTAAATGCCCTTGTCGCTCCTGATGTGGAACGGCCGCGGTCTCGAAAAATTCCATGGCTTCGAGCGTTCTCATACGCAGTACTGCGACTGCTCGCTTAGAAGCGATCTGCTGAACCTGCTGCTCCATGGCAGCGATTTCAGCCTCAAGCTGCTCAATCTCTCGACGTCGTTTCGACATCTGGGTTCGCTCCCTCAGGCGGAGACGAAGAGCAATCCTCGGCATTTTGTAGAGCATTGGACAGCGGTGGCAAGTGGCTTGGATGGACATGGACGATTGATCTCCGCTGCCCTCCAAAAGCTCCGGACACATTCGGATCGGCCCCGCTCCGGAACAATCAGCTGATTATCCGTACTCAAGGACGCGAGCTAGGACTTCAAAGCTGTCTTGGGTCCACAGTCCGATCTTGGATTCAAGGAACGTCGGACGGTTGTGCTTGGTGCGATTGGCTTCTCGATATCGAGAGTGACCAAGCCCTGGCATACAAGAGCAAGGATTGCATCGACTGGGTCGACTCGTGACGTCGAGATGCATGCGAGCAACTCCGCCAACTTGAGGCCATTCGGCGCAGCATCTAGCTTTCCTAAAATTCTCACTCTGTCTCCGATAGATACGATGCTCTTTCGAGTGGCCCATATTGCTCTTGCATTACTCGCTCTTGGCTCCCGCAGAATCGTCGATCTGCTGATTCTTATCTGGTCTTTCGCTTGGTTTGAGTCAGTGCTGTTGGTGTGGTCCCGAACGAGGGAAACACGCATCTGCCCGCCCAAAATGGTAACGATCAAGTTCAGCACTTCGTGGGGGAGCGGCTCGGACTCGGCTTCGAATGCTATCACAGACGGATCAAGGGATAGTTGGACAAGGGCATCACGGTGCCAGCGCTGATTATATCTGATCGGCCGCATGTTTTTTATCGATACAAAACTGTGACGACTCGCTTTCCGTCCAAATTCGTTCCTTAGTTCAGCTGGGGAGATTGGGTCCATCTTGATTGCCTCCATGCCTGCTCAGCTCGCACCGGCAACGCACGGATCGGCGAGACATTAACTCATCGCGGCGGCAATCATCGCGAGCCAGCTGCCATCATTAACATCCGACATCCGGCGGCATTGCCTCCGATCGGCCCCGAAATACCAGCATGGATACAGTATAGACAAAATGGCGCACCACCAAATGAACGCTTCTGGCGGATCTGTGAATCATGGGGATGCCCGTCACCGGTTGTTACTGTAACCGCTTGAGCCGTCTGATGTAATGAGCGACTTGTCCACGCTGCTCGGGATCGGTGCTATCGGAGGCGCAACGGGCAAATCGGAGTGGGAGCCCGCAGAATTTTTCGCTGCGCCTTCTCGGCCATCTTCTGGCGGATCCAGACCGAAGCAAGCGGCGCGCTGTGGGAGTCGAGCCTGGACCTTGGCGATGGACCGCCCAGCTCTCCATCTATTGAGCCCGCGCTTGCGTTTGGAAGCGGCTCCTCAGCCTCTCAGGAGTACGGCTCGCAAGGCGGCGCGGTTTCTCTCGACGGAACCAGCGGGCTCGCTCCGGAGAATGGGGCCAGTGGTTGCGAAATGACGGAGTTTGCAGCTGAAACCGAGACGATCGTTAGGCTCATGGCCGATCACTTGGTGGGTGTGCCACCACGGTGCGCGTGATCGCTGATGGCAAGGCCTCGCGACAGCCTTGATTGTGCCGGCGCAGGGTATGAGTGGCCGCTTGCGTTCCCGCTGCTCGATCAGCTTCCGGGCATGCTTAGGTAGGCTGTCGGCAATCGCGACCATGACAGCTACTTCTTCCGCGAGCACGTCTGGAGCAAGGACGCTCGGCCCGCGATCCCGCCGCCGAGGAATGAGTCTCCCGCCGCTTGCCCGAAATGACGCCTCAACGGCTGCAACCGGGTTGAGCAACTCTCAGCTCAACTGAAGGACCGACGTGCGGCGGCCAGCCGCTGGGGGAAGACGGCTACCAGCTTGGACGGTGCGTCCGTCTTCCCGTTGACCTCGAGACGTCGCGGGCGTTCGCGTGCGATCGACGACTGCGAGATGCTAACTTTCACCAGTAGTACTTCTGCTCATCTTGACATATTGGTGCTCTAACCAGCGGCGCATACTCGCAATCAATTCGGATTTTCGGCCACTTATAGCTGCGCGCGCAAGCATGTCGTCGAACACGATATCAAAAGCGTCCTTTCCCGCACCTCCTTCCGGCGAAATGGGTGCGCCGATATGCAACTCGAGAGTCAGCAAGAGGTCGACGAGATAGGCGATTTCGGGCGGTGGCCCTTCGCTGACCCATCGGCTCACGCTGCGAGTTGAACTGCCGACCTCCTCCGCGAATGCTGCATCCGTTCGCCCTAGCTCACGGAGGCGCGAACGGAATTCCGCGCCGGTCATATTCGTCAGATGACTCTTGGAACGCCCGACCACGCAGGTTCCTTCGATCGCAGGTGCATCGCAGCCACCTGCGAAGGTGCCTCGCTTGGAGCATAACATCATTCCTTCGTGGATGTTTGTCACTCCGCGTCGGCACTTGTGCGGGCTCGCTCGGGAGCTGGTGCAACGGCTCGCCTCCGCGCTCAGCTGGTATGAGGCTACGTGTGGGGCAAAGCCCGAGTGGGCGCAGCCAGCCAACTGGCGGATCAGTCGCGCGAGCTGACGTCCCCCCATCGCTTTGGTCCGGCGTGAGTGCGAGTTTTCCGGTTTTGTGAGGGTCCCCCGGATTTTGGTCCGGCCGAAAGGTGAGCCTCCGGATCTCATTCGGCGGCCTGCAGGGCCGCCGCCAGGGCGAATTCCTGGGGTGTCAGCCACCCCAGGGCGGTGTGAGGACGGCTCTCGTTGTACTGCCGCCGCCACGTCTCGATCTTGCTCCTGGCGTCGGCCAACGACAAGAACCAGTTCGCGTTCAGGCACTCGTCGCGCAGGCGGCCGTTGAACGACTCGACCAGCGCGTTGTCGGTCGGCTTGCCAGGGCGCGAGAAGTCCAACGTGACGCCGTTCTCGTAGGCCCAGCGGTCGAGTGCTTTCGAGACGAACTCAGGCCCATTATCGACCTGGATCGCGCACGGTGCTCCGCGCAGCATTGCCAAGCGGGCGACGACCGCCACGACCTGCTCGCCCTTGTTGCCTTGGTCGACCTCAATCGCCAGGGCCTCGCGCGTGAACGCATCGACGACCGTCAGAGCTCGCAGCCGGCGGCCATCGAACAGCGCGTCGGAGACGAAGTCCATCGACCAGCGTTCGTTCGGCCGGAGCGCGGCCGGCTGACGCTCACGGTGTGCCGCACTGACGTGCCGGCGGGGCCGCTTGAGCCGCAGGCTAAGGCCCTCATCCCTGTAGAGGCGGTGGACCCTTTTGTGATTCACCCGCCAACCTTCCCGGCGCAGCAGGATGTAGATCCTGAAGTAGCCGTAGCGCACCCGGCTCTTGGCCAGATCGCAGATGCGCATCCGCAGTGGTGCCTGATCGGGCTTGGTCGAGCGGTAGCGGACGCCCGACCGGCCGACGCCGAGCGCGGCGCAGCCGCGCCGCTCGCTCACCCCGTGCGCCTCCTGAACCTGGTGCACGAGTTCGCGTCGCCGAGCAGGCGTCAGAGCTTTTTTGCGAGCACGTCCTGCAAGATGTGCTTGTCGAGGCTCAGATCGGCCACGAGTTGCTTGAGCTTGCGGTTCTCGTCCTCAAGCTGCTTCAGCCGCCTCAGCTCGCCTGTGCCCAAGCCGCCGTAGAGCTTCTTCCAGCGGTAAAACGTCTGCTCGGAGATGCCCATCCGACGCAGCACCTCCGCGACCGGTGTCCCGGTCTCGGCCTGCTTCAGCGCGAAGGCGATCTGCTCCTCGGTGAACCTGCTCTTCTTCACGGCTCTGCTCCTCCCCTCAGGGTCTCACAAAACCGGAAAACTCGCACTCACGCCGGACCAAAGCGATGGGGGGACGTCAGCCGCTTCATTGCGGAAGCGCTTCGTATAATTCGAGCTGATACGGCTGCCACTAAGCGGCGTCGGCAAGCTCTGGCTTGCTTGTCCTCTGTCCCCGCGAGAGGAACCGCATCACAACCACGAAGAAAATCGGAACCATGAACACGGCGAGCACAGTCGCGGTAATCATGCCGCCTAGTACACCTGTGCCAAGGGCCTGTTGACTCTTAGCGCTCGCGCCGGAGGCGATCACCAGCGGCACCACGCCGAGGATGAAGGCCAGCGACGTCATCACGATCGGCCGGAAGCGTAGTTCCGCCGCCTCGAGCGTCGCCGCGATCAACGGCTTGCCTTGCGCGCGCAGGTCCTTGGCGAACTCGATGATCAGGATCGCGTTCTTGGCTGACAGACCGATGATGGTGATCAGGCCCACCGTGAAGTAGACGTCGTTCGGCAGCCCGCGCAGGTAGGCGGCCGCCACAGAGCCGACGATGCCGAGCGGCACCACCAGCATGACGGCGAACGGGATCGACCAGCTCTCGTAGAGTGCGGCGAGACACAGGAACACGAACAGGATCGAGAGCCCGAGCAGGAATGCGGCCTGGGAGCCGGCAAGCTTCTCCTGCAGCGACTGACCCGTCCACTCGTAGCCGAAGCCGCCCGGCAGTTCGCTCGTCAACCGTTCCATCTCGGCGAGCGCGTCGCCGCTGGTGTAGCCCTGTGCCGGGCTGCCAGTAATGCGAACGGCCGGGTAGCCATTGAAGCCGATCACCTGGGTTGGACCGACAACCCAGGTGACCCGAGCAAACGAGGCGAACGGCACCATGGCACCGCTGCTGTTGCGGGCGCTATACGTCAGCAGATCCTCCGGCCTGACCCGCTTATCCTCACGTGCCTGGACGACCACGCGCTGCATACGGCCGCGATTGAGGAAGTCGTTGACGTAGCTGGATCCGAGCTGTGCCGAGAGCGTGGTGTTGATATCGGCAAACGTCACACCGAGGGCGGCTGCCTTCTCGCGGTCGATGTCGAGCCGGATCTGTGGGGCTGGCGGCAGACCCTCGACTGTCACCTCGCGCAGGATCGGCGAGCGGCTAGCGGCCGCCAAAAGCTGATCCTTGGCAGCCATCAGCGCCTCGTAGCCACGCTGCGAGCGGTCCTGCAGACGGAAGCTGAAGCCGCTCGTCGTGCCGAGATTGGCGATCGGCGGTGGGGCGAGCGCGGACACCTCCGCGTCACGCAAGCCTACGAAAGTCTCATTGCTCCGGTCGATGATGGCCGCGGAACTCTGATCGGCATCGCGCTCCGACCAGTCCTTCAGGGTGACGAAGGCCTGTGCCGTCATCGCGCCTTGACCGAAAAAGCTGAAGCCCGTGATGAACGTGAGCTTGTCGACGCCCGGCGTTCCGGCGAGCTGTTCCTCCACCGAGCGGACAACATCGAGCGTCCGATTCGCACTCGCGTCCGAAGGTGCCAGAACGTCGGCCATGACGAAGCCCTGGTCGTCGATTGGCACGAAGCCCGCAGGCAGCCGCCAAAGGGCGTAGCCGAGGCCGCCCAGCAATGCCAAGTAGAGCAGCATGAAGCGGCCCGAGCGCGCCACCATCCAGCGCGTCGTGGTGCCGTAGCGGCGCGTCAGCCAGTCCAGGCTGCGGTTGAACCAGCCGAAAACGCCCTCCTTGGCGTGACCGTGCCCCTTAGCGATCGGCTTCAGCATCGTGGCACACAGAGCCGGGGTGAGCGACAGCGCCAAGAAGGCGGAGAAGCCGATCGACACGACCATGGCGGCCGAGAACTGCTGGTACATGATGCCGACCGAGCCGGGAAAGAACGCCATCGGCACGAACACCGCCATCAAGACGAGCGTGATGCCGATCACGGCGCCCGTGATCTGACCCATGGCCTTCTCGGTGGCCGCTCTCGGCGAGAGGCCCTCCTCGGCCATGATGCGCTCGACGTTCTCGACCACCACGATGGCGTCATCCACGAGGATGCCGATGGCCAGCACCATGCCGAACATGGTGAGCACGTTGATCGAGAAGCCCATCAGGAGAAGGGAGACGCAGGTGCCGAGCAGCGCGATCGGCACCACGATGGTCGGGATCAGCGTGTAGCGGAAGTTCTGCAGGAACAGGAACATGACGACGAAGACGAGCACCACCGCCTCGGCGAGCGTCAGCAGCACCTTCTTGACCGACGCCGTGATCACCGGCGTGACATCGTAGGAGATCTCGTACTTGAGGCCCGGCGGGAAGAAGCGGGCGAGCTGCTCCATCTTGGCCTTCACCGCCTTGCCGGTGGCGAGCGCATTGCCGGTCGGCGCGAGCTGCACGGCGATGGCGGCCGCGGGCTTGCCGTTCAGGCGGGTTGAGAAGGCGTAGGATAGGCCGCCGACTTCCAGTCGTGCGACGTCGCGCAGGCGCACGGTGGAGCCGTTCGGGTTGGCGCGCAGCACGATTGAGCCGAAATCCTCGGGCGACTCGAGCTGGCCCTTCACCAGCACCATGTTCTGCGTGCGCTGAGCTCTCGGGCTCGGTTGCACGCCGAGCAAGCCCGAGGCGACCTGCGCGTTCTGCGCCTTGATCGCGTCCTCGACATCCTGCGCGGTCAGGTTGACGCCGAGCATCTTGTCCGGATCGAGCCAGACCCGCATCGCACGTTCGGTCGAGAACAGGCGCGCCCGGCCGACACCAAGGAGACGCCGCAGCTCCGGCAGCACGTTGCGGGTGGCGACATCGCCAAGGCCGACCTCGTCGAGGCTGCCGTCGCTGGAGGTGAGCGTCACGAACTGTAGGATGGCGCTGCTCGCCTCGACGATGAGGATGCCTTGCTCGCGGACCGCCTCCGGCAGGCGTGGTTCGATGCGCTTGATACGGTTCTGGACATCGACGGCGGCCAGCGCGATGTCGGTTCCGGGCTGGAAGTTGACGATGATCTCGACCTCGCCGGTGGTGTCGCTCGTCGACTCGTAGTTGAGGACGTTGGCGGCCCCATTCAGCTCCTCCTCGATCAGCCGGGTGACACTGAAGTAGAGGTTCTGGGTCGAGGCTCCGGGGTAGACGGTCGAGATCGAGATCGAGGGTGGCGCGATCACCGGATACTGCGCGACCGGTAGGAACGGCAGCGCGAGCAGTCCGCCTAGGCAGATGAAGATCGCCACCACCCAGGCGAAGATCGGACGCGCGATGAAGAAGCCGGGCATGGCGGCAGGCCTCCGGAGGGAGCGGGGCGCTTGGAAAGGGATCAGTTCGGTCGGGCTTGCGCCGCCGCCTGCTTGGCTGGCAACCACGGCACGGGTTGCACCACACTGCCGGGCGTGAACTTCTGGAAGCCCTCGACGACGACGCGATAGCCGGGCTTCAGCCCGTCCTCGACCACGATCTCGTTGCCGAGCGTGCGGCCGACACGCACCGGCTGCAGTACGGCGCGGCCCTCGTCGTTGACGACGTAGACCTCGCTGCCGCCGGCATTGTTGCGCTGGATCGCCTGCTGCGGCAGCACGATGGCATCGGCGTCGATACCCTCCTCGATTTGCACGCGCATGTAGGTGCCCGGCAAGAGTTCCGCGTTTGGGTTCGGGAATTCGCCGCGCAGGATTACTTGGCCAGTGCCGGGGTCGACCGTGACATCGGAGAAGAGAAGCCGCCCGGAATGTGGGTAGAGGGTGCCATCGTCGAATACGAGGCGCACCTCGGCGGCGTTGGGCGACACCTTCTGCAGCCGGCCGTCGCTGAGATCGCGCTTGAGCTGGTTCAGCTCGGTCACGGACTGCGTGAAGTCGGCGTAGATGGGATCGAGCTGCTGGATGGTGGCGAGGTGTGTGGCCTCGTTCTGGCCGACGAGGGCGCCCTCCGTCACGAGCGCCCGCCCGATCCGCCCGGTGATCGGCGCTCGCAGGGTTGCGAAGTCAAGGTTGAGCTGGGCACGCTGGACGGCGGCCTTCTGAGCTGCGACGTCCGCTTCGGCCTGCTTTTCTGCCGCCAGTGCTAGATCGTACTGCGCCTGGGTTGTGGTCTGCCCGCTGAGGAGCTGCCGCAGGCGATCCTCCTGACGATTTGCCTGGAACAGTGTCGCGTCGGCCCTGGCCAGCGCCGCCTTGGCGGCGTCGAGTTCGACCTCAAATGGCTTGGGATCGATGTGATATAGGACGGTCCCTTCCTTGACGAGACTACCCTGCTCGAAGGTTTGCTTGACGATGATACCGGACACGCGCGGCCGTACCTCGGCGATGCGCATCGGCGTGATCCGACCCGGCAATTCCTTGACCAGGGTTACGGCCTTCGGCTCCGCGACGATGATGCTGACTGCGGGAGCCGTCGCTGCTGTGTGAGCGGAGGAGGCGGCCTGTTTGTCCTGGCAGCCTATCAATGCGATGAACAGAACCAGGATCGCCGCAGTGCCCGTAAGTTGACTCCGCGTGCGCGCACCTACGCGTTCATGCCCAGGTATCGGCTCGCTTCCAATGCGGAACAGCATCGGACAATCCTCTGGTCTGGCACTGATGAGGCGCGCTCCGAGAGCATCCGACATCGCAATCTCACATGAGACTACCAGAGGAGCCCGGATCTCCGTATAAATAGGTTCGTGATCTACGCTCGCCGTTTCAAGCGCGCGGATGAGAAAAGTCGATTGACTTCCTCAATGAGCCGCATTGGCGAAACGCGCCTTGCTCGTATTAGGTTTGTCACTTAACTGCACAGCATCCCCGGTCCGGGCCCCTCTGGCGAGAGCTGCCGGCGATCTCGCGATGTCGGACCATCTTCGACAGCGTAGGCCGACCGCAGCCGACTACCTTGAGCTACATCAACAGGTCTGGGCAGACGTCCTCATACAGTCAGGTTTCGTTGCAGACCGCGACCAGACTTTGAGTGGGGTGAAATGCTGCACGAGGATCTGCGCTCACCCTGTACCGAGGAAGCCGCCGTATTCCACGCCTTCTCGCGCATCGTCGCGGAGGCGCGCAGTGCATTCGTCGTTCTCGACGCCGCACCCACTAGACGCACACTGCTCCTACTCGATGCGACCGGGGCCTATCGCCGCCAGATGACGCGCGATCTCATCTCCGCACCCGGCACGCACGCCTCGGGTAGGATCGTCACCCCTCTCATGCGTCTGCGGGATCCCGCCTACACCCATGTCATTGTCGTAACCCTGCCCGAGACCACGCCCGTCTCGGAGGCGGCCGCGCTCCGGGAGGATTTGCGCCGGGCACAGATCGAACCGTATGCTTGGGTGATCAACCGAAGCCTCTGGCAATCGGCAAGCATGATCCGCTGCTGCGCACCTATCACCTGCTAGAGCACCTGCGGCGGGACAGCGGGCTGTTCCGCCGGAACGAGGACGCGATCCTGGCCGCGACCAACCTCGTGGTGTTCGTCTTCACGATGACGGGCATCGTCTACGCCACGCAGCACGATCACAACCCGGCCATCCAGACGCCGGTCGACGCGCTGTACTTCACCGTTACCTCGCTCACAACGACGGGCTATGGCGACATCACACTGCCGGGCTCCTCGGGACGATTGCTCTCGGTCTTCGTGATGATCTGCGGCGTGACGCTGTTCTTCCGCCTCGCCCAGGTGGTGTTCCGACCCTACAAGGTGCGCTTCCCCTGCGACGCCTGCGGGCTGCAGCGCCACGAGCCAGACGCCGTGCACTGCAAGGCTTGCGGCAACCTCCTGAATATCCCCGACGAGGGGGCGGACTGACGGCGCGAGCGCAGCAAACCTTCGAGTCGGGTGCAGGCCCCAATGTCCTCAAGGGACGATAGCCATAGGGGCCACGACGCGCCGCTCCAGCGCCGCGACGATCGTCGACGACAATAACTCCGCCGCCGCCGACACGTGGCCCGGCGCTTGGTAGAGGACGATCTCCGTATCGGGGAGCTTAGGCAGTTGAAGGCGGCCCGAAACCGACACCATGTCCGCAGGGACCATTTCCGTCGGCAACACCGTCACCCCGAGCCCGGCTTGCACGGCGGCCTGCAATCCGGCCAAGCTCGGGCTGGTGTAGACGATGCGCCAATCGCGTCCGGCGACATCGAGGGCCGACAGCGCGCGCTTGCGATAGACGTCCGGCGCCGGCGAGAGGACGAGCGGGATCGGGTCACCGGCTTCCGCAACGAGACGCGGTGACGCGACCCAATCGAGCACCTCCCGCCAGACCCGCGTCCCGCCGCTCGGACCCTGGGGCTCGCGCTTGAACAGGATCAGGTCGTACTTCCCCTTCGAGAAGTCGTCGAGCAGGTTGACGGTGAAGTCGCAATTCACCTGGAGCGCGACCTGCGGATGGGCGCGAGCAAAACACGCCAAAACCTCCGACAGGTGCGTGGTCGCGAAATCCTCGGGCGTGCCCAGCCTGACGAGGCCCGTCAATTCCGGCGTGACGATCCGGGAAAGGGCCTCTGCACCGAGCTTGAGCATCTGCCGTGCATAGGTGAGCAGAACCTCGCCTTCGGGCGTCAGCTTGAGCTCCCGGCCGTCCCGGTCGAATAGGCGACGGGAGATGCCGTCCTCCAGACGCTTGATCTGCAGCGACACGGTCGACTGCGTCAGGCCCAGTCTACTGGCCGCGCGCGTGAAGCTCCCGTTGTCGACGATGGCGACGAACGTGCGCAGCAGGTCGAGGTCGAAAGGCAATGGCGGGCCCGGCATCGCCGTCACATCAGCTCACCTGGGTCGGATCTCAAGCTCCGGCCTCAAGCCTCCGCGAAATCCTCACTGATCGTAATGGCGCGATGTGACGGAACACACATTGCCCTTTGACCAGGTGTCTATCTCGGGGATTAAATTTCGATCGGCATACGCGGAGCATTCATCCTCATTTGTTTTCGCAATGAGCGTCATTGAACCCGCGAAATTGTACTGCGAACCAAGTGTCTCCAAATCATTTGCGTGGATGAAGCGGACCTGTCTGGAAAACTGTGGTGGCCAGGCCGACCTCGATCCACGGACAGGTCGTCACAACCGTAAATTTGATTGGAGACAAGCGATGAAGGCGTCGAAGAAGTTATCCATCGTGACGGTCGCGGCCGCGCTCTGTGTCGCGCCGCTCTCCGCCGCATTCGCCGACCTGCGTGTAGGCTCTCCGACGCGGCCCCTCCCGCAGACGACCTGGGATGGGCTCTCGACCGGCTCGATCCTCTCGGGGGAGATGCTGACCCGCGCGGTCGGCGGCTGCCGCAGAAGCTCAGCCCAGGAAGGCAACGCCGACCAGCAGCACTTCCCGGTGCAGCAGTACGGGCAGACGTCGGGCGGCTATCGCTGCTGAAGCGGGCGCATCACCTCGACGCGACAGCCGTCCGGCTGTCCAGCAATCGCCGACATCAACATGGTCCGCCGTGCCACCCGGGCATGGCTGACCGCGCGTGCGATCCTCGCCCTGGAGGGCATCTCACCGGCATCCGCCACACGCCCTCCGGTGGACCGCCAGTCGCTTCGATCTAACCCCATGAGGTTCGAGCCCGGCATGAGCCGGGTGTTCCGGGTCGGCTCCGCGCTCCCGCATGACGACGGTTTTTCCGTTTCTCCACGGCCGGGCCCGGCAACATGGCGGCGCCATGGCCTCCCTGCACGCACTCGATCCGATCTGGAAGGTCCTCGACCCGTGGATGCGATCAAACACACGCCCCTGACGTTCGCGGAAGCCTGCAGGCTCATCGCGCGCCTCCTGAAACCGGAGGCGGGCTTCGTCTGGACGGCCGTCGTCTATGGGGCCGCCGTGGCGCTCCTGGGCCTTGCCGTGCCGGTGTCGGTGCAGCTCCTGATCAACTCGGTGGCCAACACGGCGCTGCCGGCGCCCCTGTTCGTCCTGTCCGGGCTTCTGCTCGGGCTTCTGCTCGCCGCCGCCATGCTCAGCGCCGCGCGGATATACGTCCTGGCGCTGTTCGAGCGGCGCGTGTTCGCGAGGATTGTCGCGGAAATCACCCTGCGTGCCCTCCACGCCAGAAACCCGCACTTCGACGACGCAGGGCGCCGCGACCTGTTCAACCGCTTCTTCGATCTTATGACGGTCCAGAAAGCGGTCCCGCATCTTCTGGTCGGCGGCTTGGCGATCCTTCTACAAGCCGGGATCGGCCTCGTCCTGACAAGTTTCTATCATCCGTTCTTTCTCGCCTTCAATCTCGTCGCCGCCGCCGTCCTGCTCGGCATCGGGTTCATCTGGGCGGGGCCGGCGGTCCGGTCCGGCGCGGCGCTGAGCCATGCGAAGCACGAGACGGCGCGTTGGCTGGAGAGCGTCGGCACCTCGAACGGCTTCTACAAGCACGGTGGTCGGCTATCGGCCGCGATGGCGCGTTCCGACGCGATGACCGCCGCCTACCTGCGGGCGCATCGCCGCCACTTCCGCCACACCTTCGCGCAGACCATCGGATTCCTCGTGGTCTACGCGGTCGCCAGTGCCGCCCTGCTGGCCATGGGCGGATGGCTCATCCTGCAGGGGCAATTGTCGCTCGGGCAACTCGTGGCGGCGGAACTCGTCTTGTCGGGGGCCTTCTACGGCATCTCGCAACTAGTGCAGTGACGCGGACAGAGGATTCACGCGTCCGATGAGACGTGCGAGTCTGGGCCATGGCTCAGACGGTCTGTGTGCTTCTCGATGCGAGCGATGCGGCACGACTGGTTGCGATCGCCAGCGACCGCTCCCGCCCGCTCAAACATACCCAGCGTGCCCGCATCGTCCTGCTCTCGGCCGAGCGCTTTTGTGTCCAGGACGTCGCCCGGCGGGCGGGCGTCAGCCGCCCGGCCGTGTGGCGCTGGCAGCGGCGCTACGCCGAGGCTGGCGTCGAAGGTCTGCTGCGCGACAAGACGCGCCCGCCCGGCACGCCGCCCCATTCAACCGAGACGGTGGCCGAGGTACTGGCGCTGACCTGCTCGGAGCCGCCGGGCGAGGTCACCCACTGGACCGGCCGGGCCGTGGCCCGCGCGGTCGGGATCTCGTTGCGTGCCGTGCAGCGGATCTGGGAGGCTCACCGCCTCCAGCCGCATCGGCTGCGCACGTTCAAGCGCTCGCGCGACCCCGCTTTCGCCGCCAAGGTCGAAGATGTCGTCGGCCTCTACATGGCCCCACCCGCCCACGCGGTGGTGCTGTCCATCGACGAGAAGAGCCAGATCCAGGCGCTGGAGCGGACGCGCCCCGACCGTCCGCCTGCCCCCGGCCATCCTGCCGCCCAGACCCACGACTATACCCGTCACGGCACCACGACGCTCTTTGCGGCCCTCGACGTCCTGGCGGGCACCGTGCTCGGCCGCTGCATGCAGCGCCACCGGAACGGTGAGTTCATCCGGTTCCTCAACGCCGTCGAATCTGCTGTCCCGTCCGGCAAGGCGATCCACGCGATCCTCGACAACGTCGCTACCCACAAACATCCGAAGGTGCGCGCCTGGCTCGCCCGGCACCCGCGCTGGACGTTCCACTTCACCCCGACTTCGGCCTCGTGGCTCAACGCGGTCGAGGGCTTCTTCTCAGCGCTGACCCGTCGTCGGCTGCGGCGAGGCTCCTTCACCGGCGTCGTCGATCTGCAGGCGGCGATCAAACGCTACATCGCCGAGCACAACCAGCGCGCCAGACCCTTCGTCTGGACAAAGCCCGCCACCGATATCCTCGAAGCCGTCGGCCGATCCCCTGAACCATCCGTCTGAGTCAGTGCACTAG
>NZ_FPBW01000056.1:0-16077 GCF_900116795.1 Methylobacterium sp. UNCCL125 | reverse complement strand
CGCGGCTCGGGCTGTGTCGCCAGCCAGCCGCTTCTTGCCAGCTTCCAGAAACTCCTTGGACCAGCCGTAGTACATTGAGGACGCGATGCCCTCGCGCCGGCACAGCTCGGCGATGCTGTCCTCACCGCGCAGGCCCTCCAGCACGATGCGGATCTTCTCCTCGGACGAGAACTGCCGACGTGTGGCCCGGCGGATGTCCTTGATCACGGCTTCTGCCGGCTTCCGCGCCGGCCCGGATGTCTGTTTCATCTTCGCTCCTGGGGGCTACGATGAACCAGCCATCCTCTGTTCGTGAAGAGCCTCAATCTGTCTCAGGGGTGCTGACGGCGGACAGTCCTCGCCCTTGCGGCGTCCTTTCAAGCGGACGAGGCCTTCCGACCCGTATAGGTCGATCAGTTCGTGCACGAACAGGCAGTTCTTCGCCGCGACCCGCTCGGCTGCCGGATCCTCGCCCTTCCGGGCAAGCACGAGCTTCTCCGCCGCTTCGCTCCGCGCTTGGCTCACACTCATGCTGCGCACGTCGCCGAGCTTCATCTTCTTGGAAGGAAAGCCGCGGCCTCCGAGACGATAGTGGATGTAGAAGGATTTCGCGCCGGTCGGCTCGATCCGCAACCCGAACCCGGGCTGATCGAGATCCCAGATGAAATAGGAGGTGGGCTTTGCGGCCGCCTTTTCGATGGTCCTGAGCGTCAGGCGAACGGCGTTCCTTCGCTTCATGGTCTTGCTCCTTCAGGACGCACGCAGGCAGCACCGTGTCGGAAACGGGCGGCTACGCCATGAAACGGCGCAAAGCGAATGCAGTCAATACTGCAACGACTTGCAATGATGAATGAAAACTTTTGAAATCGGCGGAAACACAGGGAAACGACTTCATACATCCTTGCCAAGGTTGGGGTCGAGGGTTCGAATCCCTTCGCCCGCTCCAGTTTTCCCAACCATACGATCGACTTACAAGGCCGCAGCTCTGCGGCCTTTGTCGTTTCTGGGTTCTGCAGAAGCGTCCTCGGCCGCCGGGCCACGGGGCTTCGGAGGAGGCCGAGCGGTACGGTGACCGTCTGGACCACCGTACCGCTCGGCCTCGACGTTTCTCGGATCAGGCAGTCTGCTTCCGCAGGGCCGACAGGGCGTGCCACGTCGGCGCCAGCACGAAGCTCGTCAGCGGAATCAGCAGGCCGCCGACCACCAGCCCGATCAGGCCCGACGCGAGGGCGGTGACCAGCCATTCGACGAAGCCCTTGGCGAACGGCAGGCGCGCGGACGCTGCCGTCGCCGCATCGTGGGCGGCGTGCGCAGGCCATGCCAGGCCGTAGGTCTCCAGGCCGTGCATCAGGATCCCGCCGCCGACCCAGATCATGGCCGCCGTACCGACGACGGCCAGAAGTCCGAGCAGGATCGGCATGCCTTTGACGACGCCGCGGCCGAGCCCGCGGACGAGGCTTCCGAGCGGCGGCCCGGCCGTGCTGCGGGCCAGAGCCAAGCCCGCGTCGTCAGCCTTCACGATCACGGCGACCACGCCGTAGACGCCCACGGTGATGCCCAGAGCAACGATGGCCAGGACGGCCGCCCGCATCCAGAAGCTGCCCTCCGGCAAGGCCGCGAGGGTGATGGCCATGATCTCGGCCGAGAGGATGAAGTCGGTCTTGATGGCGCTCGCCACGCGGCGCTCTTCTCCGGCCGCAGCGCCACCGGCGCCGTCCGCGTGGTCCGCCGCGTCGCCGTGGGCGCGATGGGGAAAGAGGCCCTCGTAGACCTTCTCGGTGCCTTCGTAGCAGAGATACGCACCGCCCAGCATCAGGAGCGGCGTGATCGCCCAGGGCGCGAAGGCGCTCAGCGCCAGGGCGCCCGGGAGCAGGAACAGGAGCTTGTTGCGGAGCGATCCGACGGCGATCTTGCCAACGATGGGCAGCTCGCGCTCCGCCGCGAAGCCGACGACGTAGCGGGGCGTGACCGCCGCATCGTCGATGACGACACCGGCCGCTTTGGTTCCGGCTTTCGCGGCCTGGCCTGCCACGTCGTCGAGGGACGCCGCCGCACTCCTGACCATGAAAGCGACATCGTCCAGCAGGGCAATCAATCCGACGCTCACACGTCTCCCCTCATCCGTATTCGGTCCGCCAGACAGACGAACCGCGCCGCGATTTGATCCGTCGCGCTCAAAGAATCGCGGCCCCTAGCGCAGGGCCAGGGCATCGAGCCATCCGTGCGCGGCCGCGTAACGGATGATCTCCGCACGCGTGCGCAGGCCGAGCTTTTCGGCGGCTCGCGCCTTGTAGGTCTCCACGGACTTGACGCTGAGATCGAAGCGGCGCGCGATCTCCTTGTTGCTGAAGCCCTGGGCGATCAGGCGAAGGACGTCCGTCTCGCGCGGGCTCAGCGCGTCTGCGGCAGGCTCGGCCACCGAGATCCGGGAGTCTGCTGCAGGATGCGCCAGGGCATGGCTCGCCACCGAAGGGTCGAGATAGACGCCGCCTGCGGCGACGGCGCGGACCGCGCGGAGCAGATCCTCCGCGGCCGAGCGTTTGAGCAGGTATCCCCGGGCGCCGGCCTTGAGCAGCGGCTGGACGTAGGCCGCATCCTCATGGACCGTCAGAACCAGCACGCGCGTCCGCGGGCACGCATCCGCCACGCGCTCGGTGAGCTCGAGGCCGTTGAGACCGGGCATCGAAACGTCGACCACGGCGACGTCGGGGTCGGCCGCATGAATCATCGGCAGCGCCTCGCTGCCATTCGTGGCCTCGCCCACCAGCTCGATCTCGGGGTCGGCGTTCAGGAGCGTCCGGATCCCGGCGAGGACGATGGGGTGGTCGTCGGCCAGGGCGACGCGGATGCGATCCATCGGGCGCTTCTCCTCAGGGTTCGGGATGGTGCGGTACGGGAATGGTCACGAACAGGGTTGTGCCGACATCCGGGGACGATTCCAGCGTGAGCGTCCCGCCGAGAAGGGACAGGCGCTCGCGGATCCCGGACAGTCCCAGCCGCAGCTTGGCCTGTCCATCGCTGCCGGAACGGTCGCGAAGGTCCTCGGCGTTGAAGCCGACGCCGTCATCCTCGATGACGACCCGCATCTCGGTGGTGCGCTTCTCCACCGAGACGCTGACGCTCGCGGCGCGGGCATGCTTGAGTACGTTGGTGAGGGCCTCCTGCACGATCCGGTAGACGGCCGTCTCGATGGCGGCCGGCAGACGGGTCGCCTCGTTCAGGCATTCCAGATCGGCGCGGATCCCGTGCCGCTGGCTCCAGTCGCGCAGCAGGGTCGCGAGCGCCTCGCGCAGGCCGAGATCGTCGAGGGCGGTCGGCCTCAGGTCGACGGCAGCCCGATGGATGTCGCGTCCGATCTCCCCGGCAAGCGCTTGCAGCCACTCCATCTGCCTTCCGGCTTCGGCTGTGGCACCGCGGGCCAGGAGCCGCTCCATGCTCTTGAGGCCCAGCGACAGGCCGGTCACCGTCTGGCCGACCTGATCGTGGAGTTCCCGCGCGATCCGGCGCTGCTCGTTCTCCTGCGCCTCGCCGAGGCGGCGGAGCAGCGCGGACCGTTCGGCCTCGGCGCGCTTGCGCGGCTCGATATCCGAGACCACGCCGTAGATCAGCCCGTCCGGGGTGTCCTCGTGAAGCTGTGGCACGCGACCGGCCACGCGGACCCAGCGCGGTTCCCGATCGAGCCGGGTCACGCGGAACTCGACGTCGAGCGGCGTACCCTCCGCGAGGCTCCGGCGCAGGGCTTCGCTCAGGCGCCCGCGATCCTCCGGCTCGACCGCCTGCAGGACGGTATCGGCGTCCACGGCGCTGTCGCGCCCTTCCGCGGCCGCCCGCCACCCCAGAAGCTCGGCCGCGCGTGCAGAACCCGTCACCCGGCGCGCGACGGTGTCCCAGCGCAACGTGCCGAGTTCCGCGGCCTCGGCGGCGACCGCGCCCTGCTCCTCGCTGGACCGGAGGGCGAGGGAGAACCGGGCCTGCTCGCCCGCACGGCGCTGCGCCATGTCGCGGCCCACCAATCCGACCAGCGCCAGGGCGAGGCCGATGCTGACGAAGCTGCCGCCGCCCAGCACGACATACGACCGTGACACCGGGGCGTTGAGGGTGGCGACCGGCATCCCGAAATGTACCGACCAGCCGCCGGTGTGCTTCAGCGTCCGGTAGACCACCTCGACATTCGCGCCCTCCAGCGTCGGGCCGGTGTAAAATCCGTTGGGCGCGTGCCGGATCGCCGCCTGCAAGGCGGGATTCGCAGGGTGGCCGAGTTCCTCGACCTCGGCCCGGGTCCGGGCGATGGTGTTCCCGTCCGCATCCACGATGGTGCCGACCCAGCCCTCGGGCGCACCGGCATCCCGCAGGATCGAGCTCACCGCGTTTGTGGCAAGCCGGACCGACAGGACGTAGCGCAGGATCCCGTCGCGGATGACCGGCACGCGAAGGGCGACGAGGCGCTTGCCCGAGATCAGGCCGGCCGGACCGATGCCGCCGATCACCGGCTGACGCGTCTGCACCACGGCGTCGAAGCTCTGCCGGTCCGAAGTCGGTCCCAGTTCCTCTTCGAGGGAGCGGAGCAGGTTGACGATCTGAGCGCCGTCCGGACCGGCGAGTTCCACCGTCTCCCAGAGCGGATGCGCCTGCCTCAGCCGCTCGGCCTCGGCGTAGAAGGCCGCGAGATCCGGTCGGTCGAGGGTGGCGGAGGCGGCCTCCGCTTCGAGAACCGCGATCTGGGCCGCAATGTCCGAGGCGACGCGCTCGGCCACACGGGTCGCGCTGGCGACCGCAGCGTTCCGGGCGAGGTCGCGCTGCTGCTGCGCCATGAGCGTGGCGACCCAGCCGCTCAGCAGCAGGACCGGTATGGCCGCCGCGAGGGCGAGGGCGATGAAGGTCCGGCGGCTGCCGCGGCTCAGCGGGGGCTCAGACCCGTGGATGGCGGCGTCGCGGGGCCGGATGTTCATGGGCCCGGGCGCGGGCACGCAGCGCGCCAACCCGAACCCGGCCTCCAACGCTCAGGCGGCTCGGCCTTCCTGTCTCGCCGTCCCGAGCGCATCGCCACCCGTCTCCCGAGTCCCCGTCCCGGCCCGTGTGCCACGCGCTCTGTCGCGGAAAAGTCGCCCCGCGATCAAGCCGGCGGGAGTGCGTCCGAAGCGAGGGTGGTGTCGCACAGCGCCGATCCGGGCAGCATCCGGGCCGGATGCGGCATCCGCGTCGCAACGGCCCAGGAGGAGCCGTCATAGCCTTCGAACCACGCGCGGCGCTCGCGCGACTCGCCGGGATACGGACAGGCATCGCGGGGCCGACCGACGGAACGCGCGCGGGCCCCCTGTTTGACGATGTCCATGAGCATGGGCGCTGATCTCTCCGGCTGCTCGGGATGATGTCCCGCACCGTGAGAAGCGCGCAGTTCGAACGGTCGAGCAAGCTGTTTCAGGTCGCGATGCTGCTCTCACCGACGCGTGTCGGGTTTATCCCGACACGCTGTGCAGACGATCATCCGTTGACCATTGCGCGAAAGCGGTACCCGAGCGGCAAATCATGCGACCGTTGAGCGTCGACGCCTGCCGGGACGCCCGCGGTTCCTTGCCGGATCCTGCGCAGGGATCACCCGGACAGCCTTCATCGCCCGCGAATCCGGGAGGCTGCCGCACGTCGGCTTCCCGGATCCTGAGGGGCTTCCTAGAAGCCGCAGCCGTAGCCGGCCGGCGCGTAACGGTAGCCGTAGGGACGGCTATAGACCGGCCGATAGAGGTTCGGCCCGGCAGCCGCCGCCGCAAGGCCGAGGCCGGTGGCGAAACCCGGCCCGCGGTACCCACGGGGACCGCCGTAGCCGTAGGCGTGCGGCCGGTAGCCATAGGCGGAGGGGCGGAAGGTCACACCCCGATAACCGCGATACCGCCTGTGGTGTGGGCGGAACCGGTGGATGTGGTGCCGGTGGAGGCGGTGATGGTGCAATCCGTGGCGTCGCCCTCTCCAGGCGCCATGGCCCAGATGGTGGTGCCCGTGATGGAGGCCGGGGCCATGACCGTAGGGCCGCGCTTCGCTCGACGGCGCAAACAGAACGAGGCTCGAGAGCGCCGTCAGGGTGATCGCAAGACGTTTCATGGGCTGAACTCCACGGAAGAGGAAGGACGACCGTGCGGCCACGGTCGGACGGGGAACCGAGCCTTCGCCGCCGTCGAACGCGGCGGCGTGCCCCGAAGGCGGGGGACGAAGATCGAAGTCTCCGGCCACTGTCCCGCCGTCCCATCTGTGGTCCGCTGGCCCGATCAGCAGTCGGAGAGATCGGAAGGCGTGTCAGGGTCGGCCCGACATGCTTGCGTTGAAGGCCTGGCTTAGCTTGGCGGTTGGGAGCCCAGGTCGACGGGGCTGAGGGCGCCTCGCCGCATGGTCGCGCCAGGGGGAACGGCATGAAGTTGGCGGTGGGCCTGCCCGTGCGGCGCGCGCGGAACTGGTATCGGCGTTGCGGGCGCGTGGGATCCCCACTGAAGATCACGCGGGAGCGGCACGGTCCGCAGGCCGGCCGGACGCATACGCTAGAGGACTGGGCGCGATTCGGAGGCGGCCTGCTCGCGTCCGATCTCTCCGAGGTCCCGCGCGCGCACAGTCCGGTCTGGACCGAGAGACGGTGGCACGGCCTGGACTGGCCTCAGGCCAACGGACCCTGGGCGTAGCCGGGCGTTTAGAATTGGGAGAAGCCTGCGGATGGCCGGAACCCAGGGAGAGCCGTCACCGGGGCGGATGCCCCGCGTGCTCGGCCGCCGGACGACCTCGTAACCCCATGTGCGGCGGCGCGGCCGGGCCGACGTCGGAGACCCGCGGCCTCCGCGAAGCCGGCGCCTCGACCAATCGCGCTGACGCCTTCATCCTCCACGAAGATCATGGCGCGCCCGATCGTGCGTCTCGTGACGCGTCTCTCCTCTCCGCCGCAACGCTCCGACCAGCATCAGCAAGCCCTGCCCGGCGGCGAGCAGCAGGGTCAGGGCCATGAACGGCAGGAAGGCGATCAACACCCAGCCCGTCATCATCA
Organism: Methylobacterium sp. UNCCL125; assembly: GCF_900116795.1. Lineage (NCBI taxonomy): Bacteria > Pseudomonadati > Pseudomonadota > Alphaproteobacteria > Hyphomicrobiales > Methylobacteriaceae > Methylobacterium > Methylobacterium sp. UNCCL125. Next base: position 9,080 of record NZ_FPBW01000056.1, on the reverse strand, counting down.
GCCCGTACAGCAGCTCGCCGATATCGTGACCGGCGACCGAGCAGGGATACGTGTTTGCCTCGTTGACTTGGCAGCCGGTGAGGCTGGTCAGCGCGGCACCGGCGGCGAAGGGCAAAGCCGGCAGCCACGCGACGACCATCAGGATCAGGATCACGCGCAGACGCCGGCGGGACCGGTCCGGCCGTCCAGTCTCAAGGGCGCTCATCGGACATCCTCCTTCGGGCGGGGGCGGATCGGTTGGTGCCCGCCTCCACCGGTCGCGCCCCATGCGAGTTCCCGTGGCCGCGGCGGTGGCGGGTCGTCGCGCCGGCCGTGACGGGCAGCGCCAGGATTTCGCCGACCGTCGTACTCTGCCTCACGCTGTTCTTGCCGATCATCACGGCTGCGCCGTGGGCGGTCTCGGCCAAGGCCGCCGGATCGGGTGCTGCCCGGGCTGGTCGTATTCGGCTCTGGCCGATCAGGCCGAACGGAGTGATCGCGGTGCGGGCGGCGGACGTCCGGGCAGATCCCGGTTCGGCTCTCGGCAAGAACGTCCTCCTGCCCCGGGTCGCGGCCCGAGCTCATGATCCTCGACACGGGGTGCAACCGGTTCGGGCGCACGACAGGATTATCCGCCGCGGGATCAGGACACAATGTCACACCGTGGATGCACGGATTGGCGCTGCCGTTCAGCCGGCGCTGGCTCGCCGCCCATCAAGGGCGCGTGGATTGAAGCGTTGCCCGGAAGGGCCGAGCATGTGAGCGGGATCGCTCAGATATCGTCCCGCGGAGGACCGGTATGCGGCAGGCTTTGCAACGTCCCCGCGGCGACGCTCAGGCGCGCGGTCACGGCGCAAGATCGGGTTTGGCTGTCCTGAGCGCGGGTTTCGCTGTGGCCGGGCTCCTCGGACCGGCCAAGTTCGCGAACGCCGAGGACGGCCCGAGCTATCTGGAGGACCGGCGTGGCGTGTTCCTGCCTTTCCTGAATGCACCGCAACCCGGCGACGCCATCGCGCAGTCGCCGCGGCTCGGGCTCTCCTTCGGCGGCGCGCCCCGGCCCGTATTGGTGGATACCGGCTCGACCGGCATCGTGGTCTCGGCCAGCCGCATCCCCGACAACGCGACGCTGCCCAGCCAGCCTGGGCGCATCACCTACACGAGCTCCGGCCGCATCATGATTGGCCGCTGGATACGCGTCCCGGTAATCCTGTGGGGCCGCGACGGCGAGAGCGTGGCGACGCGGCCGATCCCGGTCCTCGCGGTCGACCGCATCGCCTGCACCGCGCAGGCCCGCCACTGCACCCCGGAAGAGGCGCCGGAGCACGTGGCCATGCTGGGCATCGGATTTGGCCGCGAGGACGACAGCCAGAGCCAGAGCACGCCCGACACCAATCCCCTGCTCAATGCGGAGCCGTCCGGCCCCGGTGCGATCCGGCGCGGCTACGTGCTCACCGCCCGAGGCGTCCATGTCGGCCTGACGCGCGCAAACACCCAAGGCCGCTACCGCTTCGTCAAGCTCGATCCCCACCCGCGCGTGCCGGGCGACTGGCTGGGCGTGCCCGTGTGCATTTCCGTCGACGGTCGGGAGCCGGGCGCCTGCGGCCGGGCACTGCTCGACACCGGCGTCACCGCCATGTTCCTGACCCTGCCGCCCGCGGAGCTGGCCACCAGCCTTCAGACCGACGCGACCGGTCACAGTGCGCTCCTTCCCGGAACGCGACTGCGTTTTCGCTTCGGCGCCGCCGCCGCTTACACGGTCACCGTCGGCGACCACGCCACGGGACTCGCACCGGAGCGCATCGTTCTGAACACCACGCGCCCGCAACCCTTCGTCAATACGGGGCTGCACGTCCTGAACGGTTTCGATGTCCTGTTCGACGCCGACCGCGGATATTACGGCTTCCGCGCCCGCGGCGCGGTCCCGGACGCCGACCAACCGTGAGCCGACGCCACGACGCCGGGGAACTACGGCAGCCTCGCCCCGATGCTTGTCGGGGCATGCAAGATCGCTTTGACGCGCCAGCGTCTTCAGGATTTGGCCGCGCAGATCAGGTGGCCGGGCGGCGACCTCGCCTGCCCGCCGTAGGGAAGATGATCCCTTCTCTGCGCCCCAGTCACAGGGCTTGTTCGAAGCCGTGCGAGCCGACAGACGAGAAATCCGTCGGGTTGTCCGATCTCTAAGCCGTAATGCATCCTGGAGACGATCGGGTCCCTGCCGCTGAAAGCGTAATCGACACGATTCCCGCATCCTCGGGGACCGCACCCATGGATCCGCCCCGGTCCAGGCTGGCGGGCTGTCGAATGGTTTCGAGAACGCGCTTGCCGAAGCGCGTCGGAATTCGGGGCGTGGCCCAGCCTCTCACGCCGTATCGGCTGCGGCCCGCGATGCCATCGGCGTTCGAAAGGAATCCGTCGTTGTCCGACGCTTCTCATGCAAACGGCCGGAGCGTCGCTCCGGCCGTCATGGCGATGATGTGACGAAGGCTTAGCGCAGGATTAGCGCAGGAGCTGGAGGACGCCCTGCTGCGCGGAGTTGGCCAGGGACAGGGCGGAGATGCCCATCGACTGCCGGGTCGACAGCGCCTGGGAGTTGGCCGCTTCCTGGTTGAGATCGGCGTTGGTCAGGTTGGCCGAGCCGGTCTGCAGCACGTTGATCAGCTGCTTGGAGAAGTCCTGCCGGTTCTGCACGACCGACAGGTTCGAGCCGAGCGCGCTCGCCGCGGAGTTCAGCGTGTTGCCGGCGCTCGTCAGGGTCGACAGGGTCTTGTTGACGTCCGAGTTCAACAGGAAGTTGCCGAGGCCGTTCTGGCTGGACGTGCTGTTCGAGTTGGTGATCGACGACAGGCCCAGGCCGCTGGACGTGGCATCCACCGAGGCGACGTTCAGGTTCGAGCTGCCGGTGTCGTTGAACTTGATGTTCATGTCATTGCCCTTGCCGGCAATGAGGTTGACGCCGTTGTAGCTGGCATCGCCGGCGAGCTGCGTGATCTGGTTGAGCAGGTTGTTGTACTGGCTCGCCAGAGAGGCGCGCTGCGACACGCCGGAGATCGAGAGGTCGCTGGAGACGACGGTGGTGGCGGCGGTGCCGTAGGTCGAGGCGGTGGTGCTCGATCCGGTGAAGCCGAGCGCCGTCTGGCTGCCGGAGTTCTGAAACTCCACATCGGCCTGGGCGTTCAGGACGATCTTCGTGCCGGTGCTGTCGGCCGAGAAGATCGCGCCTGCGCCGAACGAGCCGCTGGACGAGGTCGACGCCGAGCTGACGGCGGCGTTCAGGGCCGCGACGGTGGCGCTGATGCTCGACGAGGCGGCGATGGTGGCCGACACGGAGGTGCCGTTGATAGTCAGGAGCACCGTCTGGGAGGCGGTGCTGGCGCTGTAGGCGTTGGCGGCGGTTCCGGTGGTGGAGAGCTGGGTCGAGAGGGCCTGGTTGGCGATGGACTTGGCCTGATCGACCAGCTTCTGGATCGAGGTGATGCCCTGGTTGGCGGCCTGGATCGTCTGGACGCCGTTGGAGATGCCGTCGAGCAGGGTGTTCAGGTTCGAGGACCGGGCGTCGAGGGACTGGGAGGTGAAGAAGTTGGTCGGGTTGTCGAGGGCGGAATTCACCGTCTTGCCGGTGGCGAGGCGATTCTGCGTGGTCGCCATCAGCTGGGCGGTATCCTGCAGGGAGAGCAGGTTCTGGCGTGTCGCGGCCGACAGGGTGATGGAAGACATGGATCGCTAACTTTCCAACCGGAGCAACCCGATTCTCGGGGATCGCTTAAGAATACCGCTTAAGGTTAAATACGGATTAACTGCGCGAGTATTTTCAGCGCCCCGCCGCTCCTTCCGAAACCCTGTGCCGGCGCTAGGCTCATCTGCCCGCTGCAGCACAGGCCGGTATCGGCCGATTGGAGACTTGATCACGCGCGGTCGCTCATGCCGCCTGATATCTCAGCGGTCGGACCGGTACGGCGAGCCGCGCGAAGGGAAGTCAATCGAGTGCGTAGCCGAGCAGGCCCTCGGTCGTGTGCCCTTCACAGCCCGCGAGGGTCGATACGAAGTGATCGCGACCGCCGGCATTGCAGCGGTAGATGGGGTGGCTGCCGGGCCTGGGGGTCTCGAAGACGTAGCCGGTCTGCCCCAGCGGGGTCTGCCCCTCGCAGCGCACGTCCCGGCTGAGGAAGTGATCCTGTCCCGCCACGCAACTCATCAGTCTTGCGGTCCCGGGGGCCGAAAGCGTCAAGACGCTGCCGACGCTGCCCTCGGCCCTGTAGGCGGGCGCGACATAGCCCGTCGTGACCCAGTGTCCGGCGGGACCAATGGCGCGCCGCAAGGGCAAACGGTCGGCACCGCGGGTCGCGCGCGCCTCGGCGATCCGCCACGTGCCCGGGTAAGGGTCGCCGCCCGAGAAGAAGACGGTGATGTCAGGCAGGAAGGGCGTGAGACTCCCCGTACCGTCCCGCCGGAAGCCCGGACTGTGATTGAGATAGAAGCCGGTCACGTCGGAGTTCAGATAGCCGAGCGGCGTCCAACGTGCCGGTGACCCGCTCAACAGGACCTTCAAGGGCATCTTGAACAGGCCCATCTGGTAGGTTTCGCGGTCGGGGTTGCGGGCCGGATCCTTGCAGGCCACCTGATGGCACACGCGACCCGGAAGCCCGGTGATGACGTAGACGTCTCCCGTCTTGGCATCGTACGCGAAATCGGAGTTCGGATTGATGGTCGCTCCATCGGTCGTCCCGTTGGGGATTCGCACCGGCGCCCCGAAATGGATGCCGTCCGCGGTGTGACGGACGTAGAGATCGCCGAAGCCGGCAACGCCCTGTGGTCCGGTGAGGTCCGTCGTGAAAACGAAGAGACCGGACTTGCCGTCCGTGAACGACGCCGGCTGACCGGTGCCGTAATTGCCCTGCGCCACCGCCGGGTTAAGCGGCCTGATGACCGGTTCAGGATAGTCGACCCACGTCACCTTGTCGTTCGAGAATGCGAGACCGGTCTGATTGTTGTTCCCAGGCTGGTTGTCCGCGCCCGAATAGTACATCGCATAGGTGTAGGTCTGGCCGTCCCCTGGGTTGACGAAGCGGCCCCGGATCACGCTGGGATCACAGACGTATTGGCGGTTCCAGGAGCCGGGCGTCGGCTTGAACACGATCCGGGCCGGCGAGAAGCCGGTCTGCGGGTCGTAGGATCGATGGAAGATGACGTCGGTCTGGCCCTGACCGCACCACCAGAAATCGGTGACGCCGTTCTCCGAGATGATGCTGGGCGCGTAATTGTAGCCCGCCGGATTCGCCTCGTTGATGAAGAGGGGCTGCGCGTCGGGTCCCTTCCAGTCGGCCTCGACCCGAGCCGGCAGGGCGAGCGACGCCAGCACCAGGGCGAAAAGGGCGCCGATGAGCAGGGCAGAACCGGGCTTCACTCTCACGATCTCCCGCGATGCGCGCCGTCCGTTTCAACGCCGGCCGGAGCACCTGTCCCGAGACTGGCGACCTGAATAAGGCGGCCGTGCTGCCGACGGCCTGAACGCCTGGATCGCGCGTGGGGCGGTGTCCGACCGGCGCCGACCCTACGGGTCCTGCGCAGGGGCGACGGGGCCCCGGCAGTTCGGACGAAGGGCGCGACCCAGGAGCGATTGCCGGCCCAGGATCATCTCGAAGAAATCGTATTCTCCGGGCCTGAAATTGGCTTTCAGGAACTGGAAGTGCATGTGGAACGGCCGAAGACGCAAGCGCTTGTAGTCACATTCCGGTATCCGATCCTTGACCCCAGCCGATCGTATCAATGGATTGTGGGCGAGAAAGGCCGGTCTCTCGAGACCGATGTCGAAAATGGGGTTGAACCCGTAGCAGTTGAGCCAATCCTGCGGCGCCTGATAGTCGCACCAGACGATGCGGTCGCTGTAGACGAGCGACGCGATGCGTGCGCGGATCCCCCCGGCTTCCTTCGGCAACGCGACGAAGGGAAGCCCCGAGCCCAGCGTGACCAGGGACAAGCGGGGTAGGGGCCGATCGTCCGTACCGAGGCGCGCGAGGATCCGGGCAGCGACCTCCACGGCCATGGCAGCACCGAGGGAATGACCGACGATCATGACCTCATCGGGCGCCTCCGCCGGATGCGCACGCCATTGTGCCAGTTCCGTCAGGATTCGCTCGCTGAAAAGCGCGATTCGCGCCTCGTAATCCGGTCGCCGGCCCGTGGCATGCTGCCAGAAGAAGATGCGTATGCTCAGGATATGCCAGAAGAACAGCCGGCCCAGCGCCTTGCGGATGGCGTAGAGACCCGTGCCCGCGGCCACGGCGCAGATCAGCGCCGCCCCGACCGTTTCCATCGGCGATAACGGTTTCAGGACGGCGAAGAGCGCCGTGCCGGCCGAGATCAGCAGGGCCGGGACGACGAAGACGACGAAGAACGGAAAAGCGCTCAGCAGGGTGTAGGGCCATCCGAAGCGCGCCGTCTTGAAAAACAACCCCTGTGCGAGCCCCGAAACGACGCTTCTTGCCAGCAGCGCCAACTGGCGGAGCACGGGCCGGGAGAGATCCGCGTGGACGATGTCGCTCCAGATCAAGGTCTCGCAACAGACGGCGGCACCGTCGCCATCCGCCGGTGCGCCGACCGTCCAGGTCCGGCTGAGACCGTCGGCGCTGATCCGGATCTCCGAGACCGCGCGCGGCATGGTTCCGAACCGGGCCGTATGCCGGCCGAGTTCCCGTTTGAAGAACGCAGGAAACCGGATCCCGCTGCGGGCGTCGAAGCCGTGAATGAAGAAAACGTGCCGTCGCCCGACCGGTGCCGGATGAAGGTCTCTCAACTTGAATGGGGTGAACGATAAGTAGCCGCGGACCATAGGATCGGACAAGGACCTGAGCACGCGAAAGCATTGTGGCGGTCGACGGCGCCGATGGGCGCGCGCTCCATTGCACGACCGAGCGGGCTCCTCAACAGCCCGCCGCCGAAGACGGTTCCGCCGCGAGCCATCATTCATCATCCGGACGTCCTGGGGATCTCCCTCCCATGACAAGGGGGGCGAGGTCAAAAGGCGCTGGCAGGCTGGAGAAAGACTGGACTTGTGAAAACTGAACCTCCTACGGTGCGGAACGCGGGGGCAGTGTTCAAGATTCGCATGCGCTTTTCGGGGGCCTTGAGAGCGTTTCGCACCGGCGCCCTCCGACGTCACGGGCTCGGCCACATCCAGGCTGGCTTCGATGCTGCGCCGAGCGGCTGCATCGTTCTGGTCGGAGACGCGCATGCGGCGCTCATGCCGCGACCGATCGTTCCGCGCCCCGTCCTGAACGCGGGCATCGCCGGAGCGACGGCGCGCTCCTGTGGCCGCGCCCTCGATCTGTTGCGCGCGCCCCTGCCGGCTCTGCTCGCCGTCCTGATCATCGGGACCAACGATATCCGTGCCCGCTCGGCGCTGTCGAAGGCGGCGACCGACGACTTCTTCGGGCAGACAGACCGGATCGTCGATCGCCTCCAGGCCTGGACCCTCGATACGCTCGTGGCGGCGTTGCCCCCGACCCCTGCCGCGAAGGCATCGGAACGCGACCCTGCCGCGGTCGAAGTCTATTCGGATTGCCTCCGCGCTGTCTGCGTGCGCCGCGGTGTCTCGTTCTTCGATCCGTTTGCGGGATTGCGCGGCGCCCGTTTCGGCTTGGCCGAGGATGACGCCTTCGTCGATGGCACCTACCTGCGGGATTACACGGCCGTCGCCGCCCGCATCGCCAGCCACGTCCGGACGCACTTCAAATCCGAGCCCTACCTGGACAGCGCGCTCCCGGGTTTCGATGAAGAATATTACAGGAGCTGGTACGCCGACACGTGTCGGTATCCCCACGGGTTGGCGCGGCACTACCTCGATCTGGGATGGCGCGAGGGGCGAGACCCGAGCGGACAGTTCAGCACCGACGGCTATCTCGAAGCCAACGCCGATGTCCGCGCCGCAGGCGTCAATCCGCTGATCCACTTTCTTGAAGTCGGCTTCGCGCAAGGGCGGACGGGTTGGCAGAAGCCGCACCCGCGTCCGACCCGCTCCCCCCACGGCGACCCGGACGCCTGAACCGAAGACGGCCCGACAGCCCGGGACGCGCTCGTGACGGCAACCGTCGCAAAGCTGCCGCAGATTGGCGGCCAGATGCTTCCATGCGCCTCCTCCTTGCCGCCCCTGTCCTCGTCCTCATCGCCACGGGCGCAGCAGCCGGCGATACGCGCCTGGACGGAGCCGTGGTTGCGGGCAGTTTCGGAATGGGGGGGGCGGACTATTACGGCGATGTCCGCAGTCGCATGCCGTTCACCCGCGACGCGCCGCCCAGTCCGGTCGGGATAACCGACATCGAGCGCGTCCGGGCCGCACGCCGGCGTGCGGATGCCGGCGCCCGCCAGCCGGCCCATCGCTCCGCCCGTCGCGGCTGAACCGCCCCGGGCCTGACTTTCGGTCCGTCCGAAGGGCCGGATCGGGTCGGTAGAACCTGGACTGGACGATCCGGGCTCGGCGCGCCGCCTCAGTTCCGGTAGCGTTCGGCGAGGGCCATGAGGGCTTGGGCGAGTTCGGTGAGGTTGGCGGAGGCGGCCTCGACCTGCCGGGTGCCGGCCGCGGTCTGCTGGCTGGCCTGGCGGATGTTCTGGAGCGCGCCCATCACCTGCTCGATGCCGAGCTGCTGCTGGTTGGTCGAGGCGACGATCTGCTGGAAGGTCTGGACGTTCTCCTCCACCCGGGCGGTGATCTCCTCGATGGTCCGCTGCGTCGTGTCCGAGCGCGTCTTGCCGGCGGCGGCGCGCTTGACCGCCTCCTCGGTGAGCATCACCGAGGTGTTGATGCCCCGCTGGATCTCGCCCAGGATCCCCCGCACCTGGCCGGTGGCCGCCTTGGCCTGATCGGCCAGGAGCTTCATCTCGGAGGCGACCACCGCGAAGCTGCGCCCGCTCTCGCCGGCCGCCGCCGCCTCGATGGCGGCGTTGAGCGCCAGCAGGTGCGTGCGCTCCGAGATGTCGTTGACCGTCTCGATGATGTCGCCGATCGTCTGGGTCTTCTCCGACAGGCTGACGATGTTGCCGGCCACCGCCTCCGCCTGCTCGCGGATCGCCTCCATGGCCTTGGCGGTGTCGGAGACGGCGCGCAGGCC
>NZ_FPBW01000059.1:0-15281 GCF_900116795.1 Methylobacterium sp. UNCCL125 | reverse complement strand
ATCGCCGCCGTCAACGACGTCTTGCCGTGGTCAACGTGACCAATCGTGCCAATGTTGCAGTGCGGCTTGGTGCGGGAGAACTTTTCCTTGCCCATGATTCCCATTCCTGCGGCGGGGACCACACAAGGGCCCCGAATCCTGGTCAGCCGCCCCGAAGCTCGGACAGGGGCGAAAAACGCGGTCCGCTTAGAGGGTCGGCCGCCAGGGATCAAGCTCCGCGGCGCGCGGGCGCCCGACGACCGGCTCTGCTGTCAAGCCGCGGCCATGAGTCTTGAACGCCGAAACATCAATCACAGGCAGTATCCACGCCGCTTTCGCGCCACAGTGTGGCTTCGCGGGCATAGCGGGATCCGTGCGGCCGAGCTTAAGTGGGGACAACAACGCATCACCTCGGACCCCCCGCCATGATGAAGAAGTTCCTCCTCGCCACCGCCGCGACGGCGCTGGTCACGACGGCCGCTTCGGCCGCCGACCTGCCGCGCCGGGCCGCGCCGCCGCCGGTCTTCACGCCGGTGCCGGTCTTCACCTGGACGGGCTTCTACGCCGGTCTCGAGTCCGCCTACACCTTCACGGATCGTGAGCGCATCACCACGGTCGGCGTCCAGCCGGGCAACGCCACCAATGTGGCCCTCGGCCGCCGTCCCTTCCTGACCTCGACCACGCAGGACGGCTTCGCCAACATCGGCGGCACCGCCGGCTACAACTACCAGTTCACGCCGGGCTCCGGCATCGTCGTCGGTCTCGCCAACAGCATCGACTGGACCGACATCACCAAGAACCGCGTCGTCCTCGGCACCGGTAACGTCGCCGGCGGCCCGCCGAACATCAGCCAGTTCCGCCAGAGCCTCGACTGGCTCGGCACCCTCACGGGCCGCGTCGGCTACGCCTTCGACCGCGTTCTGGTCTACGGGATGGGCGGCCTCGCCTACGGCAACGTGTTCCACGACGCCAACTTCTACACCCCGGGCGGCCGCCTGCAGTTCGCCGGCCGCTACGACGACTTCAAGGTCGGCTACGCCTACGGCGGCGGCATCGAGTTCGCCCTGCCCACCGACAGCTTCCTGAACACCTTCGCACTCGGCCGCTACATCGGCATCAAGTACGACGCCATCACGGTGAAGGCCGAGTACCTGCACTACGACCTCGGCAGCCAGAACGTGCTCGTCGGCGCGGTCCCGGGTGTCGGCAACGGCGCGTACATCTCGCGCTTCCGCACCGAGGGCAGCATCGTTCGCGCCGGCTTCAACTACAAGTTCGGCGGCCTCTGAGACCGACGGCGCCGGGGCTTCCCCGGCCGAGACCAACAAGGGCGGGTGCCGATATCGGCACCCGCCCTTTTTCGTTGCTCCAGCGCGATCGGTGCATCGGCCGCCGCGACCCGGCAGTCGCTCCCGGCGTGGGACGAAGATGTCCCGTCAGCAGGCGCGCAGATGCGCGACGAGTTGCGACGCGGCGTCGCCCGGGGAGCCGGTGTTGAGGATCGTCAGATCCGCGACGACGTCGCCCTCCCGGGCGAGACGCGCGGCGAGGTCGCCGTCCTGCGGCCGGCCCCGGGCGGCGATACGCTGCGCCAGGATCTCGGGCGGCGCGGTGACTTCGACGACGCTCACCCGCGGGCAGGTCCTCCGCGCCTCCGCGACGATGCGGCGCGAGACGTTGCAGATCACCACCTGACCGTCGGCGGCGCGCCTTCCAGCCTCCGCCGGGAGGGCGTAGCCGAGGCCATGGGCGCGCCAGCTCAAGGTGAAGCGGCCGGCCGTGCAGCCATCCGCGAACGCAGCCTCGTCGATCTCGTCGTTGTCCTCGTCCGCCGAGGGTGGCCGGGTCACGAGACGCCGCGGGAAGACGTAGCGCGGATCGTCCGCCAGGGCCGCCCGGGCCAGCCGGATCAGCGTGTCCTTGCCGGCGCCGCTCGGGCCGACCACGAGGACGAGGCAGCCCGGCATCAGGCGACCCGCCGGCCGGCGCGCCAGACCTCGCGGACGACCGGCACGCCCTCGGCCCGCTGCACGCGCACGAGATCGGCCCGCAGCCCGGGCGCCAGGGCGCCCCGGTCGGTGAGCCCGGTGGCGCGGGCGGGATTCGCCGTGACGGTGGCCAGCGCCTCGGGCAGCGTGATCGACGGTGCCTGCTCGGGCAGCAGGAAGGCCGCCATCAAGAGGCTCGCCGGCACGTAGTCCGACGAGAGGATGTCGAGGTTCCCGGCCTCGGCCAGCGCCAGGGCGGCGACGTTGCCGGAATGCGAGCCGCCGCGGATCAGGTTCGGCGCGCCCATCATCACGGTGATGCCCTGGCGGTGCGCGGCCTCGGCCGCCTCCAGGGTGGTGGGAAACTCGGCCAGCCGCACGCCTTCGCCGACCGCGAGGTCGACATCCGCCAGGGTGGTGTCGTCGTGGCTCGCCAGCGGGATCCCCATCTCGCGGGCGAACTGGACCAGGGCCGGCCGGTTCTTCGCATTCAGCGACCGACCGTCGCGGATCTTGCGCTCGGTGTTGGCGCGGATCTCCTCCATGGGACGGCCGCCGCGCGTGGCGTAGGTGTAGTACTTCTCCATGTCGCGGAACTGCCGCTGGCCGGGGGTGTGGTCCATGAGCGAGATCAGCCCCACCGGGTAGCGGGCCGTGAAGGTTGCCACCGTGTCGAGCACATCCGTGGAGGGCAATTCGCAGCGCAGATGCGTGAAGTGCTCGGCCCGGAATAGGTCGCCGGCCCGCGCGGCGGCGATGGCGCCGGCGAGCTGCTCCAGCTCGGAGCCGAGGCCGCTGCCGTCCGGGTCGCTGCCGGCGCGGAGCGAATCGAACACCGTGGTGATGCCCGAGGCGGTGATCTGCGCGTCGTAGGCGAGCACCGCGCCGAGCGGATGCCAGCGGACCTTGGGGCGCGGCGCGTAGTGGCTCTCCAGATGGTCGGTGTGCAGCTCGATCAGCCCGGGGATCAGGTAATCGCCGCCGCAATCGAGGCCGCGCGCGGGCGCCCGGCCCTCGCCGATCTCGATGATCGCCCCGTCGGAGACGGCGAGCCAGCCGCGCTGCACCCGGTCGGGCAGGACCAGGGTCGCGTTCTCGAGGATGAAGTCGTCCATCGTGAATTCCTCAGGCTGCCCGGGCTTGCGGCGCGAAGCGGGTGACATCGACCACCCGGGTCGCCACAGCGTCGCGCATCTCGCTGTCGTGGAAGATGCCGAGCACGCCGGCGCCGGCCTTCAGCTTCTCGCGCACGAGGTCGGCCACCACGGCGCGGTTCTGCGCGTCCAGGGAGGCGGTCGGCTCGTCGAGGAGCAGGAGCGGCCGGTCGGCGATCAGGCCCCGGGCGATATTGACCCGCTGCTGCTCGCCTCCCGAGAAGGTCGCGGGCGGCAGGCCCCAGAGCCGCTCGGGCAGGTTGAGCCGGGCGAGGAGGTCCTTGGCCCGGGCGCGGGCGGCCTCTTCGGACAACCCGCCCTCGCGGCCGGCGGCCTCGACCACGTCGAGGGCCGGGACCCGCGGGATCACCCGCAGGAACTGCGACACGTAGGCGATGACCCGCGCCCGCAGCGCCCAGACCACTCGCGGATCGGCCCGGACGACGTCCACCACCGCCTCGCCGTCGCGGACCCGGATGGCGCCGGCATCGCAGCGGTAATTGCCGTAGGCCATCTTCAGGAGCGAGGACTTGCCCGCCCCCGAGGGGCCGCCGAGCACCACGCACTCGCCGGGCTCGACCACGAGGCTCACGCCGCCCACCACCGGCAGGACGATCCCGCCGCGCAGGTGCAGGGTGAAGCTCTTGGCGACGTCCTGGAAGGTCAGAAGCGCAGTCATGCGGCGAGCACCGAGGCGACGAGGAGCTGGGTGTAGGCGTGCTCGGGATCGTCGAGCACCCGGTCGGTAAGGCCGGTCTCGATCACCCGGCCGGCCCGCATCACGGCGATCCGGTGCGAGAGCAGCCGCGCCACCGCGAGGTCGTGGGTCACGATGATCACCGCGAGGCCGAGTTCGGCCGAGAGGCGCCGGATCAGGTCGAGGAGCCGGGCCTGGACCGAGACGTCGAGGCCGGAGGTCGGCTCGTCCATCAGCACGAGGCGCGGCCCGGTGACGAGGTTGCGGGCGATCTGGAGGCGCTGGCGCATGCCGCCGGAGAATTGGCTGGGCGGGTCGTCCACCCGGCCGGCCTCGATCTCGACCCGGCCGAGCCAGTCCAGCGCCTGGCCGCGGATCCGGCCGTAATGGCGCTCGCCCATGCCCATCAGCCGCTCGCCGACATTGCCGCCGGCCGAGACCGCCATGCGCAGGCCCTGGCGGGCGTCCTGCCGGACGAAGCCCCAGTCGGTGCGCATCAGCCGGCGCAGCGCGGCGGGTCCGAGATCGGCGAGGCTGCGGGTCTGCCCGTCGCGCATCCGGTAGCGGACCTCACCCGAATCGGGCGCCCGCTCGCCGGCGAGCAGCGACAGGAGCGTCGACTTGCCCGAGCCGGACTCGCCCACGATGGCCAGCACCTCGCCCTCCGTGATGTCGAGGTCGATGCCCGCGCAGGCGAGCCGGCTGCCGTAGGCCTTGGTCAGGCCGTGGGCGGAGAGGAGCGGCGCGCTCATCGGGCCGCCTCCGCGACACGGGTCTCGCAGATGTCGGTGTCGGAGCAGATGAACATCCGGCCTCCGGAATCGTCGGTGACCACCTCGTCGAGGTAGTGGCCGCGGGCGCCGCACAGGGCGCAGGGCTGCGTGAATTCCTGCACGCGGAACGGGTGATCCTCGAAATCGAGGCTGCGCACCCGCGTATAGGGCGGCACCGCGTAGATCCGCCGCTCGCGGCCCGCGCCGAAGAGCTGGAGCGCCGGGCAGTCGTCCATCTTGGGATTGTCGAATTTCGGCGTCGGCGACGGGTCCATCACGTAGCGGCCGGCGACCTCCACCGGGTACGCGTAGGTGGTGGCGATGTGCCCGTGGCGGCTGATGTCCTCGTAGAGCTTGACGTGCATGGCGCCGTACTCGGCCAGCGCGTGGAGCTGGCGCGTCTCGGTCTCGCGCGGTTCGAGGAAGCGCAGGGGCTCGGGGATCGGCACCTGATAGACCAGAATCTGCCCCTCGGTGAGCGGCGTCTCGGGGATGCGGTGGCGGGTCTGGATCACCGTCGCCTCCGTCGTGCGGGTGGTGGTGGCCACCCCGGAGGTCTTGGCGAAGAAGCGGCGGATCGAGACCGCGTTGGTGGTGTCGTCGGCCCCCTGGTCGATGACCTTGAGCACGTCCGATTGCCCGAGGATCGCCGCCGTGACCTGCACGCCGCCGGTGCCCCAGCCGTAGGGCATCGGCATCTCGCGGGAGGCGAAGGGCACCTGGTAGCCCGGCACCGCGATGGCCTTGAGGATGGCGCGGCGGATCATCCGCTTCGTGCCCTCGTCGAGATAGGCGAAGTTGTAGCCGGAGCCGCGCGCGTTTCCTGCCGCGTCGAGGACGGACGCGACGAGCCCCCTGTCCCGTTCGGGAGAGGGAACCTGCGCGTCATCCGGCGCGCGGCCCGGAAGCTCCCGGGAAGCGGAGCCACCAAGGAAGGGGGACATCCCTGTCGCGCTCATTCGGCGGCCTCCTGCATCTCGACGGTCTCGGTCTTGCGCTCGAACTCGGCGCGCAGGCGTCGGACCAGCTCCAGCTCGGCCTGGAAGTCGACGTAGTGGGGGAGCTTCAGGTGCTCGACGAAGCCCGTCGCCTGGAGGCTGTCGCAATGGGCCAGCACGAATTCCTGGTCCTGGGCGGGGCTCGCCACCGGCTCGCCGAGCTCCTCCGCGCGCAGCGCCCGGTCCACCAGGGCCATCGCCATGGCCTTGCGCTCGCTCTGCCCGAAGCTCAGCCCGTAGCCGCGGGTGAACTGGGGCGCGGCCGCGCCCGAGCCCTTGAACTGGTTGACCATCTGGCACTCGGTGAGCCGCACCCGGCCGAGCGGGACCGCGAAGCCCAGCTCCTCGGGCACGAACTCCACCGCCACCGCGCCGACCCGGATCTCGCCGACGAACGGGTGGGTGCGGCCGTAGCCGCGCTGCGTCGAGTAGGCGAGGCCGAGCACGAAGCCCTCGTCGCCCCGGGCGAGCGCCTGGAGGCGCAGGGCCCGGTCGGCGGGGTAATCCACGGGCTCGCGGGTGAGGTCGCCCACGGGGGCGCCGTCGTCCGGCGGCGAGGCCTCGATCAGCCCGTCCTGGGCCAGCAGGTCGGTGACCCGCGGGCAGGTTCCGGCATCGGCGCGCGGCTCGGCCTCGGCGGCGGGCTCGGAGGCGGTATCCGCCGCGAGCGCGAAGTCGACGAGCCGGTGGGTGTAGTCGAAGGTCGGCCCGAGCACCTGCCCGCCGGGCAGGTCCTTGAAGGTCGCGGAGACCCGGCGCTCGACCGCCATGGTGCCGGTGTCGACCGGCGCGGAGGCACCGAAGCGGGGCAGCGTGGTCCGGTAGGCGCGGACCAGGAACACCGCCTCGACCACGTCGCCGCGCGCCTGCTTGAGCGCCAGGGCCGCGAGGTCCGGATCGTAGAGCGAGCCCTCGGTCATCACCCGGTCGACGAGCAGCGCCATCTGCTCGCGGATCTGCGCCACGGAGAGTTCCGGAACGGCGGGGTCGCCCCGGCGGGCCTCGGCGAGGAGCCGATGGGCGTTGTCGATGGCGGCCTCGCCGCCCTTCACGGCCACGTACATGGGTCAGGCCTCCGTGACCGTCGTGGAGCGCGGCAGACCGGCCACGCGGCCGGGCGCGGTGAGGATCAGGTCGACGCCCAGCGGAAAGTCGGCGCGGTTCTCGGCGAGCTGCGCCGCGAAGCCGTCTGGCAGAGGTCCCGGCGCGACCCGGACCGTGCCCCGGACGCCCGGGCCGGAGAGGCTCAGCCCCTGCCCGTCCGTGATCGTGTCGAGGGCGAGCACCAGGGTGGTGGAGGTGTCGGGGTAGGCCGGCGTGCCGAGGGCGAACCGGCCCAGCGGCGGGCAGCGTCGAGACTCGCGGACCAGCGCGAAGGCGGCCCGGGCCGGATCGTCGGTGAGCGGCGCGCCGGTGTGAAAGCGCAGGTAGGCCGCGACGTCCGCGGCTTCGGCGAGGGCCGGATCCAGCCAGACCGGCGTGTCGGCGTCGGTGAGCGCCAGTGCGACGGCGGCCAGTTCCGGCGTGAGCGGCGCGGGCGGCGCGAGGAACGGCGCAAGGAACGGGGCGAGCGGCCGGACGAGCCCGGGGCGGGCGAGGGCGTCCATCACGGCGCGGAAGGTGCCCTGCGCGTCGTGGACCGGATCGGCGAAGCCGGGGGCGAGCATGCTCAATCGTCTCCGCGGGCGAGGGTCAGGAAGTCGACCCGGGTGGCCGCCGTGCGCCGGGCCGCCTGTTGCCGGTCCGCCGCGAGCCGCCGGGCGGCGGGCGCCAGGGCGGCCTCGACCCGGGCGCGCCGGTCCGGGTCCTGCCAGAGGGCGTCGAGGATCGCGGCGAGCCGCGCCTTCGTGCGGTCGCGGCCGAGATGGTAGGCGAAGCCGGCCGGACCGTCCGCGAGGCGGATGGCGGCCCGGGTCACGCTGACCTCGCCGAGGTTGAACGGGCGCCCGTCGCCGCCGATCCGGCCTGAGGCCATCACGAGCCCCGTCTCCGGCGGCCGGAGATCCGCGGCGGCCGGGGTGTCGAGGACCGACAGGGCCGCCTCCAGGTCCGTGCGGCTCGCCTCGGCACAGAGCGCCATCACGGCCTGGCGCGCCCCGATCTCCCCCTCGGATGCCGGATGTCTCGGGCTCGTCGTCATCGCGAATCCCTCCGTCGCTCGGTTGTATAGGTGTATAGACAACTGGCGTGCGCCGCACAAATGAAGTTTGGATGACAGGATGGATGCGCAGGAGCAGGCACCCGGCCTCGTCCGGGGCGAGGGTCTGACGGCGTGGCGGCAGATCGCCGACGCGCTGACGGCCGAGATCGCGGCGGGGCGCTATCCGCCGGGACAGCAGCTGCCCGCCGAGGCCGCCCTGGCGGCGCGCTTCGCCGTGAACCGGCACACCGTGCGACGTGCCCTCGCGGCGCTCGCCGAGGGCGGGCTCGTGCGCGCCAGCCAGGGCCGGGGCACCTTCGTGGAGGAGGCACCCCTCGCCTACCCGATCGGGCCGCGCACGCGGTTCTCCGAAATCGTCGCCGGGGCCGGACGCGAGGCCTGGGGCGACCTCGTCGCCTCGACCACGGTCCCGGCCGGGCCCGAGCAGGCGGCAGCCCTGGCCCTCGCCCCCGGCGCGCCGATCCTGGAGCTGCTGACGGTCCACCGGGCGGACGACGCCCCGCTCTCGACGGCGCTGACCTGGCTGCCGCTGCCGCGCTTCGCGGGCTTCGCCGAGGCCTATGCCGAGCGCGGCTCGATCACCCGGGCCTTCGCGGCCTGCGGCCTGCACGATTACACCCGGCTCTCGACGCGCATCCGCGCCCGGCCGGCCGATTCCGCGGAGGCGCAGCGCCTCGACATCGCCCCGGGGCGGGTCGTTCTGGTGGTGTCGAGCGTCAACATCGATCCCGCCGGCGTGCCGATCCAGGCGAACCGCACCCTGTTTGCCGCCGACCGGGTGGAGCTGGTGATCGGCGGGTGATCGGCGGTTTATCGGGCCGCCGGCTCAGCGCGCCGCCGGCCCGATGATCGCCCGGCGCAGGCGGGTCGAGACCCAGTCGATCGCCGCCACGGTGACGAGAATCATCAGCACCAGGAAGGCGACCTGCTGCAGCTCCAGCACGCGGATCAGCTCGGTGAGGTACTGACCGATGCCCCCGGCGCCGACGATGCCGATGATCGTCGCCGACCGTGTGTTCGACTCGAAGAAGTACAGGACCTGGCTCGCCAGCACCGGCAGGACCCCGGGGATCAGCCCGAAGCGGATGCGGTGCAGGCGCGAGCCGCCCGAGGCGACGACGCCCTCGCCGGCACGCTTGTCGCAGGTCTCGATCGCCTCGGAGAACAGCTTTCCGAGCGCCCCGAAATCCGAGCACGCGATGGCGAGCGCCCCCGCGAAGGGGCCCAGGCCCACGACGTTGATCCAGATCAGCGCCCAGATCAGCACGTCCACCGAGCGCATCACGTCGAGGCCGCGGCGGACGGCGAACCGCGCGAAGGGGTTGGGCACGACGTTCCGGGCCGCCAGGAACGCCACCGGGAAGGCGAAGACCGCCGCCGTCAGCGTGCCCAGGAAGGCGATGCCCAGGGTCTCGCCCAGCGCGTGCAGGAAGGTCCAGAAATGGCCCTCCGGGGACGGCGGCAGCATCAGCACCGCGAAGGTACCGAGCCGCCCGAGCCCGTGGAGGATCCGCGCCATCGAGAAGTCGAGGCGCCAGTAGCCGAACGCCGCGAGCCCGATCAGGACGGCGAGCAGGGCGGCGAGCCGCGCCCGCCCCGGCCAGTCGGTGCGGAACTGCGCGGGGTAGCGCGCGCGCAGGCGGGCGAGGTCCGCCCGGGCCGCCGCCCGCAGGGCCTCGGGACGCGGGCTCATCGGGCCTGCTCCGCGCCGATCAGGCGGTGACGGACCCGCTCGGTGGCGAGGTCGATGCAGAACACGGTCAGGATGATCAGCACGAGGATCGCGCTCACGTCCGCGTAGTAGAAATTTCGGATCGCCACGAGGAATTCCTGGCCGATGCCGCCGGCGCCGACGAAGCCCATCACCCCGGCCCCGCGCACGTTGATCTCGAAGCGCAGCAGCGCGTAGGAGGCGAAGTTCGACAGCACCTGCGGCAGCACCGCGAAGCGCACCGTCTGGACCCAGGTTGCGCCCGAGGCCGACAGGCCCTCGACGGGCCGCATGTCGATGTTCTCGACCACCTCGGAGAACAGCTTGCCGAGCGCCCCCGTGGTGTGGATCGCGATGGCGAGCACGCCCACCATCGGGCCGAGCCCGAAGGCGATCACGAAGATGAGGGCGAACACCACCTCGGGGACGGTGCGGCACAATTCCAGGAGGCGCTTGGCGCCGACGCGCAGCAGGCGCGACCGCACGAGGTTGGCAGCGGCCACGAAGCTGAGGGCGAAGCCCGCGAGCCCCCCGAGCAGCGTCCCGAGATAGGCCATGAGCAGGGTCTCGCCCAGCAGGCCCAGCCATTTGGGCAGGCCCCAGTACCAGCTGCGGACGTCTTCGAGCGGGTGCTCGAGGCTGATCGGCGGCAGGATCTGCTGGATGTAGGCGGTGAACTTGCCGATGTTCTCGGCGAAGACCAGCGGCCGCACCTCGGCGACCAAGCCGGCGACCAGGGCGAGCGCCGCCACAAGGGCGAAGCCCGCCAGCGTGCGGCGGCGCGCAGCGCCGGTCGCCGCCGCGTAGAGGCCGGAGAGGGCGGCTTCCCGCTCCGGCGACAGGGGTGTCAGACCGCGCAAGGCGGGCGGGCCCGGATCAGGACTTCCGGCGCTGCTCGTCGTTGAACCGCAGCATGTCGATGATCGGCTGATAATCCTTGAGGGTCACCGGCGTCAGATCCTGGTCCTTGCCGTCGGAGAGACGGTCGAAGGCGGCCTTGTCGGCCTTCGGCAGGGCCACGAAGGCGTCGCGGATCTTGGCCTTCAGGTCGTCCGGCAGGCTCGTCAGCATGGCGAAGGGCCCCTCCGGCAGGAAGTCGGACTTGAACACGACCCGGAAGTCCGATTGCTGCATCGGCGTGCCATCGGGCTTCTTGAGCATGCCCTTGGCGGCCATGCGGGTGACCATCGTGTCGGTCTCGGAATTCCACAGGTTGGCGGCGGCGTCGGCCGTGCCCTGGGTGAGTGCCAGCACGGCGTTCTCGTGGCTGCCCGCGTAGAAGGTCTTGCCGAAGAACTTCTCCACGTCGTAGCCGGCCCGCTTCAGGAAGAAGCGCGGCGCCTGGTTGCCGGAGGTCGAGTTCGGATCGACCAGGGCGAGGTTCTTGCCCTTGAGATCCTCGACGGTCTTGTAGGGGCTGGAGGCCAGAACGTAGACCACCGAATAGTAGCCCGAGGCGCCGGTCTCGTGCTTCTGGTTGACGATCGGCTCGATCTTCACGCCGGTCATCACGGCCCGCGCGAAGGAGGCCGGTCCGTACCACGCGATCTGGATGTTGCCGGCCCGCTGGCCCTCGATCACGGCGGCGTAGTCGCTCGCCACCCGCAGCTTCACCGGCACGCCGAGCGTCTTGGTCAGGTAGGCGGTGAGCGGCGCCCAGCGGTCGGCGGTGCCCGAGGCGTTCTCGGCCGGGATCACGCCGAGCGTCAGCTCCGGATACTGGGCCTTCCAGTCCTGGGCGGCGGCCGGCAGGCCGAGGAGGGCGAGAGCCGCGGCGGCGCCGGCGAGAGTGCGTCGGGTGATCATCGTGTCGTCCTTCGTGACGGCGTAGGGCAGGAAGTTCGGCCGGCCGGAGGCCGGTCGGGCGTTTCCCGAATGGTTGTTGGGGCTTGGAGGGCCCGGATCAGGCGCCGAGGGCGGCCTCGCGGACCGGCCGCGCCGGCACGAGACCGGGCCTGCCGGGCATCGCGGCCCGCTGCTCCGCCTCGCGCTGCGCGGAATCGTCCAGCACCTCGCCGGCCTCCAGGCCGTAGAGCCGGCGCGCCACGTCCTCGGTGAGGTCGAACGGTCCGCCCTCGAACACGACCCGCCCGGCCGCGAGGCCCACGAGACGGTCGCAATAGGCGCGCGCGAGGTCGAGGGAATGCAGGTTGCACAGCACCGTGATGCCGTAGCGCCGGTTCACCTCGGCCAGCGCGTCCATCACGAGCCGGGTGTTGCGCGGGTCGAGGGAGGCCACCGGCTCGTCGGCGAGCAGGATCTCGGGCTCCTGCACGAGGGCGCGGGCGATGGCCACGCGCTGCTGCTGGCCGCCCGACAGGCCGTCGGCGCGCTGGCCGGCGAACTCGCCCATGTCGAAGCTCTCCAGGGCGGCGAGCGCCATGGCCCGGTCTTCGGCGGACCATTGCCGCAGCAGGGAACGGTAGCTCGGCACGTGGCTGAGCCGGCCCATCAACACGTTGGTCATCACGTCGAGGCGGCCGACGAGGTTGAACTGCTGGAAGATCATGGCGCAGCGGGTCCGCCATTCGCGCAGGTCGCGGCCCCGCAGGGTGGTGACCTCACGGCCGTCGTGGAGGATGCGCCCCGAACTCGGGTCCGCCAGCCGGTTGATCAGGCGCAGCAGCGTCGACTTGCCGGCGCCCGACCGGCCGATCACGCCGACGAAGCTGCCGGGCTCGATCCGGAGCGACACGCCGTCGACGGCGCGCCGGTCGCCGTACTGGCGCGTGAGATCCTCGATAACCAGCATGCCACCATCCGCCGGGGAATGGCCGCAGGTAAACGCCGATTTCACGACGATTGGATGACGAATACAGATCGGTTATGTTTGCCGGCACAATTATTACATTTTGATAGCCGGCTTAAACTTCATAGTGCTCGAGGAATGCTTCGATGGGCAGGCCGCGGAAATCCGGAAGCGCCCGGCGCAGCCGTTCGTGATCCCAGTCCCACCATGCCAGGCGCATCAGACGTTCGGCGACGGCCTCGGGGAAGCGGCGCCGGACCGGTTTGGCGGGATTGCCGACAACGATCGTGTAGGGTTCGACGTCGCGGGTGACGATGGCGCCCGCGCCGACCACGGCGCCGGTGCCGATGGTGCGGCCGGGCAGGACAACGACGCCGTGGCCGATCCAGACATCGTGGCCGATCGCCACCGGGCTCGCCCGGCGCCGGTCGAAGAAGGCGGGCTCGTCGGACTCCTCCGGCCAGTAGGCCCGTGCCCGGTAGGTGAAATGCGCCTGCGACGCGCGCTCCATCGGGTGGTTGCCGGGATTGATCCGCACGCTGGCGGCGATCGAGCAGAACTTGCCGATGGTCGTGTAGATCACCTCGCAATCCTGACCGATGTAGGAATAATCGTCGAGGATCGTCTCGGTGAGGCGGGTTCGCGCGCCGACCTCCGTGTAGTGGCCGAGGCGGCAATCCACGACCCGGGCGCTGGGATCGCGTGCGGGTTCGAGTCCGAGGGGACGGTCAACCACGGGGCTCTCCGAAGGGCAGGCGCGCCAGGAGCCGGAACGGGCCGGACCCGTCCTGGGTCAGGAGGCACACGGCGTCGATCACAAGGGGCTCCGGCCCCGCGGCGGCGTAGGCCTCGGACAGGCGCCGGTGCCAGGCTTCGCGCTCCGCCTCCGGCAGGGCGTCGGTCAGGGTCATGTGGAAGCGGAAGGCCTCGAACACGTACGGGTAGCCCCAGCGCGCCAGCAGCGCCCGCCCGCGCGGGTCGAGGCGCTCCGGGCGGCGCTTGGCGCGCTCGGCCTCGGTGAGCGGCGCACGGAACGGGTCGAGGGCGGCGACGCACTCGGCGGCGAAGAGCCCCAGCTCCGGCGGGGGAGCTTCCGGCACGAGGGCAAGGAACGGCCCGAGGGCGGCGACCCGGAGCGGGCCCACCGCCACCGGCGGGTGCGCGGCCGCGAGGTCACGGGTGGCGGCGACGAAATCCGCCTCCGTGGTGCCCGCCGCGAGGCGCAGCGGCGCCTTGAGGGTGGCGTGGAACCCGTAGATCCGGGCCCCCGCCGTGACGGCGGCGAGGTCGCTCAAGCCCTCCGGGTGCGGGACCGCCGCCCCCGAGACGGGGTCGGTGCCGAGGACGGACCGGCCGAAGACCTCCAGCCGGGAACCCGGGGCGGGCAGGCAGTAGAGAGCGTAGCGGCGCGACACCTTTCGGCCTCCGATCGTCGGCCGCCGTCAGGCCGTCGGCGCGTAGGGACGCGCCTCGGCGGCCCGCCGGGGGCGCACGTCCATGGCGTTGCCCCGCCACACGATGGCGCTCTGCATCCAGGCGCCGAGCCAGATCGCCGGGATCAGGGCGTCGCGCACCAGGAAGGCCGCCAGCAGGCGGGGCGAACGGTGCCAGCCCGCGCGGATCGCGAGCCGGTGCTCGGCGGCATAGCACAGGCCGGCGAGGCCGGCAGCGCCGACGAGGCCCGTGAAGCTGCCGGCGCAGAGGGCGATGAGAAGCGCCGGCAACAGGACACCGCTGCCGATCTCGGGAGCGAAGAACAGCGGGAAGGTCACGCGGCGCAGGCGCGCCCAGCGCAGCTGCCGCGCCCAGACCTCCTGGAAGCCGCGCGGCCCGAGCGGCTGCTCGAACGGGCTCGCCACGAGGTGGACCCGCTTGCCGGCGGCCCGGACGAGCTTGGTGGCGGCCGCGTCCTCGGCGATCTCGGCCGCGAGCGCCTGCAGGCCGCCCTGCGCCTCAAGAAAGGGCTTGTGCCACAGCATGCTCTTGCCCTGCGCGAAGCCCAGCCCGAACGCCTCGGCGGCGTATTGCCAGCGAGCCTGCAGGGTGTTCAGGAAGGCGCATTCCACCTCGGCCATGAAGCTGCCCGGGCGCGCCCCGGCGGGGGTCGAGCAGACGAGGCCGGTATCGTCCCGCCACGCCGCCTGGAGCCGCTGGAGGTAGTCCGGCGGCATGGCCACGTTGGAATCGGCGAGCACCACCCAGTCGTAAGCGGCGGCCCGCCAGCCCCGCAGGCAATTGTTGAGCTTCGGGTTCTCGCAGAGGCGCTCGTCGCCGAGGATCAGGCGGGCGGGCACGCGCGGATGGGCCGCGATCAGCCGCCGGACCATCGGCACGATCGGGTCCCCGGGGTCGGCCACGCAGAAGATCAGCTCGTAGGACGGGTAGTCGAGGCGGAAGCTCCGGGTGAGCATCTCCTCGCTGTAAGCCTCGATCCCGTGAAGCGGACGGACCACGGAGACGGGCGCGCCGTCCGGAAACCGCGACGGCCCGTGGCTCCGGCCGAGGCGCCGGCCCGCGACGCCGATGCTGACGATCTGGACGAGGGCCAGAAGCGCGCCGAGGGACAGGGCCGGCACCGTGGCGTCAAGCATGCGGATCCCTCGATCGATGAAGCGAGCGGTCCGGTCCGCTAGCGGCCGGACCGCGTCAGGCGTGTGACAGAGGCGACGTCGTCCGGCGTGTTCAGAACCGGAGGGTGAAGGTGCCCTTCACGGCCTGATCCTGGGCGCGGGCGCCGGTCTGGCCGGTATAGGCCACGCCCAGGCTCGCGTTCGGCGCCACCGCCAGATCGAGCCCGACCTGCGCCACCAGCGCGTCCCGGTCGATCGGCACGCCCGCGCTCAGGAAGGCCGGGCCCGTGCCGAACCGCAGCAGGGCCGTCGGCACCACGTCGCCGAACGCCCGCCGGTAGCCGACCAGACCCCGCAGCGTCACCGGAAGACCCAGCCCCAGCTCCAGGCCCGTCTGCGCCCGCACCCCCACGGTCGCCGCGCCCAGATCGTAGTCCCGCGCGACGCTCGCCAGCGCCGCCGCGCCCCCGGTCTCCGCGAAGGCGTCCCGCCGGATGCCGA
>NZ_FPBW01000060.1:0-15067 GCF_900116795.1 Methylobacterium sp. UNCCL125 | reverse complement strand
ATCGAGCCGTATCTCATCCAGCGCGGCTTCGTGCAGCGCACCCCCCGCGGCCGCGTCCTCACCCGGCACGCCTACCGCCACATGCAGCTGCCGGAGCCGAAGCGCGAGACGCCGGGACAGTTCGGCTTCTTCGGAGACGACGCGCCGTAAGGCCCGCCGCCGACCTGCCCATGCATGGAGTTCGGATCAGCATTTCCCGCGGCTCATGCGCCGATTGCCCCGAAAAACGACGCTCCCGCGAAGAGGTTTTGCGGTGCGGCATCAGTAAGTCTCTGCGATGCAAGCCCTTTTGACGACGGTGCTCAAGCAATATTGCTAAGCTTAATTGCTGACTTGGACGAGGATCTGCACGAAAAAAGTGACGGATCTCATGGAACAGCGCCCAAACGCGACAGTTGTGGAGGCGACCGCGCTCAGTCTGCTGGGCGCCGGCAAGCCTGTTGGGATCGAGGCCCTGTCTCTCTGATCGCGACAGATCTTCGAGATCTCAAAAACAACGTCAGGGATAAACTTCCGCCATGAAGAAGCTTACGCTCGCCGTGCTCGGCCTGTCCGTCGCCGCCATCTCTGCGCCGGCCTTCGCGCAGGACGCCCTTCCGATCCGCGTGCTGCCCTTCGCCAATCAGGACGGCGTCGGCGCCGCTGCGACCGAGACGCCCGCCTTCCGGGCCGAGGCGCTCCGCTCGGATGCCGCCAGCATCGAGGCGAGCCGCATGGCCCTTCAGCGGTCGCGGAACCCGCAGGTTCGCAACTACGCCAACCGCGTCCTCGTCGAGCGCAAGGCGACCACCGACGCGCTGCTGCCGCCGAACACCTCGCTGTCGCGCAGCGGATCGGTCGTGTCCGATAACCAGGGCATCCGCACCGACCTGAGCAACCCAATCGGCCTCGTGCTCGCCCCGGTCACGGTGGCTGCCAATATCGGCACCGGCATCGTCGGCGGCGCTCTCGGCGCGGTCGGGCTCGTCGACAACAACCCGGCCGAGCCGGGCCGCCGCGTGGCCCTCGGTGACCGCGGCCAGGCGCGTCTGGCGCAGCTCCAGGCGGCGCGCAGCGGCCGGGCCTTCGACCGGACCTATATCGACCAGCAGGCCCGCTCTGACGCCCGCACCCTGGCGCTCTACGACGCCTACGCCAAGTCCGGCGACAACGCCCAGGGCCGCAAGTTCGCCACCGAGGCGCTGCCCTACATCGCCGACGAGCACGCCCATTCGGCGAGCCTCGCGGCCCGCATCGGCGGCTGAGCCGCGCGTCATCGCTGATCTGTGCGAGGGCCGCCCCCGGGCGGCCCTCGTCGTGTTGCGCCGTCGCTCAGGCCGTCGCTAAAGGAGCGCATGAGCGCGATCGAGCCCCACATGCACGAAACGGCCGAGGTCGATGGCCAGGGCCACCGGCTTGGCGTGCGGGTCTACTACGAGGACACCGATTTCTCGGGCTTCGTGTATCATGCGAGCTATCTGCGCTTCCTGGAGCGCGGCCGCACGGAACTCCTGCGGGAACTCGCCGGCGATCAGTCCGATCTGCACCGCGACGCCCGGGGTCTCGTGTTCGTCGTGCGGCGCATGAGCCTCGATTTCATTCGGCCGGCCCGGATGGACGATCTCCTGACCGTCGTCACCCGGACCCGCGCCCTGCGCGGCGCATCGATGCACCTGACCCAGGACGTCCGGCGGGGCGATGCCGTTCTGGTTTCAGCCGATGTGACAGTCGCTTGCGTCCGGGACGGGCGCGCCGTGCGTCTCCCGGACGCGCTCCGGCAGCGTCTCGCGCCGGGAGAGGCCGCCTGATCAGATTTTGCAAAAGCGGCCGCCGGCTCTGCGGCGGATACCCGGCATCAGCCAGCGCCATGAGCGGATCATGCGTCGGCTTGCCAATGCAAGCCTACCCGGAGCTCAGCCCGCCCGAGATGGATCGGCCTCGCACAGCACGCGGGCGAAGGCGTTGACGATGGTCATCGCGTCATACTCGATCGAGACCAGCTGGTAGCCCATCCCGACCATTTCCCGCGCCCGCGCAGGAGATGGCGCGAAGGCGCAGGGGATCTTGCCTGCCGCCCGGGTCTTGCGCGCGATCTCGCTGAGGGCTGCCGTCACCGCCGATCCCAGGGGATCGATGACGGTCCCCTGCGACAGGGCGATCGACAGGTCGGCGGGCCCGACCAGGATCCCGTCGATGCCCGGTACGGCGAGAATCGCCTCCAAGTCGGCGATCGCCGCCTGGGTCTCGCACATGGCGATCGTGAGGGCCCGGTCGTTGGCGCCTGCGAGATAATCCGCCCCGTTCCGGAGCCCCGACAGCCACATGGCCCGGTCCGGCCCCCAACTCCGCTGGCCCACCGGTGGGAATTTCGCGGCGGCGGCGAACGCCTCGGCGTCCGCTACGGTGTTGATCATCGGCGCCACGACGCCGGCGGCGCCGGCATCGAGCATCCGCGAGACCATGGCGAAGTCGCCCACCGGCACCCGCACCAGCGTCGATTTGCCGGCCAGCGCCACTTCCGTGATCGCCGCACAACAAGATTTGTAATCGTGGGTGCCGTGCTGTTGATCCAAGAGCACGGCATCGAAACCCGCGCGCGCCAGGAAGCCGGCCACCATCGGGTCCGCGATCATGGACCAGCCCAGGAACCGGGCCGGGCCGGTGGGCAGAAGGTCGGGCAAGCTGGGAACGGGGAGGGTCATGCGCGTCCTGCGTGGATCTCAGGGCTCTCGACTCGGCGCCGCTGGCGGCGACCATACGGGAGGCTCTTTCGGCAGGTCCAGCCCGAATGGCCCGGAAGCCCGCGTCCGGTGCCTCAGGATCGCCTGGATCGAAACCGATCCTTAACCCTGCCGCGCCCTTAACGGAGGCGATGCCACGGCGGGGCGCGGGGCCGCCGACGGCCCTTACTTTCGACAGATTCGCGGGCGACAGCGTTGATATCGCTCACGGATCCGACGGACGCGGGCCTCGCCCGGCGCATCGCGATCCGGAGCAGGAGATCTCGACGGATGAACCCAGCCGACGCGATGCAGGCCGCGCCTGTCGCCGACATGACGCTGCTCGGCCTGTTCCTGCAGGCCCACTTCGTCGTGAAGATCGTGATGATCGGGCTGCTCAGCGCCTCGATCTGGTGCTGGTCGATCATCGTCGACAAGACACTTCTGTTCCGCCGGACGAAGGCCGAGATGGACGCGTTCGAGGACGCGTTCTGGTCCGGCCGCTCCCTGGAGGAGCTGTTCCGCTCGTTCAACGACCGTCCGGCCACCGGCCTCGCCGCCGTCTTCGTCGCCGCCATGCGGGAGTGGAAGCGCTCCTTCGAGGGATCCGGCCGGCAGATCCAGTCGCTCTCGCAACGCATCGAGAAGCAGCTCGACGTCACCATCCACCGCGAGGTCGAGCGGCTTGAGTCGCGGCTCCTGTTCCTCGCTTCGATCGGTTCGGCCGGCCCGTATATCGGCCTGTTCGGCACGGTCTGGGGCATCATGACCGCCTTCACGTCGATCGCGGCCTCGAAGAACACGTCGCTCGCGGTCGTCGCTCCCGGCATCGCCGAGGCGCTGTTCGCCACCGCCATCGGCCTGTTCGCCGCGATCCCGGCGGTGCTCGCCTACAACAAGCTCCAGGCCGAGGTGACCAAGGCGCAGTCGCGCCTCGAGGGCTTCGCCGACGAGTTCTCCGCCATCCTCTCCCGCCAGATCGACGAGCGGCTGCCGCTCGCCGCCTGACCCGGCTGATCCAGAGGAGAATGATCCATGGGCATGGCAGCGGGCGCATCGCAGGGCGGCAAGCGCCGCCGGCGCCGGGGCCGCCGCGGCGGTCCCATCAACGAGATCAACATGACGCCGTTCATCGACGTCGTGCTCGTTCTCCTGATCATCTTCATGGTCGCGGCGCCGATGATGACCGTGGGCGTTCCCCTGGATCTGCCACAATCCAAGGCCTCCCCGCTGAATTCCGACGTGAAGCCGATCACCCTGTCGATCCGCCAGACCGGCCAGGTCTTCCTGGGCGAGGACGAGCTGACGGACGACACGATCGTGCCGAAGCTCATGGAGACCGCCAAGACCGGGACCGAGGAGCGCGTCTTCGTGCGCGGCGACAAGCGGGTCGATTACGGCCGCGTGGCGCAGGTGATGGCGATCGTGACCGGCGGCGGCTTCAAGAAGGTCGCCCTCGTCACCGAGCCTGAGCATCAGTAGGGCCGTCCCGTGGAGTTCCGCTTCGACCGCAAGGAACCGGGTGTCTGGATCTCAGCCGGCACCCATGTCGCGCTGCTCGCGCTGGCGCTCGTCAGCGTTGCGGCCCCGGCCCTGCCGGAGGCCCAGGAGGGCGTGCCCGTCGAGGTGATCACCGAGAACCAGTTCTCCGAGATCACCAAGGGTGAGCGGCAGGCCGACAAGCCGATGCCGAACGCGACGTCGCGGGCGGACCGCAAGGCCGAGAAGTTCGAGGATCGCGAGCCCGAGAACGCCAAGACCGACGCCCCCACCGCCCCTACCCGCACCGCCGAGATGAAGCTCGCCAACGCGGAGGAGATGCCGCTCCGCGGCGAGCCGGATCCGCAGGAGGCGGCTCAGGCCGCGAAGGCGGCGCAGGAGAAGCGCGACGCCGAGAAGGCAGCCGCCAAGGCTGCGGAGAAGGCTGCGGAGAAGGCCGCCGCGGAGAAGGCTGCGGCCGACAAGGCCGCCAAGGCCGAGGCGAAGGCCAAGTCCGAGGCCGCCGCTGCCAAGGCCGAAGCCGAGAAGCGCGAACAGCTCGAGAAGCTGATCGAGAAGCAGGAGGCCGAAGCCGAGGCCGCCGCGCAGAAGGCCGCCGCGAAGGCCAAGGCCGAGGCCGCCGCCAAGGCCGAAGCGGCCAAGGAAGCCGCGAAGGAAGCCGCCAAGAAGGCCGCAGACGCCAAGGCGAAGGCTGAGGCGGAGGCCGAGCGCCAGAAGGAGATCGCCGAGGCCAAGGCCGAAGCGGAGCGCGAGAAGGCGGAAGCCGCCGCGAAGGCCAAGGCGGAGGCTGCTGCCAAAGCGAAGGCGAAGGCCATGGCGGATGCGAAGGCGAAGGCCGACGCCGAGGCCAAGGCGCGCAAGCAGGCCGAACTCGCCGACAAGTTCAATGCTGGCGATATCCGTTCGATGCTGGCTTCGAAGGCGCCGTCGCAATCCACCGGCGCCACCGGTCATACGGTCCAGAAGGTGGCGGCGCTGGGCGCCGCGACCGGCACGGCGCAGCGTCTGTCGCCGTCGCTGCGCGACGCCTTGGTCGGCCTGCTCCAGCAGCAGATCGAGCGCTGCTACTCGGCGCCTCCCGGCGCGGCCCAGGGCGTGGTCCTGCCGGTGCTCGACATCCGCCTGAACCCGAACGGCTCGCTCAGCACCGAGCCGCGGATCATGCGCGGCGGGTCGAGCGCGGTGGATCAGTCGATCGCGCAGGCCGCGCTCCGGGCGGTGCGCCGTTGCGCGCCGTACAACATTCCGGCCACCTATGCGCCGTATTACAACGACTGGAAGGCCATCAACGCGGAGTTCGAGTTCACGGCGACCTGAGGTCTTCCAGCCCGCGTACCGCCGTCCCCGCGTCCTCGTCTGATCGTCACTCGGATCCGACCCATCATGCTGCACCTCCCCTTCGTCGGGCGTCTCCCGACGTCCTATGCCGCGCGCCTGATCGCGCTTCTCGTGATGCTGACGGGCTTCCTGGCGGGGCCCGCCCAGGCGCAGCTGCAGCTGCGCATCGGCGGCGGCAACTTCCAGCCGATGCCCATCGCAATCGCGGATTTCGGCGGCGACCCGAGCCTCGGCGGCCTTGTCTCCGGCGTGGTCACCAACAACCTGCGCCGCTCCGGCTATTTCACGCCCCTCGAACACGCCCGCTTCCCGGAGCAGCCGAACTTCGATGCCGCTCCGAATTTCGAGAAGTGGCGCGCCACCGGCGTCCAGGGGCTCGTCACCGGCCGCGTCGTCCGAGAGGCCGGCCGGGTCAAGGTCGAGTTCCGGCTCTGGGACGTGACCTCCGGCCAGCAGATGACCGGCCAGCAATACGGCACGGACGCCGCCAACGTCCGGCGCACCGGCCACCTGATCTCCGATGCGGTCTACACCAAGATCACCGGCCTCGGCCCCTGGTTCGACAGCCGCATCGCCTTCGTGGACGAGACCGGTCCGAAGGAGAACCGCCGGAAGCGCCTGATGGTCATGGACCAGGACGGCGCCAACGTCCGGGCCATCACCACCGGCGAGATGTCGATCGTGGCGCCGCGCTACTCGCCGGCCACGCAGGACATCGCCTTCATGGCGCAGGCCACCGGCCACCAGCCGCGGGTCCAGGTCATCAACCTGGAGACCGGATCGCGCCAGGCGCTCGGCAATGTCGACTCGATGAGCGCGAGCCCGCGTTTCTCCCCGGACGGGCGCAAGATCGTGATGAGCGTCCAGCAGGGCGGCAACGCCGACATCGTGACCATGGACATCGCCTCGAAGGCCCAGCGGTCGATCACCAACGGCATGGCGATCGATACCTCGCCGACCTACTCGCCGGATGGCGCGCAGATCGCCTTCGAGTCCGACCGCGGCGGCTCGCAGCAGGTCTACGTGATGGGGGCGGACGGCTCGAACCCGCACCGCATCACCTTCGGCGCCGGCTCGGCCTCCCAGCCGGCTTGGTCGCCCCGGGGCGACCTGATCGCCTATACCCGGCAGCGCAACGGCGGGTTCGCCATCTGCGTGGCGAAGCCCGACGGGTCCGGCGAGCGCGTCCTCACCGAGGGCTTCCACAACGAGGGCCCGACCTTCGCGCCGAACGGCCAGTACGTGCTGTTCTTCCGCGATCCGGGCGGTCAGGGCGGCGGCAAGCTGTTCATGGTCGACATCACCGGCAAGGTCGAGCAGCCGGTCCCGACGCCCGCCTACGCGTCGGATCCCACATGGTCCCCGCTGCTGGCGGGCCGCTGAGCGGCAGCCACCTCTCCCGATCCGCGGCGTCCGGTGGTGTCGGACGCCGCGGCTCCGCCCGTCATCGCGCGTGCCGTGCGGTGACCCAGGGCCGCGTCAGGTCCGCATGCGTGGCGCCGGCCTGGATCGCTGCGCTCGGCGCGCGAACACGGCGGCGACGCGGGCCATCGCGGACGACGCCGAGGCATCTCCGGCCGCGTCCCGATCTCGTCACCCCTGCACCATCAGCCGGTCGCGCGCCTTGAGGGCCGGGAACAGCCGGCCCCAGAGCAGCGCCACGCCGATCGTCGCGGCGCCCCCGACCACCACCGCCGGGACCGCCCCGATGGCGGCGGCCAGCAGCCCGGATTCGAACTCGCCGAGTTCGTTCGAAGCCCCGATGAAGACCGTGTTCACCGCCGAGACGCGGCCGCGCATGGCGTCCGGCGTCTCCCCCTGCACGAAGGTCTGGCGCACGTAGACCGAGATCATGTCGGCGGCGCCCGTGACGAACAGGCAGGCCATCGAAAGCGGCAGCGACGTCGAGAGCCCGAAGGCGACCGTGGCGGCGCCGAACACGGCGGCGGCCCGGAGCATGCGCAGCCCGGCATGGCGCCGCAGGGGGTAATTCGCCAGCAGCACCGCCATGGCGACCGCGCCGAAGGCCGGCATGCTCCGGAGCGCCCCGAGCCCGAGTGGGCCGACATGCAGCACCTCGTCGGCATAGATCGGCAGCAGTGCCGTGGCGCCGCCAAGCAGCACGGTGAACAGGTCGAGGCTGATCGCCCCGAGCACAACGGGCTGCGAGCGGATGTAGGCGATGCCGGCCGAGAGGGCCGCCCAGGTGATCGGCGGCCGCTCGCTCACCGCCGCCGGCCGGAAGCGGATCAGCAGGGTCAGGACGCTGGCCACGGCAAAGCTGGCCCCGGCCCCGCCGAACACCACGGCGGGCCCGAGGGCGTAGAGGAAGCCGCCCAAAGCCGGTCCCATCACGGAGGCGCTCTGCCACAGGGACGCGTTCCACGCGATGGCCGAGCTGAAAAGCGGTCCCGGCACCAGGGTCGGCAGCAGCGCCTGGAGGGCCGGGTTGGCGAAGGCCCTGGCGGTGCCCACGAGAATGACGAGGGCGTAGATGGGCCAGACGGCGTGCACGCCTGAGAGCGCGCAGGCGAGGAGGCCGAAGCTCGCCAGACTTTGGAGGGCGAAGGCGGCGGCGCCGACGAGGCGGCGATCGTAGGCATCCGCGACATGGCCGGTGATCAGCGCGCAGAGCACCGCTGGCAGGAAGCCCGCGAGGCCCACGAGGCCCAGCGCCAGGGCGGAATGGGTCACATCATAGACGAACCAGCCGATCGCCACGGCCTGCATCTGATAGGCGAGGCCCGTCAGGAAACGGGCCGCGCCGAACAGGCGGAAATCGCCGATGCCGAAGACGGCCCAGCCGGAACGATCGTGTGCGGACATGCTTCCTGCTGCGCGGGACCGCCGGAAGAAGCAAGCGCTACGGCGACGTGCGCCGGTCGGATGTCGCAGCCTCGAGCCGGCTCGAGGCCACGCTCAGACCGGGCTTGCGCGGCGGCGCCTGTGGCGGGACCGGGGGGCGCGATTCGGGGATCGGCTCGCGCCGGGGGTGCCCCGCGAGATCGGTGGGGAAGGTGCAGGTCACGCGGGTGCCGTTCCCCGGAGCGGTCTCCAGCAGGACCCGGCCGCCATGCAGCTCGACGAAGGACCGGACGATCGACAGGCCGAGACCGACACCGCGATGACGGGTGCCGAGGGTGTGGCTCTCGAAGCGGTTGAACACCGAATCGGCGATCTCGGGCGGCATGCCGCGGCCGTGGTCCCGGACGCTGAGGAGAAGTTCCTGCGCGGTGCGGCGGGCATGGACCTCGACGCGCTGGCCCGCATCCGAGAAGCCGACGGCGTTGGAGAGCAGGTTGAACAGGATCTGCCGGACCCGCTTCCCGTCCGCATGGACGCTGCCGATATCCTCCGGCACGTCGAGTGCCAGGGTGATGTGCGATTCCGCCAGCCGATCCTCGATGCCGCGCACGGCGGCCTCGATCGTCGCCTGGACGTCGACCTCTTCCCGCTGCAGCTCCAGCGAGCCGGCATCGATCGAGGCGAGGTCGAGGATGTCGTTGATGATGACGAGCAGCGCCGCCGAGGAGCGCATGATGTGGTCGGCATATTCGCGCTGCCGCTCGTTGAGCGCGCCCACGGTCTCGTCGCCCAGGAGCTGGGTGAAGCCGATGATGTTGGTGAGCGGCGAGCGCAACTCGTAGGAGACGTGGTGCACGAAGGTGTCGCGCAGCTGCGCGGCCTTCTCCAGGGCGTCGTTCTTCTCGGTGAGGGCCCGCTCGACGTTCACGCTCGCCGTGACGTCGATCAGGGTGAGGAGCGTCGCGCCCTCCGGGAGCGGCTGCGCCGCGCAGTCGAGGACGGTGCCGTCCACCACCTCAAGCCGGCACGCGCGGGCGGTGCGCGACTCGAGGCCGACCACCGCATCCCGGATATCGAGCCACGGCTCCTCGGCGGGCGCCAGGGTGCGGCAGGCGGCGATGACGGCGTCCACGTGCGGGCGGTCCTCGACCATGGCCGGGTCGAGCCGCCACACGGTGCAGAAGGCCCGGTTGGCGAGGGTCAGGCGCCCGTCCGCGCCGAACACGGCCACCGGCTCGGCCAGCGTGTCCAGGGTCTCGGCCTGCAGCCGCCGGAGGGCGTTGTAGCGCGACTCGGCGTTCAGGCGATCCGAGACGTCGTCGAACAGGTAGGTCAGGCCGCCCTGCGGGTTGGGATCCGCGACGACCCGCAGCGTCCGGCCGTCGGGCAGGTACCACCACGTCTGGTTCGCCTCCGCGGCCCGGTAGGCGGACAGCACGCCCTGCTTCCAGCCGCGGAAATCCGCATGCTCCTCGAGCTTCCGCTCTGCCCTGAGGTGATCGAGGATCTCGCCGTCCGACGGGCGGCCGTCCAGGAAGGCCTGATCGAGGTCCCAGAGCTGACGGTAGGCGGCGTTGTGGAAGATCAGGCGCTGCGAGACGTCGAACATCGCCACGGCGGTCGGCAGCTGGTCGAGGGTGCGGACGTTGGCGTTCATCTGCCGCTGCAGGTCGGCGCGCACGCTCTCGAGTTCCGACACGTCGATGGCGATGCCGACCCGGCCGGTCTCGAGGCCCGTCTCGAACACGTCGAGCATGCGCCGGTTGCCGGCCACGATGGCCGAGAGGCGCGGAACGCTTCGGGTCAGGCCGGCGAACCGGGCCGCCTCCTCGCGGGCGATGGTCTCCCGCGCCGGCCGGTCGAACAGCTCCAGGCCGGCATCGAGGGCCGCCTCGCGGCTCTCCGCCTCGACCGCCGCCACGTAGGCGGCGTTGACCCAGCTCAGGCCGCCGTCCCGGTTGCGCCGCCAGACCGGCTGCGGAATCGCGTCGAGGAGACCCGACAGGGCCGACAGCCCCCGGCGGGTCTCGTCCAGGGTCGCCCGCAGGTCGGCGATCTCGCAGCGCTCCTGGCTCGTCTCGCGCAGGCGCAGGAGCGCCCGTCCCGCCACGGCCTGCCCGTGAGCCTCGATGTTCCGGCCGGTCTGACTGCGCAGGCTCAGCGCGAAGCTCGTGCCCCGCGTCCGCAGGGTTTCCACGGCGGCCTCGACTGCGGTCGCGTCGGCGGCGACGAGCCAGGTCCCGAAGGCCAGCACCCGGCGGGCATAGCCCGAGGCCGGCCGTTCGCCGTGGATCGCAAGGCTGATGTCGCCCTCCACCACCGGTTCGCTGCGCTGATCCCAGGTCACGATGATCTGGCGCTCGGCGTTGAGGAGCATCTCGGCCCGGTCGTGGGCGCCGCGCAGGACATCGAGGGTCGCGGCGAGTTCGCGCTCGCGACGGGTCCACCGCCCGCGCTCGTACAGGTGGAGGAGCGACAGGATCACCGCGAAGGCTACGAGGCCGCCCAGGATCGCCAGGGCGGCCACGCTGTGGATCTCCCGCGCGGGATGTGCCGCGGCGGCCTCCGGCAGCTCGGCGAGCGCCGCGCTCGCCGTCATCAGGGCAAGTGCGCCCACGCCGATCCGAACGTGCGTCGCACGACCGACACCCATGCTTCGCCCCGCCCTCGCGCCCGATGGCGGTCCGGCCGGCGCGCGTCACCGCGCGGCGCGGAACGCACCGTTCCTGCAGTGATTCTCCCGAACCGCCGCAGCCCCGCCGATCTAAGATTCGCCCACACTCTACAGTGGGGCGGATTCGACCCGGAAGGGGAACGAAGCGTGGCCTTTGACGATGTCGGCATAATCACTCGTTAACGACACACAGAAGACACAGTTCGAATCGGCATCGAGTGCTTGACAAACGAAAAGGCCCGGCGCAGCGCGCCGGGCCTCCAGGATTCCTGCCAAACTGGCCGCTTGCCGGGACCGGACGGCGCGCCGCTCGGCCCGCGATCGGGGCCGTGCGCGCCGCCCGGAACGCCGGGCTCAGTAGCGGTAGTGCTCGGACTTGAAGGGGCCGTTCTCGGCGACGCCGATATAGGCCGCCTGATCGGGGCGGAGCTTCGAGAGCTTCACGCCGATCTTCTCCAGGTGCAGGGCCGCCACCTTCTCGTCGAGCGTCTTCGGCAGGGTGTAGACCTGTTTCTGGTACTTGCCCGGGTTGGACCACAGCTCGATCTGGGCCAGCGTCTGGTTGGTGAACGAGGCCGACATCACGAAGGACGGGTGACCGGTGGCGTTGCCGAGGTTCACCAGGCGCCCCTCCGACAGGAGGATGATGCGGTGGCCGTCCGCGAAGGTGATCTCGTCCACCTGCGGCTTGATGTTCGACCACTTGAGGTTCTTCAGGCCGGCGACCTGGATCTCGTTGTCGAAGTGGCCGATGTTGCAGACGATGGCCCGGTCCTTCATCGCCCGCATGTGCTCGATGGTGATGATGTCCTTGTTGCCCGTGGCGGTGACGAAGATGTCGGCGCGCGGGGCCGCATCCTCCATGGTCACGACCTCGTAGCCCTCCATGGCGGCCTGAAGCGCGCAGATCGGGTCGATCTCCGACACGAGCACGCGGCAGCCGGCGTTGCGCAGGGAGGCGGCCGAGCCTTTGCCCACGTCGCCGAAGCCCGCGACCATGGCCACCTTGCCGGCCATCATCACGTCGGTGCCGCGACGGATGCCGTCGACCAGCGACTCCTTGCAGCCGTAGAGGTTGTCAAACTTCGACTTGGTGACCGAGTCGTTCACGTTGATCGCCGGGAAGAGCAGCTTGCCTTCCTTGGCGAGCACGTAGAGGCGATGCACGCCCGTGGTGGTCTCCTCTGAGACGCCCTTGATGCTGTCGGCGAGGCCCGCGAACCAGCCCTTCGGCTTCTCGGCGAGCTTCCGCTTGAGGAGCGCGAAGAAGACCTCCTCCTCCTCGCTCTCCGGCTTGTCGAGGAAGGCGGTATCGCCGTTCTCGGCGCGCAGGCCGAGATGGACGAACATGGTCGCGTCGCCGCCGTCATCGAGGATCATGTTCGGCATGCCGCCGTCATGCCAGTCGAACAGGCGCGAGGTGTAGTCCCAGTACTCCTCCAGGGTCTCGCCCTTGACGGCGAAGACCGGGATGCCGGCGGCGGCGATCGCGGCGGCGGCGTGATCCTGGGTCGAGTAGATGTTGCAGGAGACCCAGCGGATGTCGGCGCCGAGCGCCTTCAGGGTCTCGATCAGCACGGCGGTCTGGATCGTCATGTGGAGCGAGCCGGCGATCTTCGCGCCCTTCAGGGGCTGCGCCGCGCCGTACTCCTCGCGGACCGCCATCAGGCCCGGCATCTCCGTCTCGGCGATCGAGATTTCCTTCCGGCCGTAATCGGCCAGCCCGATATCCTTGACGATGTAATCCTTGGCCATGAGTCGATGGCTCCGTGTTCGCGTTGCGGGTCGGGGCAATCCCATACCATCCCGCGACCTACGAAGCAATCAAGACATAAAGATGTCTTTATGCGTTCTGATCAGCGGGGCGGCCACGCGTGTGCCCGCCCCGCTCCGGATCAGGGTCGATGCGGCCGCTCAGCGGCTCGGCCGCGCCAGCCATCCGAGGCCGAAAGCCACGGCGGCCACGAGGGCGAGGGTCGCGCCGCGGTTCTCGTCCGCACGCGCCGCGAGGCTGCGGCCGTGGTGCACCGCGCGATCGCGGTAGTGATGACCGCGTTCGATCGCCTCGTCGGCCAGGGCGTGCCCGCGATCGCTGACCTCACGGAACCGGGCGCGCCCCTCCTCGACGAGGTGCTCGCCCCCGTGGCGCAGGTCGCGCACCGTGTCCCGGGCCTCGCCGTAGGCGTACTGAGCGGCGCCGGCCGCCTGATCGTAAGCGCCCTCGAACTGGTCGCCGGCCCGGCCGCGAACCGCGCCTGCGGCCGTCTTGACCCGACCGCGCAGATGGCGGACGCCGCCTTCGAGATGATCCCTGTTCATGCTGTCTCTCCGATCGGGCGCGCCCAAAGGGGGCGCGTCGCCTGTGTCGGGGCGGAACGACGGCGGACGGCTCCGGTTCCCCGCGGTGGGGCGGAGCGGCTTCAAGTTTCCGTGCTTCGGCGCACGCACGCCGGAAGCAGGTCCGGATCGGCGCGGAGCACAGGACGGCGGTCGCGCCAATCCCCGGGGCCCGATCGGTGGATCTCGACGGGCAGCCGGTCCGTCGATCTCTCGGTACGACTCGGCCTCTGCTGCCGCGCATCGCGACGGTGACTGTCCGGGTGGCGGGAATGTCTCGGGCGCCGGGCTAGATCTCGATCTCGGTGCCGACCTCCACGACCTGCCGGGTCGGCACGCCGAAGAACGCGCCGGTGCGCTCGGCATTGCGCTGCATGAAGGCGAACAGGTTCTCCCGCCAGGGCGCCATGCCCCGCTTGTCGTTCCGCGGGATGATCGTCTCGTGTCCGACGAAGATGGTCATGTCGTCGAGGATGTGCGGCGGTAGATGGCGGGATTCGACCGCGCATGCGAGGCCTTCCGGGATCGAGGCCTCCTCCATGAAGCCGTAGCGCAGGATCACCCGGTAGAAGTCCGGCGCCAGGATCGTCACATGGGCGCGCTGATCCCGTGGGACGGTGGGCGTCTCCTCATAAAGCGCCGTGATGATCAGGATCCGCTCCATCAGGGCGCGGTTGCGCTCCACGAAGCGCGAGAGGTGCAGCGGGATCCCGTGCTCCGCGGCCGAGAGGAACGCGGCCGTGCCCGGCAGGCGCAGAAGATCGCGGTGCTGGAGCCCGGTCAGGAATACGTCTTCCGGCAGGCGCAGGGCGGCCCGCGCCTCCTCGACCAGCTCGTTGCCCTTCTTCCATGTCAGCATCATCAGGGCGACGAGACCGGCGAGCACGAGGGGAAACCAGCCGCCCTCGAACAGCTTCACGCTGTTGGCGGCGAAGAACACGGCGTCGAGGGCGAGGAAGGCGCCGTTGACCGCGAAGACCAGGATCGGATTGTAGCCCCAGCGCAGCGCGATGAGCGCGGCGAGCAGCGTGGTGATGCCCATCAGCATCGACACCGCGATCCCGTAGGCCCCGGCGAGGGCGTCGGAGGAGCCGAACACCACCACCGCGGTGAGGGTCGCTGCGGCCAGGAGCCAGTTCACCGCCGGCACGTAGATCTGGCCGCGCTCCTCGTGCGCCGTCTGCACGATGCGCATCGCCGGCAGGAAGCCGAGCTGGATCGATTGCTGGGTCAGCGAGAACACGCCCGAGATGATCGCCTGCGAGGCGATGATGGTCGCCATCGTGGCCAGGGCGACCAGCGGCAGGTGTCCCCAATCTGGGCAGAGGCGGAAGAACGGGTTCTCGAGGGCGTCGGGCGCGGCGATCAGCAGGGCGCCCTGGCCGAAGTAATTGAGCATGAGCGCCGGGAGCACCAGCGCGAACCATGCGATGCGGATCGGCAGGGCGCCGAAATGGCCGAGATCGGCATACATCGCCTCGCCGCCGGTCACCGCCAGGAAGGCCGCGCCCAGCATCAGGAAGCTGACATGCCAGCCGGCATGGACCAGGAAGTCCACCGCCCGCAACGGGTTGGCCGCCGCCAGGATCTCGGGCTTGGCGATGATGCCGGCGATCCCGAGCAGCCCCAGCACCAGGAACCAGACGAGCATCACGGGCCCGAACACGCGGCCGATGGCGGCCACGCCCTTGTGCTGGACCAGGAACAGCCCGAC
>NZ_FPBW01000074.1:0-7739 GCF_900116795.1 Methylobacterium sp. UNCCL125 | reverse complement strand
GCCACCCTCCGGCTGCGCCTCCTGAAGCTCGGAGCTCGCATCCGCGAGACCGCCAGCCGGGTTCGCCTCGCCTTCGCCGCCGCCTGCCCTGATGCTGACCTTCTGCGCCACCTCGCGACCGCGCTCGCCCCGGCGCCAGCCTGAACGACGGGGCAGCGACGCCCCGACGAACCCGTCCACATCCCTCCAGCGCTGACAAAACATTCCGGATCCACACGCGTCAGAACAGACGCGCGATCCCGCTCGCCATCAGCCTAAAAACCACCGCCGACAAAGCCCGATGAATAAGACGGGCTAGAGCTGTTCCCGGTCAGGTAGCGACGGCCAAGTCGTTCTCGTAGCCGGCTGCGGCGAGGTAGTTGCGGCACTCCTGCGGAGTGAAGCGCGTGAAGGCCTGACGGATCGCCGCCCAGAGATCCGGGATCGTGCGGGCGGCCGCACTCCGCAGCAGCGCCTTCAGCTTCGCGAAGACCTGCTCAATCGGGTTGAAATCAGGGCTGTAGGACGGGAGGTAGAGCAGCCGCGCTCCTGCAGCCTCGATCGCGTCCTGCACGCCCGCGACCTTGTGGGCTGGCAGGTTGTCCATGATGACGATGTCGCCCGGGTGCAGCACCGGGACCAAGGTCTCGGTGACATAGTCGCGGAAGCGCCTGCCGTTCGTGGGACCGTCCAGCAGCGCGGTCGCGCACAGCCCGCCCGTGCGCAGGGCGGCTGTGATGGTCGTAGTTTTGTAGTGACCAAACGGGGCTGCGAGCCGGCAGCGCTCGCCGCGTGGGGCCCAGCCGTAGCGGCGCGCCATGTTGGTGGCCGCCGCCGTCTCGTCCAGGAACACCAGCCGGTCTGGATTGAGCTCGGGCTGCGCCTCGAACCACGCCTCGCGGGCCGCTCTTACGTCCGCACGCTCCTGCTCAGCTGCGTATGTCGCCCCCTTTTCCAGCTGATCCCGTGGCGGGCAAAGAAGCGCGACAGGCCGCTCGTGCTGGTCTGGATGCCCTGCTCCGCGAGCCGGTCGCGCACCTCGCGCAGGAAAAGACGCGGCTCCTGCTTGGAGATCCTCAGGATCAGCCCGGCATGCGCCTCTATGCGCTTCGAGGTGTGATCACCGCCCATCGGCTTGGAGGCGAGTTGGCCCTCGTGGCGGAAGCGCTCCGACCACCGGCTGGCGCTCGACACGCTGACCCCGAAGCGGGCTGCGGCGCGATGGCAGGAGGCACCCGCCATCACGGCAGCCACAACACGCTCGCGCAGGTCCGCAGACAGGGGTGAAGGCATGAGCAAGCTCCTTCACTCACCAACGCGCTACCCGCTAAATCGTCTCAAACAGCGCGGGACCGGCTCTAGGTCCCACCACGTCCGCGCGAGAGTCAGGTCTGAACTGGTTCTTAGGTTCTGCAATCGGAGGTCTCTTTTATTACGGGTATAATTCTCCCCTTCTACGCGGCAAATCCAATCACGGCCTCTACCGCATTGGTGTTGTCATGATTCAACTCACCTCTTCCACCGATCTTTTCAGGCCAAAACCCGCGATATGACACCTGAATAGCCGAGATCGGTTTAAGGCTTTAGCTTCCGTCCTTCGCCACGCCCGCGCTCCACATAATGAATAAGAGGGTTGATGCGCGAAGCAGCCACGTCAGGATTAGCCATTAGGTAGAAGCAGGTGTCAAAAAACGGCGATGGATTTCGGCCTTCGCGCGCACCATCCCGAAGATAATGGACAAGAGGGTTCACGCCAATAGACTTCACATCACTATATTGCTCCAAATACCACGAAACATCAAAATCTGCGGAGGGACTGCGACTTTCGCGATACCCTTCTTTCACGAAGTGCACGAATGGATCGACTGCTGCAACGGCAACGTCGGGGTTTGCCTCTAAATACCAGGATATATCGAACAATGGATGCACGCGACAGCCAGCCGAGGCGCCCACACGCAGATAGTGGCTTAGCGGGTTTTCTGCAGCTTCGGAGCGGTTCCGATTGACGCTGAGATACCAATCTGGGTCAAACAAGGGATGAGGTTGGCGTCCCTCACGAGCACCGATGCGAAGGAAATGTAGCAGGGCGTTTTCGTAAAGGTTCAAATCCGGAGAGCGCGCCGCATACCAACTGACTGAGAACAAGGGGTGTGGATCCTTGGCTTCGGCATTGGGTAAAGATAGGTAATGCTCAATAGCGTCCCGCTCAGACATAAATACCCTGTTGGTTGCGTGCGAGTAAAAATCAACATTGAATATTACGCTTCTCTCTACGAGACTAACATTGTCGGACATCTTAAATTCCTCAGCGCCTGCCATCTTTACCACCTATCATCTGCAGAGGGAACCAAGTTTACAAGATCATTATACATCAGCAGCCGTTGCGCAAAGTTTAGACTTATCGCTTTGATATAAAATCATAACATATGGGTTGCATGCGGATGAAGCAAAGCTATGGAATCTTGGGACCGGCGAGCAATGATGGTTTATATGCCCATAATATTCAGATCCGCATATCAGGTGTCTGGCGCTACATCGTGCTTCGCAGGCTTTGAGCTTGCCTCCATAACTATTGTGAGCAGCGCGCGCTCCATATCTGCAGCAAGGCGCTGCATGGCCGGATTGCTCTCGCCTTGAATCACACCGCGTAGAGTTTCTAAAACCTGCGGCAACCAAACTACGGTTTGGGTATGTATCGCGTCGACCATGCTTTCTAAGCGCTCGAGGCGGACGTCGCGCCACCGCGCAACCGAAGTCTGCTGCGTGCGTTGAAATTCAACTGCAGGCTCGGTTATGCTCCCAAGGGAGTGGTCCGTAACGGCGAAGGTTTCGTTGCGAAGGTGCGCCTCCACAGCACGCACGGCTGCCTGAGCATCAACCAGCGCCAGTCTCCAACGGGGGATGGCCCCGGTCTGCTGATTCCATACTACGTTGTCAGGCTCATCCCCGCGCGCGAAACACAATGCGCGCGCGACGCTTACAATGAGCGATGACACGTTTGGGTCGGCTAAACTTGCGTCGGTTATGATAGCGTTGGTCAAGATTGCACCTTTCGTGGTTATTTCCAGATCATCGTTTGGGCAAACACGCGCGCCGATTTTAGATAATTTCGTCCTGGCTCTTACCCGACAGGGCTGCCCGGATCGAGTGCAGACCGGCTTCGAAGCCACTAAGACCGCGCCTACAGGATGCGACGGCTTTGGCTGCAGGATGCTATATCAGATGGTTGCAGCGATCAAAGGCCCTAAGGAGGCGCGGCCGACGCTGATAGGCTGCGGAAAGCAAATCTGTGCCGGACTATCTGATCATCCAAAAATAGGCCGAATATTCAATTGCTATATAATTATGTTTTTACAAAATGTTGATTCATGATAATCTTCGCTTTTAAGAAGCGACTTTTTTATTATATTCGTCGGTTCTATAAATGATAAATCGTAAACTTTAGAGATATTATTGCGATGAATATTACATTTGGTAGCTGTGTAATTGGCGTGATATTGCAATTATCGATGAAAACTCAGCATAATCGTGACATACAAGACCGCCTCTGTTTGCTGTATCTAGCTTGATGCCTGGGCGCCGAGGTGCAATAGCGCTAGATCGCGTTGATTGAAAACCCTTGCGCTGACGGTCGATCTCCACCAGAATTGTCGCCGCACCGCACAAGCCGCCTGTCACGCGCGGCAGGGTCCATTTTTGCGCAACCAGAAGTATGCGCGGACATCGGGCCATCTAAGCTCAAGGACGGGGAATTAGGCTTGAACGTATCGGATAGGCTGCGCGACGTGGTTCTCGACCTACGCGCACTTCAAGACCCGAACTACGCCCGTCGTGGCATCGGTCGCCATACCCTCGCGCTCCTTCAAAATGCGCCCGAGAATGTTCGGATGGTTGGACTCATCGATCCTGATTTGCCCGATCCGATCGCCGAAGCTGCGGAGCTCGTGTCGGAGACGCACCAGAATGCCTATGCTGCATTGCACGCCCTCGGTTCGAAGTCGCGACACGCGCCCTACGTTGCGCTCTCACCGATGACGCACGATCCGCTGTTCGGTGCACGTTTCCTTGCCGACCAGCATCGCCTTCGTATGGCGGTGGTCTACGACTTCATCCCACGGCGCTGGCCAGAGCGTTATTTGCCCGGGCCTGCGGAGAAGCTGTCATACGCAACTCAACTTCGGTGGTTGACGCGTTGTGACTTATTTGCCCCAATTTCACAGAGCGCGGGCGATGATCTCAGGGAGCTGTTGTCTGTCTCGCGCCGATCTGTCGCCGTCACCGGCGCCCCCCTCGACCCGCTTTTCGAGAGCGCGCGCTTCCTTGGCCAAACGAAGCGTCGGCACCTCCTCGTTGTGGGCGGTGGCGACCCGCGCAAGAACCCTGACGTAGTCGTTCAGGCGCATGCTGCTTCGCGCATACTCCAGAATGCACGAATCCCTCTCATCATCGCAGGCCAGTACCCGCCGCAGGCGCTCGATCATTTCCGAGCGATTGCGGCGCGCAACGGCGGCCAAACTGACCTTGTGCAGGTACCCGGCGGCGTGTCGGAGAACGAACTAGTCACCTTCTACAGCGAAGCAATAGCCGTCGTGTGCCCATCCTATGACGAGGGATTTGACCTGCCCATTGTTGAGGGCATGGCCGCTGGCATCCCAGTGATCGCGTCCGACATTCCTGTTCACCGGGAGCTAATACCTGATGCGGAACTACGCTTCGCACCGGCTGATGCCGCAATGCTCGTTCCACTGCTGGAGCGGGCGCTCACTGATATCACGTGGTGTTCAGAGATCGTCGAGCGCCAAGCCTCAATTTGGCCGCGCTTCCGAGCCGTCGAGGTCGGCCGTAGGTTCTGGGACCATCTCGTGATGCATTGGAACGTGGCTGCGCCCGCGGTCGCGCGCTCGGCACGCCCGCGCGTTGCGATGCTCACTCCATTGACACCGGACGTTTCAGGCGTAGCAGACTATTCGACTGCGACCTGCGTCGAGTTGCAAGAACTAGTGGATCTTACCGTCTTCACTGAAACAGTAGGACCAACACCCGT
This sequence comes from Methylobacterium sp. UNCCL125, assembly GCF_900116795.1. Lineage (NCBI taxonomy): Bacteria > Pseudomonadati > Pseudomonadota > Alphaproteobacteria > Hyphomicrobiales > Methylobacteriaceae > Methylobacterium > Methylobacterium sp. UNCCL125. Next base: position 2,716 of record NZ_FPBW01000074.1, on the reverse strand, counting down.
CGCGGGCACAAAGGTCAAACCGTTTTCCGCTCTGCCGGCCTTAGTAGACAACTTTGATGCCGTAGTGAATGTGATTGGTAATTCGCACTTTCACCTTAAAACCTTCGAAGCGCTGACGCGCTACGGCGGAGCCGCAATTGCGCATGATGCACGCCTGCTTAGTTTTTACCGTATCTGCCTCGGCCGGGACCGCGCCATATCTGCGGCGTCTAGGGAGGCGGGGAGGCCAGTCGACGAAACCGAGATCCACAGGTGGATGCACGATGAGCACCTCGCCGAGGCCTTATTCCTCGACGAGACGTTTGCTGCGGCCAGCCCAATGATTGTGCACTCTCAAATCACCGCAAATCTGTTGGCATCGCGGTTCGGTCGCTCACCTGTCCATATCCCATTCAGCATCTACCGAGCATGGTCGCCCGCCGAATTGACACCAATAGCGCGATCTCAAGCGCGGCATCGTGCCGGCATTGCGCCGGACGAAATTGCGCTCGTGACGCTGGGTGCGGTGCATGAAACCAAAGCGCCCGAGGAATGTGTCTGGGCGCTTGACATGCTGCGCTCATGGGGGATTCCGGCACGTCTGCACCTCGTCGGCATGGCAACGCCACCAGCCTACGCCGCATATTTTAGAGCCATGGTGGAAAGCCTCGGCCTGGGCGACCATGTTCGGTTGGCGGATGCGTTCGTGCCAGACGCGGTTTATCGGGACGCGCTCTTAGGGGCTGATGTAGCGATCCAGTTGCGCACGTATGCCAACGGGGGCTTGTCTGGGGCCTTGCTCGACTGCGCGGCCGCAGGCGTTCCAACTGTCTGCAATCAAAGCCTCGCCGACGCGGTCGGAACGCCGGATGCCTACGTACGCGCTATCCCGGATGAATTGAGTTCAGTCCTTCTGGCCAACGCTGTGGCCGATCTACTGGAAGACCAGCGGAGCGACGGGGCAGCCGAGCACCGTGAAGCTGCTCGCCTTGCCTTCAGCATTGAGCGTAGCATGGCGTCTTACGCGGTCGCGCTATGCCACGCCGTTGGCGTCGAGCCAGCGCGTCAATCGCGGGGGAGTGTCGCGTGAGACCAGTTATCTTAGATTGCACAGAACTATATCAGAACCCGGTACGTACTGGTATTCAGCGCGTGGTGCGCGAAATTATCCGACACTGGCCGGGTGATGGGCCGGAGCTTCATGTCGCCCGCTTCGTACCGCGATCGGAGGATGGGCTCTCTTCTATCTCGGCCGCAGCGGTGGATTTGTTAACGGACAACAATAAGGCGGCAGTCGATTTGCGCCCTGCGGAACTTGCGACTATGGTGCATGAAACCAGCGAGCGGGGATCGCGACGCGCATTGCCGGCCGACGCGCACATTTTGTTGCCGGAGGTGTTTTTCGAGGGAGCGCGCAGCGCATTTTACGTTTGGCTTGCGCAGAGCCGGCCTAATGACATTTCCGCAATATGCTACGATTTCATACCGTTTTTGCGGCCGGACCTATTTGGGTTGCGGTCAACTAAGAATCTTATGCCTTACATTCGGGCACTGCGAGCGTGCAGTCGCCTCGCGCATATCAGTGACAAGACGCGGCGCGAGTACGCGGATTTCATCGCGCGTTCTCCCGACCCAGATGCCAGCGTGGTTCTGCCGCTCGGCACCAATGGCGTTGCGATCGAACGACAGGTCTGGCGTCCAAATCGGACCGAGTTCGTCACAATCGGGTCGATCGACGGCCGTAAGCGGCAAGAGGTGACTGCCGCCGCTTTCCGGCTACTGCGCGAGAGGGGTCACGAAGTGACCCTGACCGTGATCGGACGGGCTTTTGACTTGCACAACATATCGTGGTTACGCGACATGGCGGCGCTCCCAGGCTTTTGCTGGATTGAAGATGCATCGGACGCGCTTATAGCGGATGCACTACGCCGGGCGAGGGCTACCATTTATGTCTCGGGGGCGGAGGGGTATGGGCTGCCGCCGGTCGAGAGCCTGTGGGCTGGCGTTCCGGTTATCGCTCCAGACAATATGCCAAGCCTAGCCGCCTTAGAGCCGCTGGGGCAAATACGCCTCGCTGAAGTCACACCCGAGACGGTGGCGGAGGCAATGCTGCAGGTGACGGAGGTACCGATCGCCGAAAGGCTATGGACGGAGGCAGCGCGACTTAGGCTACCGACATGGAGGGACTTCGCGCGTGAGACCGCAGAGTGGGTCAGCGCAGGTCCATCCCTACGATCCGCCTAAGTGTCACCTCATCCCGTTCAATGCTGACCGCTCCCCCAAGCTTCACCAGGTTACACCAAGGTGTGCTTAACGAGATTCGTGGGGCTTGAGGCAATAGGGACTGTGCCGCTTGGCAAGCTCGCGCAGCTCATTGCACCTAGCCTGTGAGGCTGATGTCGCTGCCGACATTGCTAAGAACGGAGCTGATGACCACATGTCCGTCGTCAGATGATTTGAGACGAGTCGGGAAGCTCAGGAACGGAGGCTCTGGTCCATCTGGATTGAGAGGTTAGGCAGCCTGCGCGTGATGGCGCAAGCGGCGGTCCATGAGGGTCTGGCGTTTGATCTGCGCCCGTTCACGCAAGATGGCCTCTCCGCGACCGAAGTAGACGTCGGCAGGGGTGAGGTTGCCCAGGCTCTCGTGAGCCCGAACATGGTTGTAGTGCTCCACGAAGGCGGCCACACGCGCCTCGAGTTCGCCGGGCAGGTAGGCATGTTCGAGCAGGATGCGGTT
>NZ_FPBW01000061.1:0-14659 GCF_900116795.1 Methylobacterium sp. UNCCL125 | reverse complement strand
GCGGACGGCCCAGGGTCTCGCGGGCGAAGACCGCGTCGTGGTGGGACAGCGACTGGTAGTTCAGCATCACGTCGTCCGCCCCCGGCACGGTGATGACGAAGTTGACGCCGGCCGCGCAGAGCAGGGTCAGGAGCGCGTCCATGTCCTCGCCGTCGGCATCGGCATGGTTGGTGTAGCAGACGTCCACGCCCATCGGCAGGCCGAGCAGCTTGCCGCAGAAGTGGTCCTCTAGCCCGGCCCGGATGATCTGCTTGCCGTTGTACAGGTATTCGGGGCCGATGAAGCCCACGACCGTGTTGACGAGGAGCGGGTCGAACTCGCGCGCCACCGCGTAGGCGCGCGCCTCCATGGTCTGCTGGTCGACGCCCCAATGGGCGTCGGCCGAGAGGGCCGAGCCCTGGCCGGTCTCGAAATACATGACCTGGCTGCCCGCCGGGCAGCGGCCCAGCGCCCGCGCCGCCTCCGAGGCCTCGCGCAGGACGGCGAGGTCGACGCCGAAGCCGGCATTGGCCTTCTGCGAGCCGGCCACCGACTGGAACACGAGGTCGACGGGCGCGCCTTTCGCCATGGCCTCGATAGCCACGGTGACGTGGCCGAGGCAGCAATGCTGGGTCGGCACGTCGAGGCGCAGCCGCAGGGTCTCCAGAAGCTCGACGATGCGAATGTAGTCCGGCAGGGAATCGGTGGCCGGGTTCACCCCGATGACCGCGTCGCCCGAGCCCATCAGCAGGCCGTCGAGGGCCGAGATCAGGATGCCCTCGGACGAGTCGGTCGGATGGTTCGGCTGGTTGCGGGTGGCGAGGCGTCCGGGCAGGCCGATCGTGGAGCGGAAGCGCGTCACCACCGGCCGCTTGGCGGCCACCGCGACGAGGTCCTGCAACCGGCAGATCTTCGAGACCGCCGCGACCATCTCGGGGGTGAGGCCGGGCGAGAGGGCGGCGAGCGCCCGCGCGTCGGCGGCGGGGGAGAGCAGCCACTCGCGGAAGGCGCCGACCGTGAGGGACGAGACCGGCGCGAAGGCCGCCGCGTCGTGCCGGCGGGCGATCAGGTCGGAGACCTCGTCCTCCTCCGAGGGGATCAGCTCCTCGGCCAGGAAGGTCTTCAGCGGCAGGTCCGCGAGGGCGATCTGCGCGGCCAGGCGCTCGACCGGCCCGTCGGCGCAGAGGCCGGCGAGCTGGTCGCCCGACCGCTCCGGCGTCGCCTTGGCGAGGAGGCGGCGCAGGTCGGGGAAGGTGAAACGTGTGCCTTCGATCGTCGTCGCGTAGGCCATGGCGGGCGCTCCCGGCGCGCTGTCGGACGTCAGGGAACCCGATCCTGCAGGATGTCGAGGGCGGCCTCGTGCAGGTCGGGCGTGGCGGCGGCGAGCACCCGCCCGTCCGAGTCGAGGGTCAGCGCGGAGCCCGCCCAGTCGGTGATCACGCCGCCGGCCGCCTCGATCACCGGGACGAGGGCGAGGTAATCGTAGGGCTGGAGACCGGTCTCCGCGACCAGATCGCAATGGCCGGAGGCCAGCAGACCGTAGGCGTAGCAGTCGCCGCAGAACCGCCGGATGCCGACGCGGTCGACGAGGCGCCGGTAGCGCGCCGCGTCCGAACCGGAAAAGCCGTCGGGCGTGGTCGTGAAGAACCGCGCCGCGGCGAGGGACCGGCAGGTGCTGGCCCGGGTCGGCGCCCCGTTGAACGTGGCCGCGCCCGGCATGCCCGCCCAGCGCTCGCCGAGGGCCGGCATGTCGATGACGCCGACCAACGGCCGGCCGCCGTCGAGGAGGGCGATCAGGGTTCCGAACAGCGGCAGTCCGGTCACGAAGCTCTTGGTGCCGTCGATCGGGTCGATGACCCAGACCGGGCCCTGGCCCGGCGTCACACCCATCTCCTCGCCGACGATGCCGTGCTCCGGGAAGCGCGCCGCGATGCGCTCGCGCAGGAGCGCCTCGATCGCCCGGTCCGCCAGGGTCACGGGGCTCGCATCCGCCTTTGCGACGATGTCGAGTTCCGTGCGGAAGTGGCGCATCGCCACCGGGCGGGCCGCGTCGGCGAGCCCGGTCGCGAAGGCCAGAATCTCGCCTGCGGAGGGAAGCGCTTCCGGCATGGTTAGAGCGCCTTCAGGAAAGCCGGCCACCGCGTGTCGTTCATGATCGAGCGGGCGCGCATGTGTTTCCAGATGCCGTACTTGTAGAAATCGAAGTCGAGGTCCGAGATGCGGTTCTGCACCATCGCCCAGGTCGACCATTTCACGTCGGCCAGAGCTTTATGCACCATCAGCCGAGCGAAGAGCTGGTCGCTGTACCGACCGAAATACATCTCGATCACCGTGCGATCGACGTCCTCGGAGAAGAACATTTCTCCGCTCCAGATCGCGAGATCATAGAGGCGATCATTGTTGGAGGCGTATTCGAAGTCGATCAGCAGGATCGAACCGTCCTCGCCGATCAGGAAGTTGCCGGGCATCGGATCGTTGAAGCAGGGCACGAGGTCGATGCCGGAGGCCTCCAGGGCAGCCCGTGCGAGGCGCGTCTGACGGGTGAGCCAAGCCTGATCGGGCGGCAGCAGCGCGCCGAGGTCGACGGCCTGACGGTCGTGCTCGTCGATCATGTCGAACACCGTCTTGGTGAGCGGCAGCAGAGGCGCGTCGTGGAAGCGACGATAGAGGGCAATCGCCTCGCTGCGCACGGCCGCGTCGGCGAAGTCGCGGTTGGTGGAGGGCCGGCGGCCCTCCACGAACTCCGCGATCTCCACGTCTTCCGCGTCGAGATAGTCGAAGGTGCGCGGGCCGAGGCCGATCGCCTCCGCCTGCCGGCTCGCGGCGCGGGCGGCGGCCCGATCGATGAACATCTCGGTGCCCCGCCCGGGCATCTTCACGAAATAGGGGTGCGCCTCGCCCGCGACCTCGACGCGCCAGTTCGTGTTGCTGATGCCGCCCAGGACCGGCCGATAGTGCATCGGCCGCCCCTGCCACGGGGCAACCCGGTGAAGGGTCGCCTCGAAGGCTCGCTCGGCCTCGGTGCGTCCGCCTCCGAAAGGGATCATGCCGCGCTCCTCACAGCGTCCTCAGGGTTTCCTCGAAGTCCGGGCGGCTGACCCGCGTGCGGCAGCGCAGAAGTCGCCAGCTCGCATATTTCCGGAACTCCAGGCTGCGCCGGGGCGAGACACGGTCCATCGCGAGCGCCCGCAGACCCCAGTACAGATCATCGGCGGCGGCGTAGGCGCGGCAGCGGCTGAACACGTCCGCCCGGCAGGTCCCCTCAGCGATTTCGATGCCAAGTCGCATCTCGCTCTCGAACGGACAGGCCTCGTTGAGGAAGGCGCCGAGCTGATGATGCGGGTCGGTATCGCAGGCCATGTCGAAGTCGACGAGGCGCAGCGCGCCGTCCGGCGCGAACAGCAGGTTGGAGGCGTGCGGGTCGGCGTGAGCCGGACGGCACCCGGTCCCGGCGGCGGCGAGCGCCGCCTCGATGGCGTCGCCCCAGTCGAAGAGGAACCACGCATCCGGCGGCAGGTCCGCCGGCAGGGTCTCGCCCTCGGCGCCGAGGGCCGCGCGCAGGGTCCGGATGCCGTCGAAGACGCTCCACCGGCGGCCGAACGGTGCGCCGGCGCCGATGCGGTCGAAGGCCCCGATCACCGCCGTCATGGCATCGGGCTGGCGCAGGCGGTCGAGGGAGGCCGGGCGCCATTCGGGGCCGAGGCGGCGGAACAGGATCGCCCCCTGTGCCTGCGCCAGATGCAGCGGCTCGGGGCCGAGCCCCAGCGCGGCGATCCGCGTCGCGGCCTCGAACGCGGCGGCGGGGTCGATGAGAGCGGCCGCGGCCGGCTCGGTGATCTTGAGGAAGTAGTCCGGGTCCGCATCCGGCGCCGTCGCCACCAGGAAGGTGGCCGACTCGACGCCGTGGTACGACGGCGACGCCGCGCCCGGGCACGCCACGCCGTAGCGGACCGGCCGGTTCGCCAGGAGAGGGATCGCCGCGAGGGCTTCCTCGGCCAGCCGCTCGTGAGCGCCGTCGGGCGCGCCCGGCGCCTTCACCGGACCTCTCCCCCGGTGCCGAGGGCCGCGAGACCCTCCGTGGCCAGCAGCATCAGCATGTCGGCCAGGACCTGGGTGCCGAAGGCCTGATCCTCCGGGGCGGCGAACTCGGTCGGATGGTGCATCACCCCGTCCCGGCAGGGCACCGCCAGCACGATCGCCGGGCAGACCGCCGCCAGGCTGATCGCGTCATGGCCGCCGATCGTGTCGAGGGGCCGGGGCGGCGCGTCATTGCGGGCGCCGGCCCGCTCCGCGAGCCGGACGAGGCCGGGATGCATGGCGCCCGCGGGCCGCAGATCGATGGCGCGGACTTCCGATTCGACGCCGGCCCGCGCCGCCGCCGCGGCGATGAACGTCCTGAGCCGTGCTTCTGCCTCCTCCAGGATCGCCGGCGCGCCGGAGCGCAGCTCGATGAACAGCACCGCCTCGCTCGGGACGGTGTTGGGCGAGTTCGGGAAGACCTCCAGCCGCCCGACCGAGGTGTGCAGGTCGAGCCCGTAATCGGCCACCATGTCCTTCAGGTCGGCGATCAGGTAGGCGGCCGCCAGCAGGGCGTCCCGGCGCTCGGCCATCGGGGTCGGGCCGGTATGGGCCTGCCGGCCGAGGAAGGCGAGGCGGTACTTGGTGGCCCCCCAGTAGCGGGTGAAGGCGCCGAACCGCTTCCCCTCGCGCTCCAGCACAGGGCCGCCCTCGATGTGGAGCTCGATGAACGCGTCCGGCACCGGGACCGTGTCGGTCCCGGCATAGCCGATCGCCGCCAGGGCCTCGTCGACCGCGATCCCGGCGCCGTCGCGCCGCTCCAGGGCCCAGGCCAGCTCGGCCTGGCCGGCGAACACGCTGCTGCCGAGGAGGCTCGGCTGGAAGCGGGCGCCCTCCTCGTTGGTCCAGTTGGCGACGACGAAGTTGCAGGCCGACCTCAGCCCGCGCTCCGCGAGGGACGCACGCACTGCACGGATCGCCTCGCAGGCCGCGACGACGCCGAGAGCACCGTCGAAGCGGCCGCCATTGGGCTGGCTGTCGAGGTGGGAGCCGACCATGATCGTCGGCGCGTTGCCCCCGGCGAGGTCGACGCGGCCGAACTGGTTGCCGATCCGGTCGACCTGCGGCGTGAACCCGTTCTCCCGGAACCAGCCGCCGAGCCAGTCGCGGGCGGCGCCGTCCTGGGCCGAGAGCGCGAGGCGCGTCATCGACCCGTCGCCGCCGCCACCGAAGCGCGATACGGCGTCCATCATCCCGTGGAGGCGAGCGGCATCGATCCGCACGGAGGACGGCGACGGTGTCTCAGGCATGGAGCACATCCACGTTCAGGTGTCGGAAGGCGTCGGCGAAATCGCTCGCCAGGGGCGCGTTGGTGACGAGCGTGTCGACGTCGCCGAGACCGAGGGTCCGGATCGTGCCGAGCCGCCCGAATTTCGAGCTGTCGGCCAGGATCACCGAGCGCCGGGTCTGCTCGACGGCGGCGCGGCGCAGGACCGCCTCCTCCTGGCCGAGATCCATGAAGCCGTGCTCGCGATGCACGGTCACGATGCCCATGACGGCGAGGTCGTAGACGTGCTCGCGCACGGCCGCGACGGTGCGGTGGCCGAACAGCCCGCGGTAATGCGGCTTCATCTCGCCGCCGAGCACGGTCACTTGCGATTGCGGATCGTCGGCGAACAGGGTGGCGATGCCGATGGAATTGGTATGGATGGTGATCCGCCGGCCGACCAACTGCCGGGCGAAGGCCAGGGTCGTGGTGCCGGTATCGATGAAGACGGTCATGCCGTCCTCCACCAGCGCCAGGGCGGCTGTCGCGATGCGCGCCTTCTCGCGCATGCCGACGCGCGCCCGCTCGTCGAAGGGCTGATCGTCCTTCTTCTGGTCGATGACGGCGCCGCCGTAGACCCGGCGGGCATGCCCGCGCATCTCAAGGTCCCGCAGGTCGCGCCGGACCGTCTCGGTGCTGATTCCGAGGCGGCCCGCCAACTCGTTGACCGATACGCGACCGTCGCGCTGCAACTCCGTCAGGATCAGTTGCAGGCGCGGCTCGGTTATACTCATCGGCGTCCGTCTCCCCAGGGTTGTAATCCCTCGTGACGGGACGCAACCTAGGAACGGGTTGGCATGGTCCTCGACGGGCCGCAATTCATCGGACTGCGTCATCTGTTAACCTGCAGCGTCGGCGTGGACCGGCCGTGCGCCGGGAGCCGTGACGCGGTGGCAGGCGGCGAGCGCGCCCGCGCCGCGCGTCACGAGGTGCGGCCCCTCGGCAGCGCAGGGCGCGAAGGCGCGGGGACAGCGCGAGCGGAAGGCGCAGCCGGCCGGAAGGTCGATCGGGCTCGGCGGCTCGCCGTCGAGGAGGCACTCCGCGGGGCGGTAGCGGCGCTCCTCCAGGGTCGGCATCGCCGACAGCAGGGCCTTCGTGTAGGGGTGGCCCGGATCGAAGAACAGGCGCTCGTTGTCGGCGAGTTCCACGACCTCCCCCAGGTACATGACGGCGATGCGGTTGCAGGCTTTGCGCACCATCGCGAGGTCGTGGCTGATGAAGATGTAGGTGAGGCCGTGTGCCCGCTGGAGCTTCTCGAACAGGGCGAGCAGCCGGAACTGCTCGGTCTGGTCGAGCGACGAGAGCGTCTCGTCCATCAGAAGTATCTCGGGCTCGAGCACCATCGCGCGGGCGACGTTGATGCGCTGGCGCTGGCCCGCGGACAGGCCCACGGGCAGCGCGTCGTAGAGCGCGGGGCTGAGGCCGACATCGTTCATGACCGCGCGGACGCGCTCGCGGATGCGGCCGGCATCCCGCCATCCGTGGGTGCGCAGGGGCGCCTCGAGCATCGCGCCGATGCCGGTGCGGGGTGGCAGCGAGTTGAACGGGTCCTGCAGCACGAGCTGGAGCTTGCGGCGGAACCCGAGGAGTGCCGGTCCCGCGAGCGGCGCGATGTCCTGCCCGTCGCACAGGATCCGGCCGCCGCTGGGGCGCTCCAGGCGGCTGAGCAGGCGCATCAACGTCGACTTGCCGCAGCCGCTCTCACCGACCACCGCGAAGCTGTCGCCCTTGTGGATGTCGAAGGTCACGTTGCGCACGGCGCGGAGCGCGCTCGTCCCCGCGAAGGTCCCCCGCTCCCGCACCCGGTAGGTCTGCGACACGTCCTCCAGACGGATGACCGGGCTCGATTCGGACCGGTCGCACGCAGGCTCGCCGGTACGTGGCAACGCGGGGGAGCGGGTCCAGATGGTCGGGATCTGCGCGACCAGGTCGCGGGTGTAGGCGTGCCGCGGCCGCGCGATCAGGGCCTCGGTCGGCTGCTCCTCGACGAGGCGGCCGGAATCGATGACGAGCGTGCGCGACGCCGCTTCCCGGGCAACCGGAAGCGACGAGGAGACGAACAGGATCGCCGTCTGGAAGCGCTCCGTGAGCTCGCGCATCAGGCGGATGACCTGCGCGGCCACGGTCACGTCGAGGGGCTGGGTGACGTTGTCGGCGACGAGGAGCGCCGGATCCGAGATCATCGCGTCCACCAGCAGCGCGCGCTGCATCATGCCGCCGGAGAACTGCGACGGGTAATCGTGGAAGCGCCGAGCGGCGGAGGGTATCCGGACCGCGTCGAGCAGCGCGACGACCCGGCGGCGCGCCTCCGCCGCCGCGACGGCGGGATTCACGGCCCGCATCTTCTCGGCGATCTGGTGGCCGACGGGCAGCGTGGGGTCGAGAGCGCCCATCGGGTTGGCGCCGACATAGGCGATCTCCCGGCGCAGGGGCCGCATCGCGCGCGGGGCGAGATTGAGGATGTCCTGCCCGCGGAACCGCACCGCCCCCCGCGCCGTGAGCGGCGGCTCGAGTCCGTTGACCAGGGCCTTTGCCAGGACCGTCTTCCCCGCGCCGGTGGCGCCGACGACGCCGAAGATTTCCCGCGGCGCGACGTCGAACGCGATGGCGTCGAGAATCCGCCGTCCGCCGACGGGCCCGGCGAGGTCGACGCTCAGGTCGCGGACGGACAGGACCGGCGGCATGTCCATCAGGCGCCTCCGTGGATCGCGTTGCGCGCGCGCTCGCACGCCGCGCCGATCAGGTTGAGGCCGATGAGGGTCAGGCCGAGGAACACGCCCGGCATGGTGGCGATCCACCACGCGTTCAGCAGATACTTCCGGCCGTCCGCGATGATGTTCCCGAAGGTCGGCGTCGGCGGCTGCACGCCCAGACCGAGGAAGCCCAGCGTCGATTCGAAGATCATCATCCGGGCGATGTCGAGCACCGACGTGAACAGGATCGGCGGCACGAGGAGCGGCGTCAGCAGCGTCAGCACGATCCGGGCATGACTCGCGCCGGAGACCTGCGCGGCCCGGACGTACTCGCGACCGCGCTCGGCCATCGCGACGGAGCGCATCACGCGGGCGTAGACAGGCCAGTTCGACAGCCCGAGCACGAGGATGATGGCGGGGATCGTCGGCCGGGACACGCCGAGCACGGCGATCGCCAGGATGATCATGGGGATCGAGAGCTGCGCGTCGGTGATGCGCATGAGCACCGCGTCGGTCCGGCCGCCGAAATAGCCCGCGACCATCCCGAGCGCACAGCCGATGACGAGGGTCAGCGCGGTCGAGGCGACGCCGATCAAGAAGGAGTAGCGCAGGCCGATCAGGCAGCGGACGAGCATGTCGCGGCCGATCTGGTCCGTGCCGAGCGGATGTACCCAGCTCCAGTGCGGACCGGCGAAGAGCGGCGGCAGCAGGCGGGCGCGGACATCCATCTTGCCGGGATCGAGGCCGCTGAGCTCGGGATAGAGGACGGTGGCCAGGACCAGGACACCGAGCAGACCGAGGCCGATGCGGAACCCGGTCGCCCGGGCCGCCCGTCCGAGGATACGGCGCCCGATCGAGCGGGAGCGTCCTGTATCGACCGGGACGGACCCGAGGGTGAGGCTCGACTCGACGCCCATCAGTAGGCGAGCCTCGAATCGATGATCGTGGCGGCCAGATCGACGAGGATGTTGATCACGACGAAGATCGCGCTGGTGACGATGGCGATGCCCTGGATCAGCGGGAAGTCGCGCTGGAGCACGGCGTTGATGGTGAGCAGGCCGAGTCCGGGATAGTCGAGGATGTATTCGACGATGATCACGCCGCCGAGCAGGCTGGAGAACTGGACGCCGAGGAGATTGAGCAGCGGTACGGCGGCGTTGCGCAGGACATGCGCCCCGACGATCCGCGTCTCCGTGAGACCGCGGATGCGGCCGACCGCGACATAGGCCTCGCCCATCTGGGCGGCCACGGCGCCCGAGAGGGTGCGGATCAGCACCGGTGACAGTTCCACCGCCAGCACGATGGCCGGGAGGATCGTGTAGGAGAAGCCCCCGTAGCCGACCGCCGGGAGCCAGCCGAGCTTCACCGAGAACAGCAGCGCGAGCACGATCGCGAGCCAGAAGTTCGGCAGCGAGATGAAGATCGACGAGACCGCGAACGCGAACCTGTCCGCGAGGCCGCCCGGTCTCAGCCCCGCGGCGATGCCGACGAGCGACGAGAAGGCCAGGGCGAAAGCCAGGGCCAGGGCAGCGAGCTGCAGGGTCATCGGCAGGGCCTCGCCGATGAGGGCGGCAACAGGCGCGCGCTCGGCCCGGGTCGCGTCGTCGAAATGCGCGCCGCCCGTGGCCGCGCCGTTGGCAGGCCGCACGAAGCTGTGGCCGAGGTCGCCGCGCACCACCTGCCCGGCGTAGCGGCCGAACTGGACCAGGATCGGATCGCGCAGGCCCATCCGGTTGGCGATCTGCTCCACGAGGGAATCCGGCGCCATCCCGCCGACCATCAGGCGCACCGGGTCACCCGGAACGACGCGCAGGAGCGTGAAGATCAGGAGCGAGACCAGGGTGATGATGATCGCCCCCTGCGCGAGGCGCCGGGCGAGGAAGCTGAGCACGAACATCGGGCGATGGGGCTACGGGTGACGCGCCGCCGGAGGCGGCGGGGATGGGATGCAGATCAGGCCGTGCGCGCGGCGTCGATCGAGCCGTCGGGATAGATGAAGAGGCCCTTCAGGTCGGCCTGCATCGCGTGGATCATCGCCGAGGTGAAAAGCGAGAGGGCCGGCGCCTTGGCGGCCAGGAGCGGCATGGTCTCGGTCTGCAGGATCGTCTTGCGTGCCTCCAGGGTCGGCGCGTTCCGCTCCTTGTCGAGGCTCGCGTCGACCTCCGGATCCTCCAGACCCGTGATGCGGTGCGACGACGCGTGGAAATGCGTGCGCAGCACCAAGTCGGGCTCGGGCGATCCGGTCGACCAGCCGCAATCGATCATGTGGCCCGGCCCGCCGCCGGGGCGATGATAGAGGCGCTCGTTCCAGGCCGCGGGTTCCAGCACGGTGAGGGTGACCGGAAAGCCCTGTTCGTTCAGCATCGCGGTGATGATCTCACCGTATTCCTTGGTCTTCGGGTAGAAACCGACCGAGGTGATGTATTCCAGCGGCGGCAAGCCCTTCCCTTTCGGGAAGCCGGCCTCCGCCAGCAGCGCCTGCGCCTTGTCGGGGTCGTAGGCGGGATAGTTCTTCAGGTCGACATAGCCGAACTTCACCGGCGAGACGAAGTTCGACGAGGCGTGGCCCGCGGAGCCGAGGACATCGAGGATCACGCTCCGGTCGATCGCGTGGCAGGCTGCGAGGCGCAGGCGGACGTCGTTGAACGGCGGCTTGGAGCAACGGAACCACAGATACTTGTTCTCGACCGAGACGATCCGGCTGACGGCGATCTTCGGGTTGCCCTTGACGGTCTCGACCTGCTCGGGCTCCAGGCGCTCGACGATGGAGGCCTGCCCGTTCATCAGGGAGAGCATCCGGGTGGTCGAATCCGCCGTGAAGGTGAAGTCGATGCCGGGAATCGCCGGCTTCCCCTTGAAGTAGCCCTCGTGGGCCTTGAGCACCGTGGTGTTGCCGCGCTGCTCGACGAAGCGGAACGGGCCTGTGCCGTTGAGGCGCTTGGCGAGGACGCCACCGGGGCCCTCGGCCACGTCCTTCGCCGACATGATCGGCAGGAACGAGGCCAGGAAGACGAAGAGGTGCGCCGGGTAGCCGCCCTTCGTCGTGTCGACGATCACCGTACGGTCGTCGGGCGTCGTGATCGTGAGCGTGTCGGTCGATCCGGGATACCATTGCGCCGGTCGATCGGGCTGCGCGCCGTACTCGAAGGTCGCCTTCACGTCCTCGGCCTTGAAGGGCTTCCCGTCGTGGAATGTGACCCCGTCGCGCAGGGTGATCTGCAGGCGGTGCGGATCGAGAAGCTTGATGTCGGTCGCCAGTTCGTAGACCACCTTGCCCGGATCATCGAGCGTCATCGGTGTGCGGGTGAGGAATCCCATCACGAAACCCTCGATGTTCTTCTGCGAGAGCGTCGTGTGGGCCGTCGGGTCCCAGTTCCCGGTGATGTTCTCCGCCGACAGGAAGACCAGAGGCCGCGCGCTCTGGGCGAAGGCCGAGGCGATCAGAAAGTCGGGGTTGATCTGCGCGCACGCGGCGATCGTACCGAGCCGCTGAAGGAATCGCCTGCGATCCATCCCGTCGCCCTCCACCTTCAAACCGACAACACACATCGGTCAAAAACCACACAGCAAGCCACGTGCCAGTGTCGTGCATCGCCGGAGTACGGCGGACGCGCGATCGTCGCCGCGCGTAGACGCGACGGTGCGTCACGTGTGAGCGCCGTGCTCACAGAGTAAACACGCTGCCGATTATCGGTCCTTTGGCACCAAAAATGCCCATGCGGTGAGCAAAATCGCCCTCGACTTCATGTATCGAGCCGATCCGAGACGCAAACTCGCGAAGATACAACGCAAAGTAGACGGTCTTCCGGCGTCTTTAGCAAAAGTAGCGGGATTAAATCGCAGTTCCACCATGACGGGTCGATGCCGCCCTCCCACGCTCAACTGTGGCCGAAAAATCTCGACTCGGTCAGACTACACAAAAACCATGCACGCCCCATTGACGATGCAGAATCTCTCATGACACGTTGAGGCAGCGATGAGCTCGGACCCGCAAGAGTAGCGGTGTCCTTCGGCGAGACCGGATTCGGCTGACGACCGAACCGTGATCGGCCCGTCATCGAGAAGGCGCGCAGAACGCCGAACCAGTCACACCACCGGCACCGAATGGGTCCCGACGGCTCCCGGCCGCTCGGCCTGCCGCCCCGCGGCCGGTCCGCGCCCGGGCATGCGCCGGCCGGACCCCCGAACGGAGATCACGATGATCGGGGACATTTCGCGCTTCGCCTCACCATCCGGGACCGGCGCGGTCCTGGGCCTGCTCGTGCTCGGATCGGGCCTGACCGCACTTCCGGCGGCGGCTCAGACCGCGACGCCGGTGGAGACATTGAGCGACCAGACGCAGGCGCGGACGAACCCGGATATCGCAGCAAAGGCGACGTCGCCAATCCGCGTCGGTCCGCTCGCGCCTTGGGCGACCGAGATGGCGGCGGCCGGCTTCACCTTCGACATCAACATGTACGACTTCTACCAAGCCAACCCGTCCGCGGGTCTGCGCACGGGGCAGCAATCGAACTCCGCCTATTTCGTCCTGTCGATGACGGCGGACATGCAGAAGCTTGCCGGCATCGCGGGCGGCAGCATCAATTTCACCGAGACGCTCTTCGGCCTGGTGCGCAACCTCAACATGGCCGGCGATATCGGCGATACCACGATCGGGTATCAGCCGCCCTACAATCCGAACGACAACCGCCTGTCGCTCCTGACCTATCAGCAGAAGCTGTTGGACGACCGCCTCGTCATCGAGGTCGGCCGCACCCATCCGGGCCGCTATTACGCCCTGCCGCCCTGCAACTCGATCAACTCCTGCTTCCAGGACATCCTGTATTTCAATGCAGGCTGGACCTCGCCGCTCTACTCGGTCTGGGGGGCGAACTTCGCCTACAAGACATCGCCGACCACGTACATCCAGGCCGGCGCCTTCAGCGTGAATCCCGGAACCAACGTGCTCTCGGGCTACGATTGGGGCTATGAGCGCCTGTCGGGCGCCCTCGCCATGTTCGAGATCGGCCGCGTGACCGATTACACGCAGGAAGCCTATCCCGGACGCGCCTCGTTGACCGGTTTCTACAACTCGGCCGATCATGACGACAACTTCAAGACCGTCTTCGGCACGTCCAAAGGCCTCAATCCCGGCACACCGGTCCTCCAGAAATCCGGGACGTCAGGTATTGTGCTGACCGGTACGCAGACCCTCTGGCGGGCCGATGGCGGACGCGAGGTCAATCCCCACCCGACCGCGATCTCGGTCTATACCGGGACCGGATATGCCTTCGATCCGACGATCCCGATCCGCTTCAACAGCTTCGTCGGATTGCTCCTGCAGGCGCCGGACCAGGGCCGTCCCCTCGACACCTACGGCATCAAGATCAACTGGCAGCGCCTCAACGAGAACTACACGCGCTTCCTCGCCGACGCGAATTTCATCTCGGGCGGGTCGGGCGCTCCCTTCTCCCGAGACAAGTTCGTATTCGAGCTCAATGCCCATTTCGCCATGCCGGGCGGCGTGATCCTTGAGCCGGTGGTCCAGTACCTCGTGAACGGCAATTCCTATTTCAATCCCTACACGGCGCGCCGCCCCAAGGACGGCTTCTACGGCGGCTTCACCCTGTCGGTCCCACTCGGCACGCTGCTCGGCTTGGCTCCAGGCTGAGGCTTGCCAATTCTGGCCAAGCGACGGGCTCGGCCAGCCCCTCTTTGGAGACGGCGTGACAGCCTTGCCTGCCGCGCCGCACCGATTCCGGCCGCAGGCGAACATTGCTAAGGCGGCCGTCACACAGCGCCAAGCGCAGGCGGAAGCGTCATCTGCGGCCGCTTCAGGGAAAGGACGATGGAGGGGCAGTTGGTCGAGGCAAGCAGCATCGAATCGAGGAATTAGCCCCGTCGCTGAGGCTGATGAGCCGGCGCGTTGGCAAGGATGTGCTGCTTGATCACGGATTCGTCAGATGTTTCACAACGATCAGTCGAGACTTCTCATCCAAGAACGTCCTCATACTTGGATGACTGCGAGGCCTCGCGCGCACCTCGGTTCAATCTGGGCACCCGACAAAGAACACCTGTTCTGCACGGGCTTCTTCAGCAACGTGTCTGCTCACCCGCTCCAGCAAAATCGTCTTCTGAGAACCTTCAACGGAAACAAGGCGCAAGCCGGAATCTGCCTTTGGCGGATGCGGCCATCCCATCGCAGCAAACACTCACATCGGTGCGTTTGCTCAGAAAGACGTCGTACTGCGAGAGATTATAGGGTCCATCAAGGTCGGAAGATGAACCGTCGGGCCCGGTCGGACTGAGGATTGGTGAAGAAATCCGTTGGCGCCGCAATCTCTCGGATGCGGCCCCCGTCCATGAAGACGATTGTGTCGGCGATTTCGCGCGCGAAGCTCATCTCATGGGTTACGATCACCATGGTCAGCCCCTCCCGCGCAAGCTCGCGGATGACGCTCAGCACCTCTCCGACCATCTCGGGGTCGAGGGCGCTGGTGGGCTCATCGAAGAGGATGACCTTGGGCCTCATGGCGAGCGCGCGACTGATCGCGACGCGCTGCTTTTGACCGCCGGACAGCGTGTGCGGGTAGACGTCGGCCTTCTCGGTGAGGCCGACACGGGCCAGGATCGCGCGGCCCTCCTCCTCGGCCTCTCGCTTGGG
>NZ_FPBW01000063.1:0-12966 GCF_900116795.1 Methylobacterium sp. UNCCL125 | reverse complement strand
CCATCCTCAGACGCAGGGCAAGATCGAGCGCTGGCACCAGACGCTCAAGAACCGCATCCTGCTCGAACATGCCTACCTGCCCGGCGAACTCGAGGCGCGTGTGGCCGCCTTCGTGGAGCACTACAACCATGTTCGGGCTCACGAGAGCCTGGGCAACCTCACCCCTGCCGACGTCTACTTCGGTCGCGGAGAGGCCATCTTGCGTGAACGGGCGCAGATCAAACGCCAGACCCTCATGGACCGCCGCTTGCGCCATCACGCGCAGGCTGCCTAACCTCTCAATCCAGATGGACCAGAGCCTCCGTTCCTGAGCTTCCCGACTCGTCTCAAATCATCTGACGACGGACAGGCGAGGACATGACGGAGGAGACCGCAAAGTACACAATGGCGCGGCTGCGCAACCACGTCGTACCGGTCCTGGGCCAGCTCCGGCTCGTCGAACTCGACAAGACGCACGTCGAGTCGCTCTTCAGGAAGGTCGGCTCCGGAGCGACAGCCGCGAAGACTGAGGAGCGGACCGGCAGGGGAGCGGTCGTCCGCGGCGGACGCGGTGCCGCGCGAAAGGTGGTCCGCGATCTATCGGCGGTCTGCACGTTCGCAGTCGACAACAATCTCATGAAGGCGAATCCCGTCGCGAACGCGCGGGTCAACAAGGTGGACAACGAGCGCAAGGACTACCTGACGACTGCGCACGTGCAGCGCCTCGGGCGAGCACTCGTCGAGGCGGAGACGAGTCACGGCGTCCCGCGCGTCGCAACGGACCAGATCCGTCTCTGGCTGCTGACCGGCCTGAGGAGGAACGAAGGAGCCGCGTTGAAATGGAGCGAGGTCAGGCTGGAACATGAAAGCCTGGAACTCGAGACTTCCAAGAGCGAGACCAAACGGCCTCTCACGCCCCCGGCGGTGGCGTTCCTGCGGAAGCTGAAGGAGACAGCCGACTCCGCCTACGTCTTCCCGGCGAAAAGAGGCGACGGCTGGTTTACGGGTACGAAAAGGTACCTGCCACTGATCATGCGCCTCGCCGGACTCGACAGGCTGTTCCCGCACCTCCTGCGGCACACCTTCGGATCGAACGCGATCTCCCAGGGATTGAGCATCCCCCTGGCCGGAGCCCTGCTGGGACACGCCAACCTTCGGTCCACGCTGATCTACGCCCACGTCCAGCACGACGTCGCGGCCAGAGCGGCCGGCCCATGCATGACCGACTTCGCAGCGGCGCTGGGCGCGCCGACACGCGACGCGTTCGGTGGAGAACGGTCGAACGCGGCCGATGGCGGAGAACGGTCGTGAGATACCCGACCAAGATTCGTCCGCACTGGATCCCGCTGCATCTCGCTCCGTTCACTCTGCGCCGGATGCAGGAGCCGTGCGCTCGCGATCTCGAGCTGGATGCGGAGTTGGAGCGCGCGTTGGCGGTCGACGCGCCGGATCACATGCTCGTTCGGGCGGACTGGTCCGCCGGACTGATCGAGGTGCTCGCCCGGGATCCGGTCGACGACGACATGGGGCCGGGTGACGGCTACCGCGTGTGCGTGAGCTCGCATCCCGCACTTTTCCGATCCGCGGCATCGCGAACGTCGCCGTCCGCATCGGCGATGCTGTGCGCCGGCCTCGTCGACGCCTTCTGGTCGGCGCTGATCAGCCGCCATTCGGCTCTGATCGTCGGCGACGTCCTGGCCGTCCATGCAAGGGGCGGTCCCAGACCGGTCGACGGCTTCAGGGAGGTGCCTGCCGACGTATGGGCATCCTCGTCCATCGATTGGGCCGCCGGAACGTGCACGTCGCCGGACGGCCATGTGTACTTCTCGATCCACGTCGCCCGGTCGGAACCGCCCTCGCCGCGCCCCGGCGACGAGGGCGGCCCGACAGCGACCGGCAGGCAGACGCCGTGCGACGTCGGTGCGCCGGGGGTCGTTTCGACCGGCGACGTGGAAGGCATGGACGTCCGCGCGGCAAGTCGCTTCCTGGGTGTCAGCAAAAGCTCCTTGGACAAGTGGCGGCTGACGGGCAACGGCCCGCCGTTCCACAGGATCGGAGCCCGCGTGCGCTATCTCAAGTCCGAACTCGAGGGATGGCGGAACCGACGTCGGGACCCGGGTCGTTCGATTTGAACGAACGCTCGTTTACAGATCTCCGTTGTATGATGGCGTTGAACCGGTCTGGTCGGAATGTCGGTCCGGACCAGCTGAGCGCGATCGAGACGATGACGGAAACCGAAGTCGGGCAGGAGCAAGTGGGTCTATGTGAATCAGCGCGGCTTCGGGCGCCAACGTCGGGCGTAAGTCCAATTCAACACCAAAGCGTGCCCCTGGCGGAGTCGATCCCCGATCTCCTACAAGTTCAACGAATCCGGGTTTTCGGTGGGGTCAGGATCGGCGCCGATCGCGACCGCAACCTTCATGGGATTCCGGTCGAGCCCGCAACCGCTTAGGCAGTGTCGCCCAAGGCGCGTGCTTCGGCGCCGATTCGCAAGCGGTCGCCTCTTCGTTTTGTCCACTCTCATACGGACGATCCGGACGTGATCGCCGACAGGTGGATTGGGACGTCGACTGGGCGGGCGGGGCGGCGGCCGGCCACGGCCCTTTTGCGTAATGGCCTTGAACATTCAGCCGAGTTTCGGCGTCCTGCGCTGCGGCTCAAACGTGCCGGTGTGCCACAGGGGCGAACGACGCGCGCCTTCCCGCCGTCCGGTCGCCTCCAGTCTTCGGCGACCTGAGACGCGACCGTGTGGGTTATCGCTCCGGCCCCGCGCAGGACTCTCGGTTTGCGAGAAGCGAAGCCCGCATCGGCGCTTGCTGCGAACCCGGCTGTCACGAATGCGCGGTGCTCGGCCGCTACCGGGTCGGGCGTCATTCGCCAGTCCTCGTCTGACCGTGCCCCGCAATCTTCGACTGCACCGTCGGTGTCCGGGCGCTCGGGCCACTCTAAGCGTCGACGATATGATCGCCTATCGTTCTCGGCCGAGCCAACTACCGGCGACCGCTGCCGAGACTCGCGCTTGACCGCGGCCTCCTTTCGCAATCCGCTTACGGAGGCTGGCGACCTCCGTCGAACCGGAGCCTGCGCGCACTGGTTCGGTTGCAACGGGCTTGCATCGACGAGTCGGCACGACGACTCTATCTGAACCCGGGACGATGAGTGCATCCGACCGGTTCGTTCCCGACACCGATCTTTCGCCGACCGCCTGCCGGAAGGCTCAGGAGCCGATATCGTGACAACGGATCAGAGACGAGATGCCGTGGCGTCGTCGAAGGGCAAAGCACCTAAGACGCTTTCGTCGGACACCAAGCTGGCCGCGATCAGAACTGCCATGGCCGCGGACGACTGGGATACAGCCTTGAAGCTCGCTTCGCGCTTCCAGCGTTTGGGCGAGCAGGCCAGCGTCATCCGGCGGGCTGCGGATTTCCAACTCCGGCCCAACTTCTACCGCCAGTTGGGATACGACGGCGAGAGGGTGCGGGCGGAGGGGATCGCCGCTCTCAAGGAGCGGTTCAGCGTTTCCTGGTCTCAGACGAGCAGCCGGGACTGATCGCTTGACGAAAACCACGACGCTCATCGCGACGAACGTCGACCGGCTCGCTTCGACAGGCGGCCTCTCGAACATCCAAGACTCTCCGGTCGGGGCGAGCGGATTCGGCTCGTTCTCTTGGCCCTTGCCGGAACAAGTCTCGTCCATGCTCCAGGCTTGGCAAAGCGCGGAACGTGCGTCGCCGATGGAGCTCGGTCGTCAGCTCTACGACCTGCTCCTTGCAGGCCGACCTGGAAGGACAATGCCGACCGCGCTCGAACGCGCGCGAGCCGCAAGTCGTGTTCTTCTGGCGTTCAGTACGGCTTCCCCGGAAATGCACTTGCTTCCGTTCGAGATTTTGCACGACGGGGATCGGTACCTCGCCGGAGGCGAGAGGATCCCATTTCGCTGGATCAACGACGGTTCGACCCAGGATGCCAGATCGCACGGCTTCCGGCATTTCCTGGTCGCGGTCGCGAACCCGACCGATCACCCCGATTTCGACCACGATCGGGTAGTCGGCGAACTGCGGAAGGCGATCGACGCGATACCTCAGGCGACCTGCAACATGGTTCCGCATGCCACACGCGGCTCGCTGAGGCGCGCTCTCGGCGAGCGGGATGCCTATGACGCAGTGGTGATCGTCGCCCACGGCGGCAGCGCCACCGCCGAAAGGGACGGTTTCATGGTGCTCGAGGACGAGAGCGGCGCCGCAAGCAGATGGGTCGGCGAGGACGTGGCGCACGAACTCGGTGTTCATCGTGGATGTCTGGTAGTCCTATGCTCGTGCAAATCGGGCGCCGTGACCGCGAAGAACTCGCTCGGGGGCGTCGCACAGCGTCTCATGATCGGTGGACACGTCGGCTCCGTCGTGGCGATGCAGCGTCCCGTCACGGTTTCCTCGGGGCTCGCCTTCCTCGGGCGGTTTCTAGGAGTCGTCGCGGACGGTACCATTGACGTTTTCGATGCCTATGGCGAGGCTGCCGCAGCCTTGGCGGCGCATGCGGATTGGGAACGCGGGACTGCGGCCCTCTACACGCGCTTGCGCGGTCGGTTCGGCGACGGGGGCGGAGTCTTCGCTAACATCGCTCGGCCGAGCGAAGAGGAGATCATCAGGACGTCGACGTTGCTGAGCGCCGATCAAGAGACCTCCCGGTTCGCCTTCTCGTTGCCGCGGTTCAAGCTCGGCTCGCCCGAGGGCCAACCGGGTGCGCCGCCGCCGGAAGCCGATGACGAAGCCTACCGGTATCGCGGGCCGACCATCGCCGCCAACGACGTGCAGGCGGTCGAGCCGCTGATTCAACTCGTCGGAAGATTTCTGCCGAAATCCGAAGATCTTGCGCGCCGCGCCCGGATCATACCCGGCCACGTGGTCGACGCATCCTTCGAGGCGAAGGAGTTCACTCACTACGTGCTCGTCGGAAGCCGATCGCACGATTTCTCGCGGTCGAAGCTTCCCCAGTACAGCCGCGACTTCGCTTTCGAATTTACCGAGTGCGGGCCATGGCGCCTGATCGACCGGCGGGAGGGAATCTTCTACGACGTCGCCAACCCGGCACTGGCCGCCGCGCCCACCCCGAATGCGAGCGACTACGCTCTCGTCGAGAAGATCGTGGACCCCCAAAACGACCGGGTCCTGCTCGTCATTGCAGGCATGTGGAGTTCGAGCACGCTCGCAGCTGGGCGGTATCTCTTCGACAAGCGGGATGAAATCGTGCGCCGGTTCGGAGCAGGCGGCTTCCAGTTCGTGCTGGAGACGCGACAGGGCACCAGCGAAGTTACGAGGGTGGTCGTGAGCCGCGAACCACTGCTCGTCAGTGGATGACCAGCCTCTCGAGGGTCGACGACGCGGGATCGACGGGTGGATCGAAGCGCAGCACCGCCGCGAAGGCGCGGTCTCCGACCTGATCGGCCAGCCACCGCCACCGACGTTGCAGATACAACCCGCAACCCTCGGTGGCTCTTCCACCCAGACCGGCCACCATGAATACCGACCTGGAACGGCCGCCGGCCGACCGGCAGCCCGCGACCACGCCGTAATCGATTCTGGCGGAGTATTCGTCGCGGCTCAGCTTCGACGGATCGTCCAATGCGTATCGAGCGCCGTCGGCGAGCCGGATCGCCCATTGGGAGCCGAAGTCGAAATCGAAGATGAACTGCAGTCCCGTCGAGCCGAGAACTTCGTCGAGAGCGGAATTGCTTCGGCTGCCGAACACCACCGACGTCGCCGCGTCCGGCTCCGACGATGCAAGATCCGTGGCGAGATCGTCCGGCGAGATGAACCCGACAGCCGCACCGGCCTCCGAGGCTAGGCTATGGACATGCAGCGCCGAGCGCACGTCGCGTTCGGCGTACGCGTTGCTCGGATACCGGAACGGATCCCCATCCCGTGCGCCCACCACTCCCTGGCGGAACCGCGGGAGGCAGAGCCGAAGCGTCGGCTGAAGGCCGAGGCCGAGAAATTGCGCTATGCCCTGGTCGAACATGGCGGGATACTAACCGCTTTCGCGCGACGCCTCCAGTGGCGCGAGGCTCGTGGCGGACTGCGGCCGAATGCCGGCTAGGCGCACGCGCGTCGGAACGCGTCCGAACACGGCTTCGGGAGCGGACGCATCGTCGGGGGCGAACATCTGGATGCTCTTGCGCAACGACGTCCAGGCGAGTGCACGCTGCTTGGGGGCCCATGAGAACTCGCGCAGGATGGCCTCTTTGGAGATTTCTCCGTTGAGTTCGAGAAGATCCTTCACACGCAGCAGGGATGGGTTTCTGTCCGACATGACAGGTATGCCGCCTTCCGCGGCCCGGAATACGTCCAGCCACCGTCCGGTCCAGGCTTCCCACGAATAGACTTCGCGAGCGCGACGTGCGACCTCGCGAGCGACTTCCGCCTCCTCCGGCAGCCTGTCGAGAAGATCGCAAAGGCGGTTCGTGAGTTCGCTGCGGAAGTAGAACCATCGGACCTCGACGTGGCGACGTACCGAGGGGGCCAGACCCGAGAGAATCGGCTCCATCATCTCGAGTAGGAAGCTCTCCACGTTCATCAGCGGAACGCATCCGCCGCAGATCGCCTCGAGCGTGGAGATGGACCAATGAGTCGAGCGGTGCGGCGCGAGAACCAGATCGCTCGTACGGAGCGCCTCCCGATAGCGGCTACGTGGGAGCGTTTCGACGGTCAGCCAAGCCGCACGCGTCATCGTACCAGGCAGACGCACCCTGGTCGGGTTGGTCAGGTGTACATGGAAATCCTGTCGCCTTTCCCAGAGCCGCGGGAGGACGTCCGAGACGAGAGCGCGCACGCCCGTGTACTTCAGCAGGCGATGGTTGACCAGGATGCGCGCGGGAGTGTCGGAAGTGCGTCCTCCTCGCGGGACGAGCCCTCGCACGTCCACTGCCGGTGGAAGGATTCTCATTCTCTGGTCCAGCAATTCAACGAAGTCGTCGTTGAACCAGGTACGAGCCTTCGCCAGGATCTGCTTCCGCCCGTATTCGGAATTGCAACCGACCAGCGACATCGATCCCAACCCCGCCAGAGTCGCGAGCAGCGCCGGACGATGGAGGTCGTGCTTCGGCGTGGATGGCCGTCTTACGTCGAACCAATGGATGTATCCGACGGCGGGGACGTTGTGGAACGTCTGCCGGTTCATGAACTGCAGGAAGGCAGGCGCCGTCTCGGGTTGGTTGAGAAACAGCACGTCGACGTCGTACCGCCGGAAATCGAAGCGCTTGTAGAGTTCCGCCGGATCGAACTGAAAATCGCCGCCGTGCATGCGTGGCAGCAAAGGTACCGGAATGCAGGTGATGCGATCGTCCCCCAGCGCTTCCGTCCAGCTGGCCGCAGCGCGCTCGGGGATCAGCACATAGAAATGCAGGTCGCGATCGGCACGCACGAGCGCCCCGAGGAGTTCCGCGGTGAATGCAAGGCCGCTGTCACCTTCGGCGTTTTCTCCAGCCGAGTAGTTGACCTGCGTCAGAACCCGAAGCGCCATTCCTCGATCCGCCGGACCTGCTTAGCCTCAGGTCGTCGAGGGCGTGGCAGCGGACGTGGATCTCGCCGATGCGGAGCCAATCGTCAAGGCTCCGCCGACAGCAGGTCCATCCTTATGCGCGCCGCCGGATCGCCCAGCACGGCGTAGTTTCTGACGTCGTCCCGGATTATCCACAGTTTTGCCAGCCTACTTCTCGTGGCAGGATCGCCGGCCGAGTTCCTCATGATCTCGGCAATGGGTATCGTCAACGCGGACCACTGCGCGTTGAACTGATCGATGGCGTTTCCGATCCGCTTGCCTTGCATGAGCCTGGTCAGCACGTCCCGTATCGGGTGGCTTTGAGGACGACCTAGGGGCGTGCGAAAGGAATACGACCACGCGCGGTCCACGTGCGCTATCACGGACAACGCTCCGCGGCTCAGCATGGCCTGCGGCAGCCTGGCCATCGCGGGCTTGTCCGCGATCTGACGACCGCGACCGTCGGGTCCATCGCGGAAGGTGTCGACGGCCTCCCA
Organism: Methylobacterium sp. UNCCL125; assembly: GCF_900116795.1. Taxonomy (NCBI): domain Bacteria; kingdom Pseudomonadati; phylum Pseudomonadota; class Alphaproteobacteria; order Hyphomicrobiales; family Methylobacteriaceae; genus Methylobacterium; species Methylobacterium sp. UNCCL125. Next base: position 4,957 of record NZ_FPBW01000063.1, on the reverse strand, counting down.
GCCGGCGCCGTAGCACGCAAACAGAAAGTGCATCATGCCGTTCAGCCGAAGGCTCGCCGGCAGATCCCCGGCGGAGAGCCAATCGTCCTCCGTGACGGCGCCATATCCTTCCCAATCGTCGCAGACGAGAGCTCCCTGGCAGTCCCTCTGACGCGGATCGTCCTTGCCGAACGTCATTCCGTGCGTGCCCGAGAAGAGAAGGGACGGAGGTCCCTCGGCGCCTCCGAGAGCGGCCAGCAGACTCGATTTTCTGGCGTCGCGCTCCAAGAGGGAGGTCAAGGCAAACCCTTGCCTCTTGCCCAGCGGCCCGGCCGATCCGGAGCCGTCGCGAAACGGCTTCGCCACGTCGCGCGTGAACATCGCAGTGGCCCGGTCGAACTCATGCGCGGTAGAAAAGAGAACGGACCGCCTGCTCTTTTGAAAGATCAGTTCTCCCTTCTCGTATTGAGCGAGAGCTTCTGCGTAGCGTCGATAATTCTCCATATTGTCGAAATGCAATCTTCCGACAGCCCAGAAGACATCCAGCAGGTACTGGAACGACATCGGAACGTCTTCGGGCGAAGCGACGATCAGAAGATAGTACGGCACTCCGCGACTCGGATCGACGGCCGCGAGTCCCGGACCTTCGCCTTGCCTCGCCAGCCACGCCGTGGCCTCCTCCCCGGGACGGATGCCCGCATCCTTCTCGAAGACGCGGAAAAGATCGCCAGCCTGACTTCTGCGCAGGTCGAGGAGTGGATGAAGAGCCTCCTTGTAGGGTTCGGCATCCACCTCCGCGGGGAAGACTATGCCCCACCCGGCCTGATCGAGCTCTTCGGGATTTTCGACGGACGAGTCGGTTCCGAACGTGTCGACCCCGCAATCCGAGGCCGCGTGCCTGCCGGCGACCGTCTCGTCCTCGAACCGCGCCATCGATCCGCCGGCGATATCGACGATCCGCGCGCCGGAGCCGTTCTCGGGCGGCGGTAGAGGACGTCCGGTCTCCGCTTCCACGCCGTTGGCATGAAGCTCGTCCTGGTCGGTGCCGTCCGCGTCGAAACCGGGCATGTCCTTCGTTTCACTTCCCGGCCAGAGCCGCCGCCCAGATCAGATGGGCGACTTCCGGCCCATCTATGTCGTTGTGAGCCCCCGAGGCACCGTCGCCGTTGCGGATGTATCGGCTGGCCTCGACGTTGTAGATCCGGCCCTGTTCCAGACCGTACGACTCGTTTGCCGGCTTCATCGCGAGCGCGATCGCCTCGGGGTCGAGGCCTTGGGCACCGAACGCACCCAAGGCGCCGTAGCGAGGCGGTTCCCCGGCCGCGAATTCGATCTGATTGGCGACGCCCGCGGCGAGCGGATAGTACCGGCCCACCGCCGTGTCGTAGATGCTGCGGGTCGTCACGATCGGGCCCTTTACGAGCCGGTCGTCGAGCAACCCCCGGAAATATCCTTGACGTCCGACGGCGTCCGGAATCTCTCCGCAATAGGACCAGTGCGAGAGGGCTCCCTGGATCAGAGCGAGCGAGGCGACGCTCTTCGCGCTGGAATCGGCCGTGCCGCGTCCACAGAGCATGCCGGAAACCACGATGCAGCCGAAGCTGTGACCCATCAGGTGTACCCGCGCCGTGGTGCCGGCGCTCGACGACTGAAGCTCGCGTAGAAGCGCGTGCATCCCGCCCTCGCCGACGATCTGGGCCCTCGATTTCATCTTCCAGAACGACAGCTGCCGCAACGGAGCGAGAATCCCGCCGAGACTTCGGGAACCGAATCCGAAACTCTCCTCCTCGAGCGAAGCCTCGAAGTAGACCTGAGGGTCGAACGGTTCGCGATCGCCTCCGGGGGGAGCGGCGACGCCGGACGAGCCCATTTCCGTGAGCAGGCCGTCGATGTCGCGGTAGGCCGAATCGGCATCCGGCGGCAACCGGTCGGCGGCCGGATCGAGCGCCGCTGCGCGGAATACGGTCGCGATCCGTTCCCTCAGTCCCGGACGGTCGCCGAACCTGTCGACGTAGAGTGCGATCGGATCCGCCGAGCCGTCGAACGCTCCGGCGCCTGAACCGAGTTCCTCGTCCCCCCACGGTTGACTCGGCCAGTGGACACCGATGCGGAACGGCTTGAACTTGGGTCTGCGTTCTTCGGCCTCGCTCCGATCCGGACTGCGGTCCATGGCGGCAATCCACCGATCGTATTGATCAAGCGACGCGGGGATGTCGCCCTTCCAGCCGTGACATAGGATGAAGATGTCGGTGGGCCGCTCGGACGCGATATCGTTGAGCACCTTCCGGGAAAACGATCCGTCGGCGGCATCGGGATCGTCCGTCCTCTCGCGCCCTTCTGCATCGAATGCGAGGAGAGCGTAGCGCGTTCCCGCGCCCGCGATCGTCCGGTAGGGCATGGCGTCCCCTCCCCTCCACCCGTCAAGCTTGGCGGTTGCACCGCGACGACACCCGGTCCTGCGACCCCGCGAGGTCCGCGCGCACGTGCGATGCAGGATCGCGGAGCCCGACACAAACGACGGGTTCATGCGGGGGTTCCCCGGTCCGCAGACGAGCGGCCCGACGACGTGGTCTTTCACCCGCCGGAGGGCGGATCCGCGGCGAGAGCCGGTGCTGGCACGCCGACACGATCCCCCGCACGGCGCGCTCGGCCGCCGGACGCCGGCGCAGGGGTCGTACCGTCGCCGGCCGCCATCGTGCCGGCTTCGGCATCGGGCCGTCGCGTGGGCGGAATCGGCTTCCATTCGGATCAACGGGCGTCGGTCGGGTCGAACGGCTTGGACTTACGATCTCGCATCGCTCCGATGGACCGGCCCGGGTACGCATCGCCCGGCCTGCCGAGTTCGCGAACTTCCGGCCCCCCGACAATCCGATCCCCATTTCCCGTCGGCGGGCGCCCCTCAACCCAGAGTCGCGCTCGGAGCGGTGCCGCTTCCCATGATCGAAGGAACGGCCGTCCTCTCCGGTTGCGGCGGCGGATTCCCGGAACGGGGCCGATGATCTCCGCCGCAGCCTTCCGCGTCCTAACCCTTCGAAGGAACGCTCAAATCCATTGCCAGGCGATCGATCGGGCAGCGCGGGGCGGAACGGGAAGGAGTCGGGAAGGAGCGGAGGAAGCCGATCCGCACCGACGCTTCGGCGTTCCCGCTGTGCGGCGACGGTTTCGGGCCACGGGTCTTCTGACCTCCGTTTTCCGGTAGTTCGTCCGCACCCGCCAAGGCGACGAGCATGGCAAGATCCACATCGGCGGAGTACTCACGCACATGCTTCTCGAACCTGCCCGCTGCGAGTCTCGGGTCTCCGCCCTGCCCGATCATCGTGCCGACAGTCTTCGCAACCACTTTGCAGCAGAGCTCTCGGATCCCGGACGGCTGTCCTCTCTGATGATGGCGACGCAACGATCTTTCCGACCTTTCCAGGCCGCCTTCGATGAGAGCCACCGCGCCTTCCATGCCTAGCACGACGAAGTAGGTTTAGGAGCGGCACAGCGCTGTTTGGCCGATTGGTCTCGGATTTGCCGGTCGCTCTTTGGCCGCTCTCGGGTTCCGCCGCCGACGTGCCTCCCCGCGGAAGGTGCACTGGTTTAAAACGGCGCGCGGGCCGAGAAGCTGCCGGTGCAGCCGGACCGCATCCCGGCGGATGTGCCGAGACGCCGACGCTCGCCGCGCACGCGCTCGGCGAGCATGAACAGTCCTCCAGCCGAAAGGCTGGGTTGTGCGCTGGACTCGAAGCCCTTCGGGTCGGACGCGCGCACGGACGCCGCCAAGCTGACGACGCTGGCGGGGGTCTACGCAGCGCAGGACAACGCACACGGGCAACCGGGGATCTGACTGTGGTTGCATGCTCCTTATGTCGGCATGGAACCTGGCCCGCGACGTCGCGTCGAGCTCGGGTAGTCGGTGTTCGGTGGAATTCGGCCGGTGCGGAACGCCGCAAGCCACCGGTTCGCCGCCAAGGCACTCCGCAGCAGTGTCGTCGATGCGGAAGCTGATCCGCCCCCTTGGCCAACGGGTCGGATCGTGACGGATCCGTCCATGGTTGGAACGGCCGTACACAGGAGGCTTTGACGTTTTCGGAGAACCAGGTGATCTGAAGAAGGGTCCCGTCCGGAGACCCGCATGTCGACCATTCATGTCAACCGCCTCGAAGCGCCCACCGGGGTGGCCCGCAGGGTGCTGCGCGAAGCTGCCTTGCGTATTCTCGCCCTGCACGGATGCGACGGCCCACAGACGCCGATGAAGAAACGGGCCGTCCGTTTTCAAGGCTTCTCGATTCAATACTACGTTGCGGAACCAGACTCGATATCGCGGCGTGGAGGGATCCGATGGAACACACCATTCGGGGCCAAAGCGGACGAGTGTCAACACGTCATGGATATCGAGGTCGGCGAGCACTTGCTCGGAATCGGTTGGAGAGGCGATGGACCCATCGTGCACGATCGGTTCGTGCGCGGACCGTGGGAGTTGGAGCTCCTACGCGCGGCAGACATGGCGGACGACATCCCGTGCATGAACCGGGTCGCCCCGGCCGCCCCGGAACGATCGAGTCGAAGAGTCTGGCCGCTCGAGGCAATCGTACGGACCGGCCAGGGCCGCTTGCGCCGTCCGGTTGCATTCGACGTAATCGGATACAAGACCTGCTGGCCTGCGACCGCACCAGCAGGCACGAGTTTTTCCGAACTGGTCGACCTGGTGAAACACTATTACGATGCATCCCGCAGCGCAGATGGGGCGGTCACAAGCGCGACCGGGTTCTCCAGCTTCTCGATACGCGCCCGGTTGGGCGAACGGACTTTCAGACGGAGCGTTCCGATCGGAAGACCGGACCTTCGCTACTGGATAGCTCCTCACGGCGGCGCGAGGGCGGCGGCATCCCTGCTTGTATTGTCCGTCGTCAGATGATTTGAGACGAGTCGGGAAGCTCAGGAACGGAGGCTCTGGTCCATCTGGATTGAGAGGTTAGGCAGCCTGCGCGTGATG
>NZ_FPBW01000066.1:0-9287 GCF_900116795.1 Methylobacterium sp. UNCCL125 | reverse complement strand
TCTGCGGGTCGCGCACCAGGGTGAGCACGTCGTTGGGCCGCAGGTAGATGTTCTCCTTGGGGTTCGACACCACCGTGGTCAGCGGCACGGTCGCGGTCACCGGGCCGCGCGAGAGCCGCACGAAGGTCTCGTTGACCGGCGCGCGGTTGCCGCCGGCGGCGGCGATGACGTCGAGGATGCGGTCGCCGTGGCCCGAGAGCGGCAGGCGGGCGCCGGCGGCGCCCTCTCCGGTGACGGTCACCGCCTGGCTGATCGGCCGGGTGACCGAGACCAGCACCTGCGGCTGGATGGCCTTGCCGGCGAGTTCGTTCTCGATGAGCGCCTGGACGTCCTGGGTGCGGCGGCCGGCGACCTTGATGCGGCCGGCGTAGGGCACCGAGATGGCGCCGTCGCGCCCGACGGGCTGCTCGGGGATGAGGGCGGACTTGGAGCCCGCCGAGAAGCGGTCGGCCACCAGCGGCCCGGAGAACAGGCCGCCCGACCCGGCTTCCCAGATCGAGACCGAGACCATGTCGCCGACGCCGATCACCGGCTCCGAGGAGGGACGGTGGTCGCCGAAGGAGGCGAGCAGGCTGTCCAGCGGCCGGCCGCGCAGGGCCTCGACCACCGAGGGCGTGACGTCGATGATCTCGTAGCGGGCGAGCAGGCCGCCGTCGGCGGTGGCCACCTCCGCCCCCGCCTGGATCGCGCTCGCCGTCGGACCCGCCGCAGGCAGGTACGTGCAGCCCGACATCGCCGTGACGGCGAGCAGGACAAGGGGAAGTTTGCGCATCCAGATGTTGCCCATCGGTATTGCCGAGCCCGTGCCTAGCCCATGGCGGCCCAGGTGTCCGTAGCGGGTGAGCCACACTCCGGCCGGCACGGCCAAGACTGCGAAGTCATCCTCGTTAAGCACAGCTTTTTCGGGGCATAGAGACGACGAATGCCGGGCGTTCGCCCGCGGTCGCAATATCGAGATACAAATCGGGACGTCATCAGCGGCCGCACATTGGCCGCTCCAGCCCAATGGCCAAAAATCCCGCGACCGATCGGCTCAATTTCCCTGCGTGACCGCCGCGGTGATGTCGCCGTAGACGACGCTGACGCGGGACACGTAGTACCGGATGCTGCCGACGGCGACGAGGAAGATCATGCCGCCGAGCAGGGCGTATTCCATTGCCGTGGATCCGTGGACGTCGCGGGCGAACCGTACGGCCTCGGCACGAATCCGATCCGTCAAGCCGAACGCCGTCGGAATCCGCACCGCACGCCGTCCTGCTTCGCCGCCGCCCGGCTCATCCATGGTCGAACGTGCCTTCTCAGTCCCGCTGCCCGCGCGGCCTCACGCGCTGCATGGGGCATAACCTCTCGCCATTGCCGCCGGCTTAACGAGGTGTTCGAAACAGGCCACCTTGTCCATTCCGGCCGGGATACGCCGCCCGGACGTAGACGGCGGCGGGCGCGCCCGGGGGAAACGCGCCCGGCTTGGCTCAGGCGTGGCCAGCCTTATGGCGAAGGTCGTCGATCCGCTTCGAGGCTTCGGCCTTGTCGAGGTCAGGATCGAACGCCGCCGGCTCCTTGGCCTCTTCCGAGAGCGTCTTCAGATAGGAAGCCTGCGCGCCGGTCATCGGCTCGCCGCCAGTCGTCCACTGATCCGGGTCCTTGATCTGGTTCGACACGTCCTTCGGGTCGGTCTTGGGGTTCTCCGTAGCGTCCTGATTTGATCCGGTACCCCGGCCGGCCTTCGGTGTTGCCTTCGCGGTTGTGCTAGCCATGCGACTCATGTTCCCTAAATGTTCGGCGTCTGCGGGGTGAACGCGCCCGGCCGCGCCGCGGTTCCTGCGGGCGCCGCGGCCCGTTTGCATCCCAGGCGATCTTCCCTTCTGGAAACCCGCTCCTATTGATGTGAGGGGCAGCGCCCCGACGCGCCTCGGAGCCAGGGTGGTCCGGATGACGTCCCAATCGGAGCCGGCGCCGGATGCCGGAACGGCCGCCGCCGGTCAGGTGCTCGTTGTCATGGGCGTCTCGGGTTCCGGGAAGAGCACCGTGGCGGCGCTGATCGCCGAGACGCTTGGCTGGATCTTCGTGGACGGCGACAGCTTTCACACGCCGGAGCACGTGGCGAAGATGCATGCGGGCCTCGCCCTCGACGATGCGGATCGCGCGCCCTGGCTGGCCCGGATTGCGACTTGGATCCAGCAGCGCCTCGACGCTGGCGAGTCGGGCGTGGTGGCCTGTTCGGCCCTCCGCCGCGCGTACCGGGACGTTCTCACCCGCGGGAGCCAGCGGGTTCGCCTCGTCTATCTGGACGGCGACCGGACCCTGATCGCGCAGCGCCTCGCCGAGCGGCAGGGCCATTTCATGCCGCCGCGTCTCTTGGACAGCCAGTTTGCGGCCCTGGAGATTCCGGGGGCCGATGAACACCCGATCACGGTCGGCATCCGCGAATCGCCCGAGGCCATTGCCGACCGGGTGGTCGCGGAACTCGCGGCCGAAATGCGCCGGGATACGGTTGGGAAGTGAGCGGATGATTGCAGGATCCGGCAAGGCTTCGGGCATCGACCTGGTGATCTCGGACGTCGATGGAACCCTGGTGACCGGCGACAAGCGCCTGACCGAGGCGACGGTCACGGCCGTCCGGCGGCTGAGAGCGGCCGGCATCGGCTTCAGCATCGCCTCGGCCCGGCCGCCGATCGGGCTGCGGAATCTGGTCGCCGAACTCGAGCTCGACCTGCCGATGGGGGCGTTCAACGGCGCGAGCGTCGTGCGGCCGGACCTCTCGACCATCGAGGAACGGACCATCCCCGAGGCGGCGGCCCGGTCGGCCCTCGACCGGCTGTTGGCCGAGGGACTGGACGTCTGGGTCTTCGCCGAGGGGGCGTGGTGGCTGCGCGATCCGGAGGGTCCCTATACCGACCTCGAACGCCGCACGATCGACGCGGAGCCCCGCGTCGTCGCCGATCTCCGCCCACTCATGGGGAGCGCGGCCAAGATCGTCGGCGTCAGCCGCGACCACGCCCATCTGGCAGCCTGCGAAGCCCGGATCGGGGCGGCCCTGGCCGGTCAAGCCACCATCCACCGTTCGCAGAAATACTACCTCGACGTGACGCCACCCCATCTTGACAAGGGGCGATTCGTCACCTGGATGAGCGCGCATCTCGCCATCCCGCCGGAGCGGATCGCCACCTTCGGCGACGCCGGCAACGACCGTCCGATGTTCGCGCAAAGCGGATTCTCCGTGGCGATGGGCAATGCCGAAGCGGCGGTGAAGGCGGCTGCGCGCGCGGTCACCGACAGCAACGACGCGGACGGCTTCGCCCATGGGGTCGAGCGCTTCCTCCTTCCCTGACCGCCCGGCCGCCGCCCCGGGCATCCCTTTGGATCGCCGCGCCGCCGCGTGACGCGCCGCTGTGGCACGCGGATCACAAACGCTCCCGACACCCCGGCCGCCCACAGGCTGCCGAACCGGGGCCGCTTTCCGGCCTCATTTCCCCGTGACCTAGCTTGACCACAGAACAAGCAGCACCGGGTCTCGGAATGCATCGCCTCATCCTGGCCGTCGTCCTCGCGGTCGTGCCCGCAGCCGCCTTCGGGCAGAGCGCGCACGACAATATCGACGCGTTGATCGAGCAGCAGGCCAAGGCGAACGGCGTGCCGGCAAGCTTCGTTCACGCCGTCGTCAAGCGCGAGAGCAACTACAATCCGCGGGCCAAGGGCGGCAGCGCCCTCGGCCTGATGCAGATCAAGCACGCGACTGCCCGCAGCCTCGGCTACACCGGCGATGCGGCCGGCCTGTACGATCCCGAAACCAACCTTCGCTACGGCGTAGCCTATCTTGCCGGCGCCTATCGGACCGCCAAGGGCAATCTCGGCCAAGCGTATCAATACTATAACCGCGGCTACTACTACGCAGCCAAGCGCCAGGGCATTTCCACGGAAGTCGCCGCGGTGGTGGCGCCCGTCGCGGCCTCGGCCAGCGCCCTGGCGAGCCTGTTCAGCGGCGGCGCCGCCGAGACCCGGAACACCGCGGCGGCCTCAGCCCTGGCCTACGCGCCCACCGCGGCCGCAGTGGCGGAGGTCCCGACCGAGGCCGTCGAGGTGCCGCTGCCGCCGCGTCGGCCGGCCGCCCTGGCCGGCACCACGATCGAGCTCGCCAGCCTGACCCTAGATCCCGCCGCGGCTTCAGCCGCGAATTCTGCGGCGACTCCGGCCGCCGCGCAGGCGGCGGCGGTTCCGTCCGTGGAGGTGCCGCTGCCGCCGCGTCGACCCGCGGGTCTCGGGAGCGCCCTGGCGGCGACGGAGGCCGCGCCGGCGCAGATCGCGGAACTCCGGCTCTCGCCACAGGCCGCGGCGGCATCCGCTCCGATGTCCCCGGCCGCCGCTTCGGCATCGGCCAACGAGGCGGCGGTCGAAGCGATCGAGGTGCCGCTGCCGCCGCGTCGCCCGTCCCTGCAGATGCTCGCCGCCGCCACGCCGCGCCGCGCCCCGGCCGCGGCCCCCGTGCGCGAGGCCACCGCTCTCCCGGTCGAGTAGCTCCGCCATTCCGGAGCGGCCGCGCGTCGGGGAACCCGGTGCGGATCGGCCCTCTGCCCACACAAGGATCATGCCCAAGGCTTGACCATCGCACCGTTCCGCAACACATAGGCGCCACGCCAGCAACGTGGTTGGATCGGCACGGACCGAAGCCGCAAAACAGCGGCCGTGCGCGCATGGCGCGCAACGGATCTCAGGGCAGGAACGCCGGTTCAGGCGCGCGAGGTCGGGCATTCTATCGCCCGACGGTACGGTAGGGCGCGATCGATCTCGAAGCGGCAGGCATGCAGGGCACCGACCCTGCTCTCAAGCTGGCAGGAAAGCGAACGGCGCCATGAGCGGCGTGGTGGAACAGGAATCACTTTTTCTCACAGACCTCGGGCGCCGCGTCAGGCACGCGCGCACCGTGCGCGGCCTGTCGCGCAAGGTTCTGTCACAGACCTCCGGCCTGTCCGAGCGCTACATCGCGCAGCTGGAAGGCGGCCAGGGCAACGTCTCCATCATCCTGCTCCGGCGGGTGGCCAACGCCATGGGCGTGCGACTGGACGACCTGATCACCGGCAATGACGGGCTGCCCGATTGGCCGGTGGTGCGCGACCTGCTCGCCCAGGCCAGCCCGGCCCAGATCGCCGCCGCCAAGGACGCCCTGTCCGGCGGTAGCCGACCGGAATCGAGCAACCGCCCGCGGGTAGCGCTGATCGGCCTGCGCGGCGCCGGCAAATCGACCCTTGGCAAGCTCGCGGCCGAGCGCCTGGGCTGGACCTTCGTGGAACTCAATGCCGAGATCGAACGGGAGAACGCCCTCTCGGTCCAGGAGATCTTCGCGATCTACGGCCAGGAGGGCTACCGCCGGCTGGAGCAGGCGGCCCTGCGTCGCCTCACCGAGCATCCCGGGCCGCTGATACTGGCTACGAGCGGCGGGATCGTTGCGGAGCCGTTGACCTACGACCTTCTGCTGCAAGCCTTCTACACGATCTGGCTGCGCGCGCGGCCGGAGGAGCACATGAGCCGGGTCCGCGAACAGGGGCACCTCGCCACGACGGGCGACCATGCCTCTGCGATGCAGGAACTGCGGGCCGTCCTGGCGAGCCGCGAGCCGCTCTACGCGCGGGCACCCGCCACGGTGGACACCTCCAACATCCCGGTCCAGACGATGCTGGACCGCCTGACGGCAGCCATCGAGGCGCGGTTCGGCCAAGCTGCGCCGCTGGCGGACTGACCGTCGCTCGTTCGCTGACAGCCATGCGGCCAATGGGGCTTTCGGGTCGCGCCGACCCTTGATCGCGGCGGTGCAGCGCACCACGCTAGGTCCGAACACGCGGCCCAGCGATGGCCCGGCCCGTTTCCGCCCCGGACAGCGCCCCCTTCCGCTCGATCGGGCGACGGGTCCGCCGCCGCAGGCATGACCGACAGCGAATCCGAAGTTCCGGACATGAGCATCCGCCTATGAGCGCCAGTCCTGCCTTCACGCACCAGTCGCACGACCTCACGCACCTCGACCCGGTCTGGTCGCGGCTGCGCGCCGAGGCGGAGGATGTCCTGCGCACCGAGCCGCAGCTCGCCTCCTTCATCGTGGCGACGATCCTGAACCACACCACGCTGGAGGGCGCGGTCTCCCACCGGGTCGCCGCCCGGCTGGGGCATCCGTCGCTGCCGGCGGAACTCGTCGCCCACGCCTTCCATGAGGCGATCACGGTGGACCCGGACATCGGGCAGGCCTTTCGCGCCGATATCGGCGCGGTGATCGACCGGGATCCGGCAACACTCCGGGCGCTGGAACCGGTCCTCTACTTCAAGGGGTTCCACGCGCTCCAGGCTTACCGCCTCGCCCATCATGTCTGGAACCGCGGCCGGCGCGACCTCGCTCTCTACCTCCAGAGCCGGGTCTCGGAAGTGTTCCAGTGCGACATCCATCCGGCGGCGCGAATCGGGCGGGGCGTCTTCCTCGACCACGCCACGGGGCTTGTGGTCGGCTCGACCGCGGTGATCGAGGACGACGTGTCGATCCTCCACGCCGTGACGCTGGGCGGCACCGGCAAGCAGCGCGGCGACCGCCACCCCAAGATCCGCCGCGGCGTGATGATCGGCGCCGGCGCGAAGATCCTGGGCAATATCGAGGTCGGCGCCTGCGCCCGGGTGGCGGCCGGCTCGGTCGTGCTGCGACCGGTACCGCCCAACACCACGGTGGTCGGCGTGCCGGCGCGGGTGGTCGGCACCGCAGGCTGCGACGATCCCGCCCGGGCGATGGACCAGTTCGTCGCCTTGGACCAGTTCATCCACTTGGGCGACGGGATCTGAACCGCAACGCCGTCGCGCTTGCCGCTCCGCCCGAGGCGTGGCAAGCCCTCGGCCCATCCGCGGCGCCAGCGCCGCCAGGGGAGATCGATCAGCGTGACCAAAGCCGAGACCGCGAAGCTTCAGGACTATCTGCGCCGCAAGTTCGCGAACAACAACATCCGCCTCACGGCGATGAAGACCGGCGACTCCGCCGAGGTATTCATCGGCGAGGAATCGATCGGCGTGATCGCCGACGACAAGGAGGATGGCGACGATTCCTTCGTCTTCCGGATGGCAATCCTCGACATCGATCTCGAGGAAGAGGCCTAGCCGACGACGCGGCTGACCCCGCATCCCCGCTGGGGCTGCGCCGGCCCACACCTGTGCACGGATTAACGCTACCCAAGACTCGTGCTTAACAAGCGGTAAACGGCATGAGTACAGTGCGCGCAACCTGTATCAGGAGCGCGAATAATGGTCCTCACGCCCGCCGCCATCGAGTCGATCCGGACCCTGTGCATCGGACTGGCACTGTCCGGCTTGATCGCCAGCGCCTTCGAGCTGTTCGCAGCGCGGCGGGCGAGCTTCAGCCTGCTGGAGCGGGGCGGCCTCCCGGCAGTGGCCGCCCTGCCGATGCTGGCCTTTTCGGCGCCGTTCATCATCCTGCGCAACACGGTGCGCGGCCGGCGGATCGAGGGCCGGCCGATGCCGTTCGTGATGCTGGCGACCATCGTCGCGTGCGGCTGGAGCCTGCTCTCGGGCCGGGTCGCCCTTGACCTCGCCGCGATGCTGGTCGGCGTCTGACCAGATTCAGGGCTCGGCGGTGGCCACCTGTGCGGTGCCGTCCTTGCCCTCGAGGGAGACCCAGGCCGGCCCGTCCTGACCGGCCTGCTTGATGAAGCTGTAGCCGGTACGCCGCCAGGAGCGGATCGCGTCGGTCTTGTTGTCGAGAATGAAGTCGCCGCGATCGGTGCGAACCGTGAGCACCGCGTGGCCTTCGTTGGTCTCGTCGATGACCACGGTCATCAGCAGGGCACGCCGCGGCAGGCCGCGCTCCACCAGCATCCGCCGTTTCAGCAACTGGTAATCCTCGCAGTCACCGAAGCCGTCATCGGGAAAATCCCAGCGATCCACGACGCCCCAATGGGCCTGATCGGTGATGGGCTTGATGCGGGCGTTCACTCGACGGTTGACGCTCTGCAGGGTCCGCCACACCGCCATGGTGAGCGGGATCGCGTTGGGCTCGGCAATGTCGACCACGCACTCCTGGGGCGTCCGCGCGCAGAAATCCGTCCAGCCCGCGATGGCGCGCACCGACCCAGCCTGTTCGACGGCGGTCACCTGATCCGGAAGAACGAGCCGGGCATGGGCGTGGGTCGTCGCGCCGCCCATCGTGAGGATCGCGCCCACCAGCGCGAAGCTCGCGGCTTGGCGCGCCCGGCGCACCGCATGAGCCCAGCCCCGCCATTGCAGGGCGCCGAACACCTGACACGAGATTCCGCCATCCGCGTGCCGCATGGCCCAAGCCCCCGCCGCCCGATGATGACGGAAGGGTGACACGACCACGTGCGACGCACAATGGGTCAGGGCGAGACGGATAACGCGCGTCGAGCCCTATCGGTTCCGATTTAAGAGATGTTTTCATCCGCAGAGCTGACCCGAAACACATGCACGGAGCGAATAGCCGCTCTGCGCCCCCTCCGAGGGTCTTGATTCAGGTCAGTTTTGCCGGCTTCTCAGGGATGCTCACGCGCAGGATTCGCGGCGGGCCCGATCGAATTGCAAGAAGCCAGCCAGCCCGTCGCGGACGGGACTGCGCCTCAGGAAAGGACCCGCAATGCAGCCCGCCATCCAGCAGGTGATCAGAGCGCTCGCCGAGGATGGTCGGGCCGGCGCGATCAATATCGCGGAGCACGCGGTGGATTCCTATCTCGCCGATGCGCCGAGCGAGGGCGACAGGGCGCTGTCGCGGGACATCCTGGTGCGGGATCTCGCCAGCCTTCGCGGCGTCGCCCCCCATCTCGCTGCCTTCATCGGCCGGGTCGAGGCCTATGTGGCGAGCCTTGCCCAGCCGTCGCTGAGCCGGGCGGCCTGAGACGGATCAGCGGTTGGCGGTGGTGACCGGGGAGGTGACGCCGCCGAGCGAGACCCAGGCGACGGCGTCCTGGCTCTCGCGCTTGATGAACACGTAGCCGGTCTTGTGCCAGGGCAGGATCGCGTTGGTCTTGTTGTCGAGCACCAGGTCGCCCCGGTCGGTGATCAGGGTGAGCACCGCGTGGCCCTCGCCCTTCTCGTCGATCACCACGGTCATGCGCATCGCCCGCCGCGGCAGGCCGGCCTGGGCCAGCAGATGGCGCTTGAGCAGCTGGAAGTCCTCGCAGTCGCCGATGCCGTCCTCGGCCAGATCCCACCGGTCGGCCACGTGCAGGTGGTCCTGATCGGTCATCGGCTCGACCGCCTTGTTGACCCGCCGGTTCACCGACACGATCGTCGCCCAG
>NZ_FPBW01000067.1:0-8845 GCF_900116795.1 Methylobacterium sp. UNCCL125 | reverse complement strand
CTGGATTGCGGCCGTTGGCGCAAGGACGGCCTACATCACCCCTGGTTCGCCGTGGGAGAACGGATATGTCGAGAGCTTCAACGCACAGATACGCAACGAGCTGCTGAATGGCGAGATTTTTTACACGCTCAAGGAGGCGCAGATCATGATCGAGGGCTGGCGACGGCACTACAATACGGTTCGGCCGCATGGCGCATTGGGCTACCGGCCGCCAGCGCCAGAGGTGTTCGTGCCAGCTATAGCCGCTAGGCCGGCTGCACCGGCCAAGCTCGCCGTGGTCCAGCGACCAACCCTGCACTAACTTTGACCTTGGACCACCTCGTGGGGGCCGATCAGCCTAGTCACTCCATCACCCCTCCACCTGTCGAACAGGTCCGACCGACGACAGCAATCGCGCGCTGCGTTCCCGCACACCTGTCTCGTGCAACATGACCCGAAAGGATTTCGCCATGACTACCACCACTCCGCATCAGTCCTGGTTCGTGACCGCCGAAGGCCCCGCCGGATTGAGATCCAGTCTCTCGCCGCTGCGCTGGTCGCTGGTCGTCATCTTTCTCTGGTTCGGCTTCATGAAGTTCACGGCCTATGAGGCTGGCGGGATTGCCCCGTTCGTGGCGAATAGCCCCATCATGGGCTGGTTGCACGACGTCTTCGGCATTCAGGGAACAAGCCGTGTGATCGGCATCTTGGAGCTGTCGACCGCGATCGCGCTCGCAGTCGGCGCCTTCGTTCCAGTGGTTTCGGCCCTGGGTGCCGCGATGTCGATCACGACGTACCTGATAACACTGACGTTCTTTGTGACCACCCCCGGCGTGGCCGAGCACACCGCCGGTGGATTTCCCGCAATCTCCGCGATGCCCGGACAGTTCCTCCTCAAGGATCTCGTCCTGCTGGCGGCGTCGATAACGCTGCTGCTGGCATCCGTGCGACGGCCCGACGGTCGGCCGCGCGGCTGACGTCACGATCTCGATCCACCTTACGATCGTCGGATCGGTGAAACGACAGACGATAGGGGGCAGCCTCGCTACGGTTGCCCCCGCACAGATCTACTGTCCAACCCCGATCTTATGGATCGGGGTTGTAAACTTCGCCTTCTTGTATCGCCTTTCGATTTCGATACTCGCTCGGATCGATCAGGTACGTCTTCTTGAAGGCTCTCGAGAAGCTGCTGCGGTTCCGATACCCGACAGCTTGAGCGATCTGATCGATCGGCAGTACGTTCGTGGACAGAAGTGCCGCCGCGTGTCGTATGCGCAGCTGCCTGAGCGTCGACATCGGCGAAGTGCCGAAGGCCTTGGTGAAGCGAGCCAGGAAGGCGGATCTGCTCAGACCGGCGACATGGGCGAGGGACGATACGGTATGGTCCGCCGCTGGTCGCGCGGCCATTTCGGAGAAGGCCCGCGAGATCTGCGGATCGCTGAGCAACGAGAACCGCTCCGCCCAAACTTGCTGCGAGACGAGCGATCTCCGGAATATCGCAATGAGAACAAGCTTGAGCAGGCCTGCGGCCATTGCTCCGGTGCCGACCTCCTGTGCGGCGAGCTCGTCGACCGCCTCACGAAATTTGTGGTCGATTTGATCGATTTCGTCGAAGTATTCGACGATGGGCACCCGAAGCGTGTCGAAGACGTCGATCGATGTGCCATACAGCGCCCGAAAGTAACCGCAGACGAGGACGAGGTGGGCCGCACTCGGGCCGGCTGTGAAGCGTCGGACCGATCCGGGCGCCGAACTCAGAGGCCCCCGGTTGACGGTTCGCATGGGTAATGCGCCGGGGGTTTCGAGGGCGAACGCCGTGTGCCTCGGAAGAATGACGAGGGTGTGCGGCCGAAGATCGATGGGCGCACTCCTGCTCGTGATGAGCGTGCCTCGACCGGCTATGTTGTAATGGATGCTCGGTGCATCGGTGCCGGCCAACTCGAGGCGCCAGCCGGATGCGACGAGGCACTCCACCAACTTGACGAAGCTCACTTCAAGTACGTCGATGGCCGCATCGACGGTGTGTCGTGAAATCGTAGCTGGCACAATAGGAACTTTCAATTCTCCGTACCTAGATCAGGTGCAGCTCGTGTGCGTGAACACAGGTCCGTGTCAAGCAATCGATGGTCAATTCGTCGCCCCGTTCACAGGACAGGTGGGATGTGCGGTCCTATCGACATCCGAAGCAACCTCGGCGGCTTCGCCGTGGCTACAGGAAACCTCGTGATGTGCGATCAGGGCGCGCCCATGTGGGATGCTCGCGGTCCGCCATCAACCCTCGTCGCAACGGTGACGACAGAGGTGCGAGACGTTCTGCAACCAATTCCGGACCTTCGGCACGCTCCATTTCGGTAGGCTCGCAGATGGGCGCTCAATCGCACGCTACGTTGCGGCGCCTCAAGGCGGTTGAGAGAGGGGATGACGTTCGATGTCCAGGTTTGCATTCCTCCGGGTTGCTGCTGCATCGGTGGCGGTGTCAGGATTAATGTCGAATCCGAGCCCATCGATTGCGCAACAATCGAGCTGCTACAAAGCGGAGTACACGTCGGATGGGGAGCTGGTCCTTCCGAAGCACTTCGAGCGATGGATCTATGTCGGCTCGCCTCTTACACCGAATGCACTCAATAACGGGCACGCCGGCTTCCCAGAGTATCACAACGTCTACATCGAGCCGTGCTCCTACGATGAATATAAGAGGACCGGAAGTTTTCCGGAGGGCACCATCCTCTTCAAGGAACTTCAGTTGACTCTACCTAAAGAAGAGGCCGACGGGTCGCGCGTCGAGCCATCTGGGCGTGGCTTTTTTCCGGGCAAGCTCAACGGAGCCGACGTGACGGTCAAAGACACAGCGCGGTATACCTCGACCGGCGGATGGGGTTACTTCAACTTCAATCACCACGAGCCGAAAGCGGCAACTGCAACGGTGCGCCCGAAAAGCGAATGCGCCTACTGCCACATGGCCTCAGCAAAGAAAGATGAAGTCTGGACACAGTTCTATCCGCGATTGGACGATTAGTTAGATCGTATACTGTGTGGAGATACGATATGTATCGTCGCTATCTGCTCCATGTCTCTGGCGCATTGACGCTGCTGGCCACGTCGGCGGGATTGCTGAGTCAGCCTTCCGCTCAGCCGATAGACCAAAAGAAGCCGCAGCTTGTGGATGAATCCGGCAATATCCGCGTGCCGAGCGACTACCGGGAACGCTACCGGTTCCTCGGTTCCTGGGCGGTCGCATCGGAGAATGGCCGGGGTTCGAAGGAGATGCACGTGGTCTACGCATCACCCGGTGCTGCGCAGACCTATCGCAACGAGGGTTCGTTTCCAGACGGCGCTACCCTGGTCAAAGAAGTTTATGAAACCAGCACCGGTGAATTTACGACCGGGACGGTAAGTCGTGCGGATCATCTCAAAGGTTGGTTCGTCATGGTGCGCGACGCCGGAAATACTCACCAAGACAACCCACTTTGGGGCGAAGGTTGGGGCTGGTCGTGGTTCGATGCGGGTCAGCCCGACAAAGCCACGACAGTCAGCTATCGAGACGAATGTTTAGGGTGTCACGTTCCTGCTCGATCGACGAACTGGATCTATGTCGACGGATACCCATCATTGAGAAAATGATGCGCGGCAGCTTCCGGAGTGACAGGCAGGGTTTACAGAGACCCGGTTTGGCTCGGTGAACCTTGAAGCGGCGTGTGGTGCCTGCGGCCGCTCCGCCGAGCCTTGTGGTTGGCTCGATCGGACAGGCACGCGGGCATCGAGCGGTTCCAGCCAGGACTTCGCACGCCCGCTCCGAAAGGCTGCGTGCGTCATGACGGATATCGCTCGACGCACAGCATCCGCGGCTGAGAAGCCACCCGTACTCGAGAGGTACAACGATGTTCAGAGCGCTTGCACCCCTTCTCGCGACAACGGCGCTGATTGCTTCTCCAACTGCGTCGGCCGAGACGGCCTCAATGACATCCGTCGACACAACCTATCGTACGGTTGCGGTCGACGGCGTTACAATCTTCTATCGAGAAGCCGGCCCGAAGGACGCTCCGACAATCCTTCTGCTTCACGGCTTTCCATCATCTTCGGCCATGTTCGAGACGCTGATCCCTCGTCTCGCAGACCGCTTCCATCTGGTGGCACCCGATTATCCGGGCTTCGGCCTGAGCGAGGCGCCACCGCCGGAGCGATATGCCTACACGTTCGACCATGTCGCCGGCACGATCGACCAGTTTGCGGAAAAGATCGGCCTGAACCGGTACAGCCTCTTCCTTCAGGATTATGGCGGCCCCATAGGCATGAGGCTGGCTCTTGCACATCCCGAACGTGTGCAGGCGCTGATCATCCAGAATGCTGTCTCTCATGAGGATGGGCTTGGACCGCTCTGGGCAACCCGTCGGGCATTCTGGCACGACCGCGCCTCCCATGAGGACGCGGTGATCGATAGCTTCCTCTCCCTGGAGACGACGAAGCAGCGTCATCTCGGAACCAGCCCGCATCCAAAGCGATACGACCCGCATCTGTGGCTCGACGAGTTCGCCCATCTGTCCCGGCCAGGTCAACGACAGATCCAGTCCGATCTGTTTTATGACTATCGTACCAACGTCGCCTCCTATCCGATGTGGCAGACTTGGCTCCGGCAGAAGCGGCCTCCAACCCTCGTCGTCTGGGGGCGATACGATCCGTCCTTCGCGATCGGCGGTGCCGAAGCCTACAGGAAAGACCTTCCGGACGCAGAAATCCACATTCTCGATGCGGGACACTTCGCGCTTGATGAGCGCGTCGACGAGATTGCAGCGTTAGTCCGAAACTTCATGGCCAAGCAAAACCTCGATTGAAATGGCGAGGCTTGACTGCAAGGCCGTCATCGCAGTTTCGATTTGATAATGAGCATTGCGCGAGCGACTCTCTTTTCGTGATTCCCAGGTCTTGCGTCTGTTTGCATTGCGCGAGAGAATTACCCAGAAGGTGGGTGGCCTTATCGATGTCTGTTGCGGACACTCGCAGTTCTGTCACTCCGTCGATCTGTCGTCTCCGCTGCCGGTCGCAGTGATATGTACTCTATTCGATGTGTCCGAAGCAGACGAGTCGCAGCTTCCACGTAGCCGATGAGGTATCCATAAAGCCTGTATCTCGATGAGGCTTCCATCTGAGACTAGCTGGTCACGCACCTGAGCCGAAACACCAGCGCGTTCGGGATCGTTCAGTCCAAAATAGCAGCAATCGACGTGCACGCTGCGGTCGCGTATTCCTTGCGAGCTGCGGTCGATATATTCGGAACAGCTACACTTCGTTCGCGACGCCGAGTGAGTGTTCTCAATTCCAAAGCTACGGAGTTTCAAGATGAAAGTCCTGATCGCGGCCTCGGCTTTGACAGGGCATGTCAATCCGCTGCTGGCCATCGGAAACCTCCTGCGCGCCCGCGGCGACGACGTGCTGTTCACAACGGCCGAGACGTTTCGGACCCGGATCGAGGCAGCAGGTCTGCGTTTCGTCCCGTGCAATGATGGTGGAGCCGCCGCCTACCTCGACGTCAGCCTGCCGCCGGGACCGGAACGCTGGCGGCATGAATTCGAGCGGCGCTTCATCGACGGCATGCCTGGCCAAGCAGCCGGCTTGCGGAGGCTGATCGCAGATCATCGGCCTGATATCGTGATCGCCGGCAGCCTTTTCCTTGGCGTGCTGCCCTTGCTCCTCGACAGGCAACCCCGGCCGCCGATCGCCGTCCTGAACGTCAGCTTCCTCTTCCTCGATCGGCCTGATCACGCGCCGGTGGGGGCCGGCCTGCCGCCGGCAGGAGACGAAGCCGAGCGGATGCGCTACTCCGCCTTGAAGGCGGGGACGGATGCCGCCTTCGTCAATCCCGTGCGCGCCCACACGGACGGCCTGCTCGCCGGACTCGGGCTTCCGCCCCTGCCGGCTTCCCTGCCTCACTCGATCGTCGTGCTGCCGGATCTCTTCCTCCAGCCGACGGTCCCCGCCTTCGAGTACGACTTCGGTGCGCTCCCGTCCGGCCTACGCTTCGTCGGCCTCTTGCCCAACCCGCACGCCGACATACCGGTGCCGACTTGGTGGCCCGAGCTCGACGCGTGGCGCGAGGAGGGCGGCCACGTCGTGCTGGTCACGCAGGGCACACTCGCCAATGCGGACTTCGGGGCTCTGGTCGAGCCGACACTGACCGCGCTCGCCGACCGGGACGACCTGCTCGTTGTCGCGACCACTGGCGGGCGGCCCTTGGACGTCTTGCGGGGACCGCTTCCCGCCAATGCCCGGGTCGCGAGCTTCCTGCCGTTCGACCTGCTGCTGCCGAAGGTAGACTTACTTGTGACCAACGGCGGCTATGGCAGTGTCTCGCAGGCGCTGGCCGTGGGCGTGCCGATCGTCTCGGCGGGGCGGACGGAGGACAAAGCCGAGGTCGGCGCGCGCATCGGCTGGTCGGGGGTTGGTATCGACCTCACGACGGACGCGCCTACCGTTGAGACCTTGCGCACGGCCGCCCTACGCGTGTTGAACGAACCGAGCTTCCGGGTCCGGGCCGGCGAGGTAGCCGAGGCGTTCGGAAGCCTTGACAGCGGCGACGAGATCCTCGCGGCGCTCGATGCCCTCGTCAAGGGTGGCGCTCTCGTGCCAGCATCGCCGAAACGGGTTCTTTGCAGATGAGACCTGCATGACCGGGCAATCGGCGTGTCCAGCAGGGCAAAGTCCACGCTCACTGCATCTGTAAGCCGTGTCTTATACCTTCTTGGCGCTGCACTACCAGGCGATCTGGCTGCGGGCCTAAGGCAAACTGCAGTCCGAAGTTGCGGCGCTGGGGGATCGCCGCAGCCGCTACGGGACGACGGCACGGCTGCTGATGCCTGAGCTTCTGGACCGCCTGAGTACGCGCTCGGAAACGCTGCCGCTCATCCGCTATGACTTCTTCCAAGAGCTGAGCGACCTGCGGCGCACGGTGAAGGCCGTGCGCCTGTCGCGGCGGATCAGCCGGACCACTCCTTCAGTAACGTGGTCGAGGTGGAGATGTATCCCGGCCCCAGCGGACCTTCCGGTAGCGACCATGTCTGTTTCAAAGCCCCGCCCGCTCTCAAGCAGACCGCCCGCTTTCCACCCTACCCGGTTGTAGGCCCCGCCCTCACCGGCAGCCTGGAAGAAGGCCTTCCCAGAGCGCACATCGGATCCCAAGGGCCACGGAGGCACTGCGCCGCTCCATATCGTGCCCTTATGCGAATGGGCCGCCGCCGCAGCCTTCACGGTGAGCGTCCGCTATGGAGGCGCGTCGGCGGCTCGTTAGATGGCCGGAATGGGCGCAAAGCTGAACGACCGGTTCTGCGTGCGCTGGCGCTCTCACGTGACGTAGTCTAACTGAAAGCGACTGAGCCGCATTTGTTGTTTAGTCCAGAGAAGTGGACCTTCGTTGCGGCTCGTCCAATCGTCTCAAAATGCTCTTTCCGCGGACTTGTAATTACCCACGGGGTGGATCGGTCGGCGGCGGAACGCCCGCGGCTGCGCCGCTTGCCGGGACGAGCTTGCCTCTTGCGCGGGTCGGATTTCGCTGATTCCCTGGCGGGATGGGCCGCAGCGAACTGGAACGGCTGAGCCGCGAGGAGCTGATCGAGCTGGTGCTGCGGCTGCAGCGGCCAGAGAAGACCTCGCGCACCTCATCCAAGCCGCCCGCGACGGATCGCAAGGAGCAGCGGGAGCATTCTAAGCCCGGCGGCGCCAAGCCCGGTCACGAGGGTCACAGCCGGGTGCTGAGCGATGATCCCGATACGATCGTCCAGCATCGTCCCGAGGCGTGCGCGTGCTGCGGCGCCAGCCTGCACGCCGCACTTCCGGCAGAGATCGTCAGCGTCTCTGAGCAAATCGAGCTGCCTGAGGTGGCGCCGATTGTGACGCAGCACCAGCGCCTTGCCGTTTGTTGTCCGAGCTGCGGGACGCGCGTGATCGCGCCACCGCCCGAAGCGGCGCGCGGCACGCCCTTCGGTCCGCGGCTGCATGCGGTGGCGACGTACCTCAAGACCTTTCAGGCGCTCTCGTACGAACGGCTGCAGGCGGCGCTCTCCGATCTGTTCGGCCTCACCCTCAGCCAGGGCGGGCTGATGAACCTGCTCCGGCGCGCGCAGGACCGCTTCCGTGCCGGTCGCGACGCGGCCATCGCGACCCTGCGCAAGGCTGAGGTCGTCGCCTGCGACGAGACTGGCGTGCGCATCGAGGGCTCGAACGCTTACCACTGGCTGTTCCACTCGGCGCAAGCCGTGGTGCACACCGCCTCCCCGACGCGCGGCGCTGTCGTGGTGCGCGAGATGATGGACGGGCACCGACCGGCGGTGTGGATCTCCGACCGCTACACCGCCCAACAGGGCCACGCGGATGAGCACCAGACCTGCCTGGCGCATCTGGCCCGCGATGTCGCCTATGGCGTCGAGGCCAGCGACGATCCCGTGCCCTGGCGCCTGCAACTCTGGTTGCAGCGCGTGTTCGCCCTGGCCGAGCGCGTCACCGACTTGGCTGCCGCGACGCTCTCGGCCAAGCGCCGCAGCCTGGATCGGCAACTGGGTGCCATCCTCGCCACGTCGAGCCGCTGTGATCTGAGCCGCGACCTGCAGGCCAAGATCAGCCGCGCCCGCGATCAGCTCCTGGTCTTCCTCGCCTATCCCGGAAAGGTCGAGCCGACCAACAACGGCTCCGAGCGGCTGCTGCGTCCGGCTGTCGTGCAGCGGAAGGTCACCAACGGCTACCGGGCCATGTGGGCGGCCGAGGGCGAGGCCGCCATTCGCACCGTCGTCGACACCGCGCGCCTCACAGGCAGCAGTCCCTTCGGCGCCATCCTCAAAACCATCGGCGCCTGAGCCCAGCCATCACAGGCCTGGGTAATTAC
>NZ_FPBW01000069.1:0-8299 GCF_900116795.1 Methylobacterium sp. UNCCL125 | reverse complement strand
TTCGTCGGCGGGGTGCCGGTCCGGGTTCGGGACCGCCAGGATGGGGCGCGATCCGGATCCCGGCCTTGACCTGCCTCAAGGCCGGCTCAGGCCAGGCCCGCCAGCACCGCCCAGCGCACCAGCTCCTGCAGGGTGCCGGCCTGCGTCTTGGCCATAAGCTTCGCCCGGTAGATCTCGACGGTGCGCGGACTGATGTCGAGCGTGCGGCCGATCTCCTTGCTGGTGCCGCCGGCGACCAGCTGGTCGAGGACCTGCCGCTCGCGCTCGCTCAGGGTGCCGACCCGCCGGACGAACTCCCGCAGCGTCGGATCGACCGCCTCGGCCGCGCCGTTGCGTTCCAGGGCGGAGCGCAGCGCCTGCAGGAGGGTCTCGTCGTCGAACGGCTTCTCGATGAAGTCGCAGGCGCCGAGCTTCATCGCCTCCACCGCGAGCGGGACGTCCCCGTGCCCGGTCATCATGATAACCGGAAGCTTGTGGCCGGATGCCCGCAGGCGGCGGAGCAACTCCAGGCCGTTGAGACCGGGCATGCGGATATCGGTCAGGACGCAGCCCGCTGCCGGCTCGACGAGCCGTTGGAGAAAGTCGGTCGCAGTCTCGTAGAGCCGCACCTCGAAGCCTTCGGTGCCGAGCAGGAAGCCGACCGAGTCCCGCATGGCCGGGTCGTCGTCGACCACGTGCACAAGGCTAGCTGGCATGACCGAGGTCTCCATCGTGCGCGGCCGGCAGCGTCAGCCGGAAGGTTGCCCCGCCGGCCTCGTTGCGCTCGACCCATAGGCGGCCGCCATGAGCCTCGACGATGGTGCGGCAGATCGAGAGCCCGACGCCCATCCCGCTCGCCTTGGTGGTGACAAAGGGTTGGAACAGCCGGTCCGCCACCGCGTCCGAGATGCCCGGCCCGGTGTCCACGACGGCAATCTCGACGTGGTCCGTTCCCGCGGGGCAGGCCTCGACGCGCAATTCGCGCCGGTGCCCCTGCTGCATGGCCTCGCGGGCGTTGCGCATCAGGTTGATCAGGACCTGCTGAACCTGAACGCGGTCGGCCAGGACGGACGTGACCCTCGGATCCACGTGCACGCGCGCGACAACGCCTTGCTCCCGGGCCCCGACCAGGGCCAGCGTGCTGGCCTCCTCGATCAGGCTCGCGACGGGCTCGACCCGCTTCTCGGTCTCGCCGCGGGTGACGAACTCGCGCAGGCGCCGGATGATTTGTCCCGCCCGCAAGGCCTGCTCCGCGGCCTTATCGAGCACCTCCACCGTCTTGGCGACGTTCTCGGGACTGGGATGCGCCAGAAGGCGCTTGCAGCCCTTGGTATAGTTGCTGATGGCCCCGAGCGGCTGGTTCAACTCGTGGGCCAGCGTCGAAGCCATCTCGCCCATCTCGCTGAGGCGGGACATGTGGACCAGCTCCGCCTGGAGTTCCTCGAGACGGGCCTGCGTGCGGCGTTGCTCGGTCAGGTCGTTGATGAACCCGGTGAAGAAGACCTGCTCGCCCGCGCGCATCTCGCCGATGGCCAGCTCCATCGGGAAGGTGGAGCCGTCCCGCCTCAGGCCGGTCACGACCCTGTTGGTGCCGATGATGCGGCGCTCGCCGGTCCGCCGGTAGCGGTCGAGGTAGGCGTCGTGCTCGCTCCGCATCGGCTCCGGCATCAGGATGCGGACGTTCCGCCCGACCGCCTCGTCGGCCGCGTAGCCGAAGAGACGCTCGGCCGCCGCGCTGAACCAATGGATCCGGCCTGCCTCGTCGATGACGACCATGGCCTCCGGCACGGTGTCGAGGATCGAGCGCAGGTGAGCCTCGCGGGCCCGCAGGTCGACCTCGGCCCGCTTCTGCTCGTCGATATTGAGCACGACCCCGCGGAGCCGGAAGGGGCTGCGTTCCGGGTCGAGTTGCACCCGGCCGCGCGAGCGCAGCCAGCAGACATGCCCGTCGGGGCGCAGGACGCGGTAATCGACCTCGTAGCTGCCCCCCTCCCGCACGGCTCTCTCGATGGCCTCCGCGCGGGCTGGACGGTCCTCCGGATGCACGAGGGCCTGTGAGGCGGCGAAGGTGGTCAATCGTTCGGCCGGGACGCCGAACAGGCGGGCACAGGTCGGCGACACCGTGGCGCGACCGGTCACGATGTCCAGCGACCAGATGCAGATGCCCACCTCGTCGAGCGTCAACCGCAGGTCGTCGCCGGTCTGAGCGGTGGCATCGTCGCGAGGGTGGCCGGGCGCGTCGACGGGGTTCGTCATCGCTTGCACCCGGAGAGGTCCTGCGGGCCGCGACGATGAAAACGCATCCGTCCCGAACTTCCAATCGGTTGCGCCATGACAACCAAAAATTACTGCATTTTGGAATCAGTGAACAGCCTTATGGCAGTGTTGTTGGTCGAATATAGACGATCCCGTCGGGCGAATGTGCGAAATTGAACACTCCGCATCGTGGGCCGCTTGAGGTGGATCAAGGCTGCCCAGCCGCGACGGGACGAACCATGGGGCCGGCACGAATCGGAGACGCTCCATGTCCAGCCCCTCCCGCTCCCCACTCGCGGGCATCCGCGACGTCCTCGTCGGCACGACCGTGGAGGGCGAGTTCGATCCCCCCATCGCGGCGATCGGCTACGGGCTGACGCTGGCCAAGGCGGCCAATGCGCACCTCACCGTGCAGTCGGCCTCCTGGCGCCTCACGGGCGACGACGCGTGGCTCGGCGAGTTCGACTACGTGGGCGAGGCCCTCGTGGACCGCCGTCTCGACGCGCTGGCGCGCTCCATCGCGGAGCGTGCGGCCGGCGATGCGGCCCAGGTCGGCGTTGTCTGCACGACGGAGGCGCCGGGGCTGACCTACCCGGACGTCGTGACCCGGCTGGCCACGCAGGCGCGCCTGCACGACCTCACGGTCCTGGACGCGGGACCGCGACGGTTCGACCTCGATCGCGAGACCATCGAGCGGGCGCTCTTCGAGAGCGGGCGGCCGGTCATCGCGGTGCCGCCGGGCCGCGACGCCTTCGCCGCACGGCGGATCATCGTCGCCTGGGACGGCAGCGCGCAGGCGGCGCGGGCCGCCAACGATGCCCTGCCGTTCCTGCGCGCCGCCGAAGCGATCGAGGTCGTCTCGGTCTGCGACGACGCGGAGATCCACGAGGCCGTCCCCGGGGCCGAGTTCGCGCCCCACCTCGCGCGGCACGGCGTGAACGTCGTCGTCAACGACCTGCCGAAGGGGGACGGCATCGCCGAGACCCTGCGCAGCCAGGCCGGCCTGTTCCGCGCCGACCTGGTCGTGATGGGAGCCTACCGGCATTCCCCCAAGCGGGAGTTCTTCCTGGGCGGGGTCACCCGCTCGCTCCTGCGGAACAGCCCCGTGCCGCTGTTCCTGTCCCATTGAATCTAGGGGGTCGGCGATGCGCAAGCGACCAACAGCCCGGAGCGGCACGACCACCGGGCCGACGCGCAAGCGTGAGCCGCCGCCCCGTGGCGCCCCGGCGCGCCCCGAAGCCGCGGAGGCGGTGCCGCCGGTGCGCCCCGAACCCGTCGAGGCAGTGCCGCCGGTGCGGGCGCCGAACGCGCCCGATTGGGCCAACCCGTTGACCGAGGAGGAGCGCCGCGCCCTCGAGGCCGGATGGGGCTTCGTCGAATGATGGCCCCGCGGGCGCCGTCGGCTCCCCGGCCCGTGCGGGGGTGTCAGAGCCGGGCCCGCGCGAGTTCCTCGATGGCCTGGATCAGGCGGCGCAGGTCGGCCGGGTCCGGCTGCGCCGGGGCACGCGCGGTCAGGGCTGCGATCAGCCTGTCGACGTAAACGGAGGCGCCGGAATAGGCGAGGCTCCAGTCGGCGAAGCGCCGCCGGTCGATGTCGTCGTACAGCAGCACCGCCACCTCCGTATGGCGCGGGTCGCGACGGATGCTGTCCATCAGGGCATCGACCGCGGGACGCGGCCCCTCCAGGATCTGTGCGAACCGGGTGCGCGACGCCACGAGGGCTCCCGTGACCCGGAGCCGGGCGTTCCGGGACAGAGACGTCTCGACGATGTTCCGGACGTCGGCCTCGGAGGATGTCCGCCGGCTGACGTAGAGAAGCCGACTGTCCATGGCTCTGCCTCCCTGCCGCCGCCCAGCGCGACCCTGACGCGTCCGGGCCGGCGAGCCTGGCCTCGTCGCACGGATCGGACCGGAACGCGGGCGCCGCGGGATGGTGCCGTTCGACGCCCGCGATCGGGAAGCGCTCGTCCAGCCTGCGAACGGCGGCCCCGACGAAGCGCGGGCTCAGTGGCTCATCAGGCAGCAGCGTGGGGAGCGTTCCAGGAGATCGCGCGTGACGCCGCCGAACATCCATTCCCGCAACCGGGAATGGCCGTAGGCGCCCGTGACGATCAGATCCGCATCCTGCCGCAGGGCGAACCGCAGGATCTCCGAGCCGGCATCCTCCTCCGTTTGCAGGTGATGGACGGCGACGTGCGCGCCGTGCCGCGCGAGGTGGCCGGCCACGTCGTCCGCACCGTCGGGCCGGGCGTCGGCGCCGACGGTCGCCACGTGGACCCGGTCCGCCGCCCGCAGGAATGGCAAAGCCGCCGACACGGCCCGCCGCGCTGCGGGACCGTCCCGCCACGCGATAACGATGCGCGACCCCGTCAGGCTCGCGAGCCCCGGCGGCACCACCAGGACCGGCCTGCCGGCCTCCATGAGGACGGGCCCGGGCGGCACGCCGAGCGGTCCCGGATCCGCGTCGCCCGGTCCCCGCCGGCTCAGGACCACGAGGTCCGCGGCGCGGGCCGTCTCGATGACGTGCGTGACGGCGTCCGCGAAGCCGGCGCGCCAGTCCGTGCCGATCCCCTCGGTCTCGGCACGCCGGAACAGGGCCTGCGCCTGTTCGAGGATGGTTTGGACCTGTGCCGTGTTGCGTTGCTCCTGCGCGACGGCATCGTAGACATCGCGGACCAGGAGGGGGGCCGGCACCGGATGGGCCGCCGCGCCCGTGAGCGTCGCCGCGAAGCGCCGGGCGAGGCCGGCGGCGAGGCGCATCCGGTCCAGCGCCGCTTCGCCGAGGTCGGCGGAAACGAGGATGTTGGCGTAGTCCATGGCTCAGCTCCGGCCCGCGTCGATGCCGACGCGGGGAGCCTCGCTGGAGCCGCGAGGGGCCACCTTGATCCAGCGCAAGCCCGCCGGTTGCCGGCGGGCGTCAGGGATGGCCCACGGCCTCCGCCGTCGGCTCGCGCCCGTCCCGGGGGCCGCCGAGCACGCGCATGGCGTTGAGGATCACCGCGACGTCGATGGCCTCCTGAAGGAGCGCCCCCTGAAGCGGCGAGAGATGGCCCAGCGCCGCCGCAACCATGCCGGCGAGGGACAGGCCGAGGCCGATCCACACGCTCTGGAGGGCGATGGCGCGGGCGCGCTTCGCGATGTGGATCGCCTGCGGCAGCGGCGCCAGGCTGTCCACCAGCAGGACGACGTCGGCCGCCTCGGCGGCCGCCGCCGCGCCCCGGGCGCCGAGGGCCACGCCGAGATCGGCCGCCGCCAGCGCGGGCGCGTCGTTGACCCCGTCGCCCACCATCATCACGGGGCCGTTCCGACGCTCGGCGGCCACGGTGCCGGTCTTGGCCGCCGGATCGAGGTCGGCCACGATGGCGTCCACGGGCAGCCCGGCGACGAGCGCCTCGGCGACGCCGCGCCGGTCGCCGGTCGCGAGCACCACGCGCGTGATCCCGCAGGCGCGAAGGTCCATGAGCGCCCGGCCGCCATCCGTCCGCAGCGGGTCCGCGAAGTCCAGGACCGCGGCCGGCGTGCCGTCGACGGCGACCAGGACCGTCGATGCCGCCGCCGCGGCCTGTCGGGGGCCGGCCGCCGGCGGGAAGACGATGCCGTGCCGGCGCATCAGGCGCGCGCCTCCGACGATGACGAGCCGCCCCTCCACCCGGCCGCTCGCCCCCTCGCCGGGGGATTCCGCGACCATCGAGGGCTGCGGAAGGATCAGGCCGCGCCCCCGGGCCTCCTCGACGAGGGCCCGCGCCACCGGGTGGCCCGAGGCCTGATCGACGGACGCCGCGAGGCGCAGGACCTCGGCCTCCCCGTGCGCGCCGAGGGTTCGCAGGGCGGCGAGCCGGGCGGAGCCGCGGGTCAGGGTGCCGGTCTTGTCGATCACCAGGACCCGCACCTGGGCGAGCATCTCCAGCGCGCCGCCGCCCTTGATCAGCACGCCGATGCCGGCCGCGCGCGACAGTCCCGAGACGAGGGCGACGGGCACCGCCAGGATCAGCGGGCACGGCGTGGCGACGACCAGCACCGCCAGGGCCCGGATCGGGTCGCCCGTGGCGGCCCAGGCGCCGCCGGCCAAAGCCAGCGTGAGGGCGAGGAATCCGAGCCCGTAGCGGTCCGCCAACCGCGCCATCGGCGCCTTCTGGGCCCGGGCGGCCTCGACCAGGCGGACGATCCCGGCATAGGTGCTCTCGGCCGCGGGTCGCTCCGCCAAGAGGGTGAACGGCGTGCCGGCATTCACCGTGCCGCTGAGCACGGGCTCGTTCGCCTTGAGGGTGACCGGAAGCGCCTCGCCGGTCAGGCTCGACCGGTCGAGCACCGCCCGGCCCGCCGCGACCCACCCGTCCACCGGCACGACGTCACCGACACGGACCAGGATCCGGTCCCCCGGGACCAGCGCCGCGAGGGCGACCTCCTGCAACACACCGCCCTCCTCGCGCAGGGCGGTGCGCGGCTGGCGCGCGATCAGCGCCGTCATCGCCGCCCCGGCCCGGCCCGTGGCATAGGCCTCCAGCGACTGGCCGCCCGCGTACATCAGGGCGATGACGGCACCGGCCAGCGTCTGACCCAGGAGGAGGGCGCCGCCCATCGAGAGAAGGGCAACGAGGTCCAGCCCGACATCGCCGCGCGCCAAGCTCGTCACGACCTGCGTCAGGAGGACGGCCAGGACCGCCAGGGTTGCGAACGCCCAGGCCGCCGTCGCGAAATCCGGACGCCCGAGCGCCTGCGCCAGGAGGCCCGCGCTGAGGCCCGCCAGCGGCAGGACGGCCAGCCACCTTCGCACCCGCGTCCCCCACTCGGCGGCCGACCATCCTGTTCCGGTTGAGCCTACCGCCGCCGTGGCCATGTCGAGGGTGCCTCCGTCCGCGCCGCCGAGCTAGGGCCCGCCTGGCTCGCGGGCCTTGCGTTGGATCAAACCGTCCCCGTCGAACCGGGCCGGGCTCAGGCCCGTGGGGCGGGACCACGCCAGGTTCCGGCCCCCGCGATGCCGGCGCTCCGACCGGGACGGGGCTGCGGACGACGGTGAATCCGTTGGGCATCGCGGGCTCGGTCCGGCTCTCGACGCGTCGCGTCGGCTTCTCCCTTCGCGACCGGAGCGGGGGAGCGAGGGCCGAGTCCCGGGCGCGGACGGGCCGCGGCCTGCGATGCCCGAGAGATCCGGAACTGGCGCCGAGCCTTGGATCGGGTCGCGGGGCGGCGCGTCCGGCGGCGTCCGACCTGTCCGGTCGGGTTTTTCTCAATAATATCTGAGCGAATATTTGTATTGGATTTGAGATATTGATCTGAATCAATGCGGATCGTACCGGAACTTCATTCGTGGCCCGGATGTCGAGACAGGAGATCCCGATGGCTTCTGAGACCGTGACGCCTCTTCAGGCACCGTCGTCCACCGACCCGATGGAGTCCATCAAGGCCGGCCTGGGTACAGGCTTCGGCGCCTGGCGCGCCTTTGCCGTCGATCTGCCGCTGCGCATCGCCACGGAGACGGTGCGCTTCACGGGCTGCCGTCTCCAGGCCCAGGCGGACCATCTGGCGGCGCTCACCCGATGCGGCTCGCTCAAGGATGCGTTCGAGCTTCAGACGGCGTTCCTGACCAGAAGCATGGCCGACTACCAAGCGGAGGCGCGCACGCTGTCGCACGAGGTCGTCGAGGCGGCCTCCGCCGAGGGGGTGTCCAAGGCGGCCTGAGGGGCCGGACCGCCGCGCCATTCCGAGCGCGCCCGTCTCGATGGCTTCTGCTGCGGTGGGGGCAGGACGGGGGCGGCATGATGGGGGTGGCAGGACGGGCCGCAGGTCGGTCAGCCGACCCGTTCCGCCCTCCGCCGGGTGTTCGCGCGCCGGCCCGATGCGCGCCGTATTTCGCTCTGGCCGGTCTGGTTTCCGCCGGGTGTGGTCAGGCCGGCTGGGGGAGGGGCGCGGGGCGTGGCGCCGGGGCGGCCTCTCGGGCGGTGTCTCGGGCGGCGTCCGGGGCGAGGAGCCCGAGGAGCGCGTCGAAGGCGAGGGGCTTGTCGACCAGCGGGATCCCGGCGGCGCGGGCCCGGGCGCGGATGGCGGGGTCGGGGTGTCCGGTGAT
>NZ_FPBW01000071.1:0-8287 GCF_900116795.1 Methylobacterium sp. UNCCL125 | reverse complement strand
GTCCGCCTCAGCGGTGGAGGGCGTCTAGAGCCCGCCGATCCTCCTGTCAACCCCGCCTCGGATCCGCCGTAGCGGCCCGCCGCAGAGCCGGCATCTCGCAGAAAACAGAAGACCGCCCGGCTAAACCCGCCGGACAATCCCGCCGCTTGTCAGAAGATGCCTCAGCGCCCGGTCCACTTCCGCGGCCGGCGCCGATGAGCCGGGGTATAGGCCCTGGAGTTCGGCCCGTCAACCGGCGTTTCGCGATTCCGTTCCGAACCGCCGCGTTGTCCCGCTCGCCGGACTTGTCCAACATGTCGGCGTCCTCCAACGGTCAGGGGTCAAGGCGCCTCAATCTCGACACGCTGGGCCGTGAGATGAGTTCACCGGGACAGATGCCGCTTCCGGCATCATCAGATTCGGCTTCAGCGCCTCGAGTCCTGCGAGGACGCCCGTTCGCCGTTGTGTTTTCAGGGCCTTCGAGTGAAGCGCGAGCGACTCAAGATCGGCGATGTGGCCGCCCTCTCCCCGGCGCGTGGAGTTCAGGCGCCCCTCGATCATCTCGGCGCAACGGCGACCCAGATCGACCGTCGCGCCGTCAACCTGCGATGGCTCTGCGCCAGCAGCCTCACCGGCCTGACCGGGGCCGGCCTGATCGCGGCGGCTCTCCATGTTTCCCTTCAGGGGGACGTGTCCTTCGCGGCCATTCCCGAGAAGGCGACGGTCTTGCCGCGACCGCAGCCGAGCGAAAGCGGCGCCAATATCGCCCGGAAGGGTGACCGACTGATCCGCAACCTGATGATCGCGTCGGCCA
This sequence comes from Methylobacterium sp. UNCCL125, assembly GCF_900116795.1. Taxonomy (NCBI): domain Bacteria; kingdom Pseudomonadati; phylum Pseudomonadota; class Alphaproteobacteria; order Hyphomicrobiales; family Methylobacteriaceae; genus Methylobacterium; species Methylobacterium sp. UNCCL125. The sequence goes on along the minus strand of NZ_FPBW01000071.1, from coordinate 7,494 downwards.
AGCAGAGCTTCCGGGCGCCGGTCACGGTCCGCCTCGGGGATCGCGAGATCATCAAGGCCAAGGCGTTCGTACGGCTCACCACACCCCTGTCGATGACGACGGGCGTTTACGCGAGCGAGCCCCCCCGCTTCGATCCGATGAAGTTCGTATCCGACGAACCGTTGGAGCGTGCCCCCGAAGCCTCTGCCGATGCCCCCGGCGCCGAGGTCACCGTGGTGAAGCGCGATCTGGCTGAGGCCGCCGTCGACCCCAACGCACCCGCACTCAGCGACGACGACGTCACCGCGCAGGTGGAGGAGGAGCGCCGCATCGCCGCCGAGGCGGGCCGTCGTGCCGCGATCCCGATCGCCCCGCAGATCATGCTGTCGCGCACGCTCCAGCAGGGCGCGACGGGGGATGGTGACGGCACGGCGCCGAAGGATGCCAACCCGTTCAAGGCGATCGAGGTGCTGGTCGTCCCCGAGAACGTCACGAAGGTCGCCAAGGTCGAGCTCAAGCCCAATGAAGCGCCCCTCGTCGAAGAGCGCGACCTCGCGCTGAAGCGCGGCGAGACCCTGGAATCGACCCTCAAGGCCATCGGCTTCGTCAGCGACGACGCGATCCGAGGCATCGTCGCGGCGCTCGGCGGTAAGGCCCGCACGGCCGCCCTCAACGAGGGCCAGCCGATGCGCGTGCAGATCGCGCCGGGCCCGCATCCCGGCGACCCGCGCCAGGTGACCCGCGTCGTGCTCTACGGTGAGAACGGCATCGAGGGCATCGCCGCCCTGAACGATCGCGGCGCCTTCGTCTCGGTGGCGCCGCCCTCCGAGGAATCCCCCTCCCCCAAGCCGCAGGCTCAGGCTGAACCCGGCGAAGACGAAGATGCGGATTCCGGTTCAGGGCCGCGGCTGTATCAGAGCCTCTACGAGACGGCCGCGCGCCACGACCTGCCGCGGGCCGCCGTCGAGGATATCGTCCGGGTGTTCAGCTACGACCTGGACTTCCAGCGCCGCATCAGCAGCGGCGACGGGCTCGACGTGTTCTACAGCACCGACGACGATGCCAGCGCCGACCGTCCGGATCTTCTCTACGCGGCGCTGACGCTCGGTGGCGAGACCCGCAAGGTCTACCGCTTCCAATCCCCGGATGACGGGACGATCGACTATCTCGACGAGCAGGGCCGCTCGCTGAAGAAATTCCTGCTGCGCAAGCCCATCGCTGACGGGATCATGCGCTCCGGCTTCGGCTACCGGCGCCATCCGGTCCTGGGTTATGCCAAGCTTCACACCGGCGTCGACTGGTCGAATCCGATCGGCACCCCGATCATGGCAGCCGGCAACGGCGTGGTGATCCGCTCCGAGATGACCTCGGGCTACGGCAACCGGGTCGAGATCCAGCATGTCAACGGCTACGTGACGACCTACAACCACATGTCACGGTTCGGCCGCGGCATCCGGGAAGGCGTCAAGGTCCGGCAAGGGCAGGTCGTGGGCTATGTCGGCTCGACCGGCCTGTCGACCGGCGCCCATCTTCACTACGAGGTGATCATCAACGGCCACTTCGTCGATCCGATGAAGATCCGTGTCCCGCGTGGCCGGGAGCTCGACGGGCGCCTGCTCGCCGAGTTCAAGCGTCAGCGGGAGCAGATCGACGCCACCATGCAGAAGTCGAAGAGCGCCACCGCCATCGCCCAGCGCGATGCGGCGGTGCGCTGAGGCGATCGCTCAGGCGAAGCCGAGCCGGGCGCGGATGTCCCCGGGGGTCTGGCCGGCTTGCCGAAGGTCGGCGAGGGATTGCGAGCCGCGCGACTTGGACAGCTTCTCGCCCTCAGCGTCGTGCAGCAGCGGGTGGTGGTGGTAGCGCGGCGTCGGCAGGCCGAGCAGCGCTTGCAGGAGCACGTGCAGGTCGGTGGCGGCCTCCAGGTCGCGGCCGCGAACCACATGGGTGATCCCCTCGGCGGCATCGTCGTGAACCACTGCGAGATGGTAGCTTGTCGGCACGTCGCGGCGCGCGATCACCGTATCGCCCCAACGCCCCGGATCGGCCGCGATCCAGCGCTCGCCCGCCTCGTCGAAGGCGACGTAGCCGAGCGTCGAGCCGGCGCCGCGCAGGGCGGCCGCCATGTCGAGACGCCAGGTATGCGGATCGCCCCTGGCGAGACGGTCCGCCACGGACACGGGGGACTCGTGCCGGCAGGTGCCGGGATAGAGCGGCACGCCATCCGGATCGCAGGGGAACTCGCCCGCAGACGCGATCCGCGCCCGGATCTGCCCGCGCGAGCAGAAGCAGGGATAGGCGAGCCCGCGGCCGACGAGCCCGTCGAGGGCCGTCCGGTAGGCATCCATATACCGGGACTGACGCCGCACCGGCTCGGGATAGCTCAGCCCGAGCCAGGCGAGGTCCGAGACGATCCCGTCGATGAAGTCCGGCTTCGAGCGCGCGGGATCGATGTCCTCGATCCGCAGGCGGCAGAGGCCGCCCAGCCGGGTGGCGAACTGCGCGTTGAGAAGCGCCGAGTAGGCGTGGCCGAGGTGCAGGCGTCCATTGGGGCTCGGCGCGAAACGCAGGACCGGCCCTCCCGCACTTCTGAGCCGCTCCGCCGAGGCGCTCGGATCGGCCGGTCTGCGCGGGTGCGGCGTCAGCCCTCGCGGCGGCGGAGGCATTGCAGCGCGCCGGGCTGGCAGGCGAAGCCGGGGAGCGAGCAGGCCGGGCCGTCTGCGAGCCGCTGACAAACCTTGCAGCCGTCGCTCCATTCGAGGCAGGCCGGATCCTCGGCCGCCGAGCGCAGCGGTGCTGGGTGACGGGCGGGCGCCAGGGCGCCGATGAGCACGGTTGCGATCACGAGGACCGCGATGCCCCAGGCGGCAAGCGCGCCGCTCGACGAGCGCGGTGCGGGCGGCAGAGGGCTGGTTGTCGACATGGGCGTCCTGTTGGCGTGGGACTCGCCCGCCTGTCAACGCGCGCCCTCAGGCCGCACGCGCGGATTGGCGCTCCAGCAGCGGGGGGAGCAGCTTCAGATTGAGCGGCTTGGCCAGGAACCCGTCGAAGCCGGCCGCCCGGGCGGCGATCTCGTCCTCGCGGCCCGCATTGGCGGTCAGTGCGACGAGATGGAGCGGGTGCGCGCAGCCCGATTCGGCCGCGCGGATCCGCCGGGCGGTCTCGTGCCCGTCGAGGCGCGGCATCCGCACGTCGATCAGCGCCAGGTCGAAGGGGCCGTCCGACTCAAACCGCTCGAGGGCCTCGACGCCGTCGGCCGCATGGACCACCGTGGCGCCGAGCCGTTCCAGCGCCCGGGTCGCCAGCAGGGCGTTGATCGGGTTGTCCTCGGCCAGCAGGACCCGAAGGTGGCTGCCGGTATGCGAGGGGGCCTCGGGCGGGGCGGCTGCGGCCTCGACCGGGCCCGTCGATGCGTGAAGGCGCTCGAACAGGGAGCGCGGGCGGACCGGTTTGATCAGGTAGCCGTCGAAGCCCGCCGCACCGGGCGCCCCGAAGCCGCGCCGGTCGAACGGCGAGAGGAGCACGAGGCTCGTGCGAACCCCGCAGGCCCGCGCCGCATCGGCGATCTGCCGCACGGCACCGTCGCCCAGCGCCCGGTCGGCCAGCACCACGTCGAAGGCGGCGCCCGACAGGGCGTCGAGACCCGACTCGAGGCTGTCGACGATCACGGTGGCGGCTCCGGCCCGGGACAGGCTGCGGGCGAGGTACGGCGCCTGGAACGGCGAGTCGGCGACGATCAGACAGCGTCGCGCGGAGAGCGGCGGCAACGGGACCCGTCCGCCGTCATCGATGCCGGCCACCTCGGCCAGCGGCAGCAGGACCCGGAAGGTCGAACCCCGCCCGAGGCGCGACTCCGCCTCGATCCGGCCGCCCATGCGGGTCACCAGACGCCGCGTGATGGCGAGACCCAGACCGGTGCCTTCATGGCTGCGGCTCGCGCTGCCGTCGCCCTGCTCGAACTCCTCGAACAGGATCGGCAGTCTCTCCTCCGGGATGCCCGGGCCGGTATCGGCCACGGCGAGCACGACCTCGCCGCCGGCTGCGGTCCGCACGAAGCTCAGGCTGACGCCGACGCCGCCCCGCTCGGTGAACTTGATGGCATTGCCCGCGAGATTGATCAGGATCTGCCGCACCCGGTCGGCGTCGCCCAGAACGGCGGCCGGAAAGTCCTCGGTCACGTCGAGGGCGATCTCGATCCCCTTGTCCTGCGCGCGGGGCGCGAGCAGCTCGACGACGCCCTCGGAGAGGGCCGGCAGGTCGAAGGGCTCGGCCGCGAGGTCGAGGCGCCCGGCTTCGATCCGCGAGAAGTCGAGGACCCCGTCGATCAGGCCGAGCAGCGCTTGGCCGCTGGTGCGCACCGCCTCCACGTAGGTGCGCTGCTCGGGGTTCAGCTCGGTTCCGAGCACGAGGTCGGCCATGCCCAGGATGCCGTTGAGCGGCGTCCGCATCTCGTGGCTCACCGTCGCTAGGAAGCGGGATTTCGCGACGCTGGCCGCCTCGGCGCGCTCCAGGGCCGCGTCGCGGCTGCGGATCGCCTCGACCCGCGCGGTGACGTCCCGGCCCGCGCGCAGCCAGTGCGTCGCGTCGCCGTGCGCGACCGGCATCTCCACGAAGGCGAACCAGCGCGCCCGCCCGTCCGCCGCCCGGACCTGCGCCTCCAGGCGGCGGACCCCGTCCGGCCCGATCTCCACGGCGTTGCGGTCGAGGATCTCGAGATCGTCCTGAGAGCCGATCAGCGCGATCGGCTCGCGGCCGAGCAGGCGGGCGAAATCCTCGTTGGCGTAGGTGATGCGCCCGCGGGCATCGCGCTGGACGATGATCTCGGTGGTGGCGGCCACCAGGGCGCGATAGCGGTCCTCGCTCTCGCTGATCCGCCAGATGCGGTCCTGCAGCCGCTCGGTCTCGCGCTCGGCGCGCCGCGTTCCGCGCACGCGCCAGAGGCCGAGGCCCAGCGCGGCCGCTGTCAGGAGCGCCAGGATAGGCGCCATCATGTCGATCATTCCGGCCTCCCCGGCTTCAGGCCGGTCCGCCGCAGGATCGCAGCCGAAGCTGAAGGCCGCGTTGGGAAAGGCGCTTAACCGCCGGTTGCAGACTTCGCGGAGCCCGGGACGCCGCGCGCGCTTAACGGAACCGTGAGGTGATCCGAAAAGCGGCTCGCGAGTTGCCTGCCAGGACGCAGGTCCGGACGGAGACGCGACATGCCCGGTGAGCACTACGACGTCATCATTGTCGGGTCCGGTCCCGGCGGCGGCACGATGGCGTGGCGCCTCGCCCAGACGGGCAAGCGGATCCTGCTGGTCGAGCGCGGCGACTACCTGCTGCGGGAGCCGCGGAACTGGGACAGTCAGGCGGTGATCGTCGACGGCTACTACCAGGCCAAGGAGACGTGGTACTCCTCCGACGGCAAGAGCTTCCACCCTGGCCTTCACTACTATGTCGGCGGGAACTCGAAGTTCTACGGATCGATCCTCTTCCGCCTCCGCGAGAAGGACTTCTCCGAGATCCGCCACCAGGACGGCGTCGCGCCGGCCTGGCCCGTCGGCTACGACGTCTTCGAGCCGTACTATCAGGCGGCCGAGGAGCTGTTCCACGTCCACGGGCTGCGCGGCGAGGACCCGACCGAGCCCTGGTCGACGAAGCCCTACGCCCATCCGCCGGTGGCGCACGAGCCGCGGATCCAGGAGCTGTTCGACAACCTGAAGCGGGCCGGCCACCACCCGTTCCACCTGCCGGTGGGCGTGCGGCTGGTGGAGAAGGACGGCCGCGCGGTGCCGACCTCGCCCTGCATCAAGTGCGAATCCTTCGACGGATTCCCCTGCCCCACCAACGGCAAGTCCGATGCCCAGACCATGGTGGTGGACCCGGCCCTGCGGGACTGCCCGAACCTGACGCTGCTCACCCGCACCTATGTCGAGCGCCTCGTCACCGACACCTCCGGCCGCACCGTCACGGGCATCGTCGGCGCGCGCGACGGCGCGCCCTTCGAGGCCTCGGCCGACCTCGTCGTGGTGGCCTGCGGCGCCCTCTCCTCGGCGCTGCTGCTGCTGCGCTCGGCCAGCGACCGACACCCGAACGGCCTCGCCAACGGGTCGGACCAGGTCGGGCGCAACTACATGCGCCACAATAACTCGACGGTGCTGGCGATTTCGAAGATCCCGAACCCGACCCGGTTCCAGAAGACGCTCGGCCTCAACGACTTCTACTTCGGCGATCCGGACCCGAAGGACGGCTGGGAGTTCCCCCTCGGCCACATCCAGATGGTCGGCAAATCGGACGGGGCCCAGATCCACGGCGAGGGCCTGCCGGGCTTCCTGCAATGGTTCCCCGACAAGCCCTTCGACTGGATCGCCAAGCACTCCGTCGATTTCTGGCTGACCTCGGAGGACGTGCCGCTCCCGCAGAACCGGATCTTCTACAAGGACGGCAAGGTCCATCTCGACCTCACCGAGACGAACGTCGAGGCGCACAAGCGGCTCCGGCAGAAGCTGCGCGAGATCTGCAGCTTCACCGACATCCACCCGCACCTGTTCGACCGCTCGCTCTATCTCGGCAAGAACGTCCCGATCGGCGGGACGGCCCACCAGGCGGGGACCCTGCGGTTCGGCGAGGATCCGAAGACGTCGGTGCTCGATCCGAACTGCAAGGCGCACGAGTTGGACAACCTCTACGTGACCGATGCCAGCTTCTTCCCGTCGATCGGCGCCGTGAACCCGACGCTGACCATCATCGCCAACGCCCTGCGGGTCGCCGATCATCTCGTCGCCCGGATGGGGGCCCGGGACGCGATCGCGCCGCCCCGGCTCTTCGATCACACCGAGCCGCGGGAGCCGCTGCCCGCCTGAGGATCGGGGGGCGCGGAACACCGCTCCCGCCCGGCGCCGCATCCTGAAGTACCCGCGCCGGCGGGCCTCGAAAGCGGCTTCCAGGACGCGCGCGACCTGTGGAGGGCTCTCCCGAGGTCGCCGCGCTCCGGCACCTCGGGATGCGGGGCCGGCTTCGGATGTGCGTTATCGTCCCCGCGCGCCGGTGGCGCCGGGGGCATGGCCCGGGAGCGAACACGAGGGACGCGGGACGCCGCGGGAACCCAGGTGTCGGCCAAAGTCGCGCGGGATCCGATCCCCGCGGCGCCCCGCGGCATCGACCGGGCGCCTCCCCCGGCCGGTGCCGTCTTTCTCGTCGCGGCGTCTCCAGCGCCCCGGTCCTGCGACTCCCTGTTAGCGGTCTCGGGCGAGGCCCAGGCACGCCGTGCCCGCACCTCCGGAACCCGCATCAGCGCCGTGGCCTTCCAGCCGCCCCCCGCCTCGTAGTGGGCGGGTCCGCAGGTCGCTCAGGGTCGGCCCAGAGGCGGGTCGGCGCGGGGGCATTTCCTCGACCCCGCCGGGCAAACTGCCGCCCGGTCTCACGCCCGCTTCCGAGACACGCCCCGCACCGGTCCGCCGCCCGGGGCGATGGCGGCTGAAAGCCACCGACGCGGGCGCCGCCCCGCCCCCGGACCCGCCCGGTCAGCCACCGGGCGGG
>NZ_FPBW01000073.1:0-8142 GCF_900116795.1 Methylobacterium sp. UNCCL125 | reverse complement strand
AAGGGATGCAGAACCCGGCTGGGGTCACGCCGGTCCGGGATCACGGCGGCGAGCTTGTCGGCGATGTCCAACCGCCGGGCGGCCTGGGCGAGCAGCAGGACGCCGCCATCCGAGGTCAGGCGTCCGCCATCGAAGGCGGCTGTGAGCTTCTTGCCCCGAACGGATGGAAACGCGAACGGGAGACACGTAGGATCGGACATGGCGGGCGTGGCAGGCTCGGTGCGGTCTGAAGGCTTGGCGTCAGCACCCAATCCCTAAGCCACATCAATGCTTTACGCTACGCTCGCCATCCCAGATCCACCGTCCTCGTGAATAAGACGGGCTAGCCAGACGAGTGGACATTCCCGTCGCGAAGTCGCCGCTGAACCACGTCCCCCCAATCGCTTTGGTCCGACGTGAGTGCGAGTTTTCCGGTTTTGTGAGACCCTGACGGAAGGAGCGGAGCCGTGAAGAAGAGCAGATTCACCGAAGAGCAAATCGCCTTCGCACTGAAGCAGGCTGAGACCGGGATACCGGTCGCGGAGGTGCTGCGTCGGATGGGCATCTCCGAGCAGATGGTCTGCCATCGGGCGCCTCGTCTACACTGTCACACCCGACCGGTGAGCTAATTTCTTCGCCACAGCAGGATACGACGTGTGTTAAATCTGGGTTAAACTGAAAACGCGCTAGCATCCTCTCTCAAATTCAAAAATACAGCCAGAAAACATCATGACGCCGGACAGGATCTCAGCCCCATCCAATTTAAGAACACGCAACCATCTTCGGAAAACGTAAAATCGCTAGTATCGCCTTGCTTCGGCCGATAAATGACGCCCCTGCGGCGAGCCGTCACTGTCTCGGAGGCCTCAAGCTCAGCCAATAAGCCGCATGTTCTGACCTAAAACCTCTACCAGCTCTCGCGCATGCCTCGTGATATTGCAATGGGTAGGTTTCTATTTGTCGCTCTTGCTGCCTCAAGTTGGTGGCGCGCTGAAATGCTCCGGGCGCACCTTGAAGCCGTCGAAGACGTTTGGCGGGCTTTGAAAATGTGGCTTAAGTGACGCCACTCGTTCGGTGGCGATGTAGAACCGGTTGAGGCCGTCAAACCACACAAACTCATAGTGTGCAGCCAGCATGATTGACTCCCATTCCTCGTGAACAAGCCGCTGACTAAGGGGAGCTGTCGCTTCAAGAAGGACGATCCATGGACGGTAGATGGTGAAATCAGCCCCCGAAAGAACTTCACGCTCCGCTCCCTCAACATCTACCTTCAGAAAATGGATTGAACCCGGCGCATAGAGCTGGCAGATTTCGGCGAGAGAGCAAACCTCGACCTGCTCCTCCCGCAGGTTAAACCCGTGCGCTTTGAAGTCCTCAACGTGCGTAGAGTCGAGTGTGGATAATCCAGTCTCTGGAAACGCGTAGAACGCTCGCCGACCTCGCTCCTCTCCAACGCAGAGCCGTAAATTTACGTCCTGCGATCGAGCGAGTGTCAATCGGTCGAACAGTTCTCGGACGGGTTCTACGTTGATGCCTCGCCAGCCGCGTGCGTAAAAGGCAGCCGTCACGCTGTGGACCTCGGGATCATGCGCGCCTACATCGATGTAAAAACCGTTTTTTACATCCTTCAACGCACGCCACAGCATCACATCCTCAAAATTCTGCGCGAAAGTTATGAACGGACGCGGAGCATCGGACGTTACTGTGTCACTGGTGATCTCGTCGTGAGTGGCATATAATCCGCTCGTGGTGGTTGACGAGCTACTCCGAAATTTCTGGAACAGGTTCCGCAATGAGTGTTCCCTCCTTGAGCTAAATCGTTAACGCATAGTAGCAACTTTATGGCGCGCTTTTCAAGGTGCGAGGCATTTCGATGTCGTGGCTGCGGAGACAAACTGCAAGTGCGTTGATCGTTCGCGCCGCCGAGAAAATGAAGCGCCTCGATAATTCCCTGGAGGTCGCTTTATTCGGATTAGCGGCCACGACCTGCATCCCAGTTGAGCAGCCACGCGCTTTGGAAGAAGCCTGAGCTTTACGGGGCTCAAGGTGAGGAAGAGTGCCGTGTGGAGTGGTGAGCTCAAACCTGCCAGTATTGTGGATCGTGCCGATTGTAAGGCTACTGCACGGCGGCGACCATGAGTGGCCAAAAGGCCATATCTGGGTACATGACGGATGCGGGCGGCTGATGGTCCACCGAAGGACGCGGCCGCATGCGGTTGTATGTGTTTGCCAGGTGCCAATCACAATCCGCGCTTCCTTGATCGAGTAGAAGATTTACTATATTTAACGCCCATCCTCCAGCTCTGTTTGGAGGTGTTAGCATCTGTCTGGCATAATGATGTTTTTTACAGAGCTTTCGGGTCGCGTAGTTTAAGGAATCCGTTTAGGTGCAGCGGGTTGAACAGCAGGCCGTCATCGCCTAGATGAAGCGCTCGCCGGAGATAATGGTGAACTACGCCTTGGCCATGATCCATTCACCCAGTCCCATCTTCCACGTCTTCTCGGAGCAGTTCAAGACCAGGTAGAGGAGCTTCAGGAAGGCCTTGCCGGTTGGGAAGTGACCGCAGGCGCGCACGGCCCGACTCAGCATGCCGTTTGGGGCCTCAACAAATTTCGAGGTGTAGATGATCCGGCGCACTTCGCCGGGGAGCTCACAGAACGGTACTACCTCGCTCCAGGCCCGCGGCCAGCTCTGGGCGATGGCCGGGTAGCGTCAGCCCCACTCGCTGCTTCGAAGACGGACAGCGGTGCCTCGCCAAAGACGGCAATAAGCGCGGTTGATGTCCTTGAGCTCCCCACCACGACCTTACAGTCCTTGTAGAAGACGAGATCAAGGCGGTCGCGTAGAAGATGTACATTGCAGATCTGGACGAGCTTGCCCGGGGAACATTGCCAGGATCGCGTCGGCAGAGTCCTGAGGCCATCAACTATGGCAAGCAGGACGTCCTCGAAGCCGCGGCTTCTCAGCTCTTCATGACCGGCAGCCAGAAGTTGGCGCCGTTGGTCTTGCTCCAGCCAGAGACCGTGGGTTTCCTCGGAGCCGTCGACGCGCACACCGATCGCGATGTAAACGGTTTTGTTCTGGACAAGGCCCTCGTTACCTACTTTGATCCGCATTGCACTGAACAAAACGATCATATAGACCGGCTCTAGCGATCGATTCTGTCAGCCGGCGACTTCCTCTAGAACTCCGTCGGCGGCCGCGCTGATCAGGTCAAACGAGAACTCGATCCTGTAGAGTTCACGCAGGTGCGCTCAGCGCGTTACCCTAGGATGTTTGATCCCAGGGTTTGATGGTGCACTCTTCACGTTGGAGTGGGGGGACGCGCTATGGGCCAAGTTCTTCAAGGCAGCGCCACCACGACGGAGGCAGTCCGTCGAGCGATCCAGCGTAGTCAAGCGAGCCTGAGGGCGCTCTCGAAGCGTTACGGGATCAACCCGAAGACGGTCGCCAAGTGGAAGAAGCGGACCTCGGTCGCCGACCAGCGCACCGGTCCGAAGGATCCCCGTTCGACGGTCTTGTCACAGGAGGACGAGGCAGTCGTCGTCGCCTTTCGCCGTCACACCCTCCTGCCGTTGGACGACTGCCTCTACGCGCTGCAGGCGACGATCCCGCACTTGACCCGTTCGTCGCTATATCGGTGCCTGCAGCGCCACGGCATCAGCCGACTGCCGGAGGTCGATGGTGACAAGCCCAAGCGATCACGTTTCAAGACCTACCCGCTCGGCTACTTCCACATCGATCTGGCCGAGGTTCACACAGCCGAAGAGCGACTCTACCTGCTCGTTGCCATCGACCGCACGACAAAGTTCGCCTTCGTGGAGCTGCATGAGAAGGCCACCCGGCGGGTCGCAGGCGACTTCCTTCGCCATCTCATTGAGGCCGTGCATTACAAGGTGCACACGGTGCTCACCGACAACGGCATCCACTTCACCACGCCCGGCAACGTCGCCTCGGCCGCTTCCATCATCAAGGAGGCGATCGCAGCCGGCGAGACCTTCCGAGCCCACAGCTTCGAACTTGCCTGCGCCCGCAACGATATCGATCATCGGCTGACCAAACCGCGCCACCCCTGGACGACTGATGTAATCGACAAGAGCTTTCTTCGTAGATCTGCGCTATTTTCGGCTCGCGCACGGGCGACCGCGTGGCGAAGAGCAGGGCGTGAGGTGGGAGCCCTGCCGCGCAGCCTCTATCGGCGCACCTCAGTTGCGGCGCCCGTGCGCACCTTCTTGGGCCCTTGCGGATTCCAGCCCGTCACGAAGCGGGCGTAGACCGTCTCAGCCTGTTCGACCCAGCGCCGCTCCCCATCGCGGTGGCTCTTGCTGTTGTAGGCGTGAGCTGCCCCCTTCTGACCGCGAGCCGCCTTGTAGCCGGCCCTCAGCTCAAGATCGCGAAGCTTCTTCGCGTGAAGCAAGGGGCGGGCCCAGACGTAGCTCTCGCTCTTGGTCAAAAGATGCCAGATCACGACCGCGAGCTTGCGGGCGGTTGCGACAGCGGCAACGTGCTGGCCGCGTCGCGCCCTGACCCGCAGGAAAAAGGCTCGGAGTGGGCCTGGAGCGCGGGCTGCGGCCCAGGCGGCCTCGACCAACATGCCGCGGGCGTGGCCGCGACCCTGCTTGGTGATCCGGCCGTGGTGCGCGGGTCCCGGTCCTGATTGCCGCACGCTCGGGTTCAGACCGAGGTAGCTGACAAGCTTTTGCGGCTCGTCGAAGCGGGTCACCTCGCCGATGGCCGCTGTCAACGCAAGCGCCACCACCATGTCGATGTCGGGGACCGTCATCAGTCGCTTGACGCTTTCGTCAGCGAGGGCCGAACGGGCGAGATCGCGCTCGATGACCTTCAGGTCCTCGCCAAGCCTGTCAAACTCGCGCAGGTGCCGCTCGATCGCGAGCCGCTCGTCCTCTGGCACGACCTGTTCGACGAGCCATGCCCGGCCCTTGGCCCCGCAGAGGTCAGCGTGGGGACAGGATGGGATCAGGTGGCTGTGCAGGATCGACTGGATGATGTTTTTTAGCCGAGATCGCTGCCGGACGATCTGGTTGCGGCGGGTAACCTGCCGGCGCAGCGCCTGGGTCGGCTCGTCTGGAACCCACACCTCCGGCAGGAACCCGCTCGCGTAGAGCTGCGCCAGCACGACGGCGTCGATCGTGTCGGTCTTGATCTTGGCATGCGCGATCATCCGCACCTGCATCGGGTTGGCGATCACCACCTTCTTCACGTGCGGCGCGAGAACCGCCACAACGGCCGAGGCATTGCCGGTGGCCTCAACGACCACGACGTCATCCGCCGAAAGTTGCTCAGCGAAGGCGGTCAGAAGATCGCGACGCATGTCGACGCGACCCAGCCGCCTCAGCTTGCCATCATCCCACGCTACCGCTTCCGCGAAGGCGCGGTGAATATCCAGTCCGATAATCCGCATGCCCACTCCCCATGATGGTTCGTCGACATAAACGGGAGCTGGCGGGCAACACGACACCTACTGATCCGCGCTCGCAGCGCATCCGGGAAAGTCGCAAGGGGCGGCCATGTAACGAGTTCGGGCTCTCAGCCCACTGTCTATCGACGGCCTGCCCGCACCTTCGTGCTCCCGGTGCCCCGCGTCCCAGATGGGCTCACCATAATGCCGTTCTCCGGGGAGAACAGCGGAACGAGAAGGATCCGCACAAGTACATACCGGATAACGGTCAGGTCGAGCGGATGAACCGCACGATCAAGGACGCGACGGTCAAGCGCTACCATTACGACAGCCACGGGCAACTCCGTGCGCATTTGGCCGACTTCGTCAGCGCCTACAACTTCGCACGCCGTCTGAAGACCCTCCGCGGCCTGACGCCCTACGAAGCCATCTGCAAGGCATGGTCCGCTGAGCCCTGCCGTTTCAGGTCAAACCCGCTCCACCAAATGCCGGGACCAAACATCTAGAGCCTCAACAATCACCTTCGACATGATGGCGGCTGAGAATATCGCGCAAATGCCATGTCTATCGGACTCGGCCTTATGGCAGCGTAAATCCATCGTTTCATCTACGGCCCGATGCTGAGATCAAGGCTTTGACTGATCTGGTAATGCGATGCTGCTAGTGCCCTGACGCCAGCAGAAACTACATAGGGCAGCGCAGTTACTAAGGCACTTTCAGCAAGCTAACGAACCAAGACGTGGCGTATTCGTCGGTGTCTCTGCACTAAATTGTCGAATCTATCGTCTTGCATCGGCAGCGGGCGAGCTACGCACCGTACTCCGTCGAAAATAGCGGCCTGCGTATTAAAGAAGATTTGGATTAAGAAGAGGCCGTTATCAATCGCAGAATCAACGAGGCTATGGATCTTGAGCTGGGCACAGGCAGGAGGCGTTACTGATCTCTGAGCCAGGTGCTGAACCGACAATTACACAAATACACGAGGGCGGAAAATGCGAGAGAGGCCGGCTTATATACCAGCTGAATGATCAGCTTCAGCTATGTGATCGGGCCCCCCGATAACCGCGCATCTGGCTCCGCGCGCCGTGCCGGCCGGCGCGCGGTAGCAACGTCAGATGATCTCGATCTCGGGGAACGGGAAGATGAAGCGTCCGCCGCGCAGCCGGAACTCCGTCTCGCGCTGCAATATGCCCTCCTTAAAGTGCCATGGGAGAACGAGGAAGTAATCCGGGTTCGACGCCCGGGCCTCAGCCTCAGAGATAATAGGGATTCGGGTGCCCGGCGTAACGCGGCCAAACTTCTCGGGATTAACCTCGGCAATTGCTGGAACTTCAGCTTCGGTAATACCGCAGAACTGAAGTGTCACATTGCCCTTGGTCGAAGCGCCATACCCCAGCACCCGCTTGCCATCAGTCGCCAAATCTTTGAGAAGTCGCGTCAGATCTTGCCGGTGGCGAAAAACCCTATCCTCAAACTCGCGGAATGGTCGCACTGTGTGCAGGCCCATCCGCTCCTCCTGGCCTAGCAGCCAATTGATGACCGTATCGTTGGCGCGCAAGTTCGAGCCAGCCGGCGCCGCTGTGACCGCGAAACTTCCGCCGTTAATCCCATTCATCTGGACGTCGATGAGCTTCAACCCAGCCGCCTCGACAATCCGCCTGACTACCGAAAGCGAGTAATATTCCAAGTGTTCATGACAAATCGTATCGTAAGAAATTGTCCGCAGCATCGCCGGCATGTAGCTCTGCTCGAAATGCCAGACGCCATCCGGAGCTAAAATAGAAGCAACGTCTCGCGCGAATGCCACAGGATCGTCGAGATCGTAAAACATCGCAATCGAGGTGACGATCCGCGCCGGGCGATCATTCACGCTGCGGTAATTGGCAGCATTAAAGAAATCGGGCACGAGACGTATATCATCGGGATAGTACTGTTGAAACTTGCGGCCCGTCGGATCAATGCCGATCCGAGTTAAGTCTGGCGTCCTATACGATTTTAGCGAAGTGGCGTCATTGGATCCGATATCGAGCACACTGTCGCCGGGCTTCAAGTCAACCAGCCGCTCTAGAAAAGCGATCTTCTCCGAGAGGTGGCGAACCATGGATGCGTTGAGGCCCGATCGATAGCCGTAGTTATCACCGTACATCTCGCCGGAATCGTAAGTGTGGGCCAGTTGCAGCAACCCGCTGTCCGGACACCAGACTAGATCAAGCGGGCCTTCGGTAACTGCCTCGCCCGGTTTTGGGAAGACGCCCGTTAATTCCTGCGAACCCAGGTGTAGCACCGGTATCAGGTTCTTTGATCCGCTGATGCGGCATCGGTCGAGTGGCTTGTACATCCCGCGCATCCGTCTAAATCCCTCGCGTCTCACAACAATTTTATTCGAACGACATTGGCGAGCCGCTCTTAGCCCGTCTTATTCATCGGGCTTTGTCGGCGGTGGTTTTTAGGCTGATGGCGAGCGGGATCGCGCGTCTGTTCTGACGCGTGTGGATCCGGAATGTTTTGTCAGCGCTGGAGGGATGTGGACGGGTTCGTCGGGGCGTCGCTGCCCCGTCGTTCAGGCTGGCGCCGGGGCGAGCGCGGTCGCGAGGTGGCGCAGAAGGTCAGCATCAGGGCAGGCGGCGGCGAAGGCGAGGCGAACCCGGCTGGCGGTCTCGCGGATGCGAGCTCCGAGCTTCAGGAGGCGCAGCCGGAGGGTGGCGAACTCGGCCGTGGCGAGGCGGTGCGCCTTCGGGATGGT
>NZ_FPBW01000077.1:0-3676 GCF_900116795.1 Methylobacterium sp. UNCCL125 | reverse complement strand
TTGGCCGACACCTGGGTTCCCGCGGCGTCCCGCGTCCCTCGTGTTCGCTCCCGGGCCATGCCCCCGGCGCCACCGGCGCGCGGGGACGATGACGCATGTCCGGAGACGGTCGACGACGGCCGCCTCCCGGACCGGCCGCCGTCGCGGCAGCGCCGGTCTTGCCGGCCGCGACGGTTGCGTCCCGGCTCCGGTCGCGCGACAACGCGGGCAGCTTCCCGCGCTCATCCGGAACACCACAGACGTGACGTCCAACGCCCCGGCGCCCCTGAAAAAAACCTTTGGCCTCTCGACCGCGATCTCCTACCCCAACGGCGCGCCCCATATCGGCCATGCCTACGAGGTGATCGCCGCCGACGCCATCGCGCGCTTCCACCGGCTCGACGGCTACGACGTGCTGTTCTCCACCGGGACCGACGAGCACGGGCTGAAGATCCAGCAGGCCGCGACCCGGGCCGGCACCACCCCGCGCGCGTATGTCGACGGCACCGCCGCCCGGTTCCAGGCGATGGCCGACCGGCTGGACTGCGCCTACGACCGCTTCATCCGCACCACCGAGCCCGGCCATTCCGCCGCCGCCCAGGAGATCTGGCGGCGGATGGAGGCCAACGGCGACATCTACCTCGACAAATACGCCGGCTGGTACTCGGTCCGCGACGAGGCCTATTACGACGAGGCCGAGACCCGGCTCCTGGAGGACGGCAGCCGCCGCAGCCTCGCCACCGACACGCCGGTCGTGTGGATGGAGGAGGAGAATTTCCTGTTCCGGCTCTCCGCCTATCAGGACCGGCTGCTGCAGCTCTACGCGGACCAGCCCGACTTCATCGGGCCGGACACCCGCCGGAACGAGGTGGCGAGCTTCGTGCGCTCCGGCCTCAAGGACCTCTCGGTCAGCCGCACGAATTTCGACTGGGGCGTGCCGGTGCCCGGCCATCCGAGCCACGTCATGTACGTGTGGGTCGATGCGCTCACCAATTATCTCACCGTCACCGGCTTCCCCGACGAGTCCGATCCGCGAAAAAAATTCTGGCCGATGGATCTGCACATCATCGGCAAGGACATCGTCCGGTTCCACGCGGTCTACTGGCCGGCCTTCCTGATGTCGGCCGGGCTGCCCCTGCCCAAGCGCGTCTTCGGCCACGGCTTCCTGCTCTCCAAGGGCGAGAAGATGTCGAAGTCGCTGGGCAACGTCCTCGATCCGTTCGAGCTCGCCGACACCTACGGCGTCGACCCGGTGCGCTACTTCGTGCTGCGCGAGGTGCCGTTCGGCGGCGACGGCAGCTACAGCCACGAGGCGATCATCGGCCGGATCAACGCCGATCTCGCCAACGACCTCGGCAACCTCGCCCAGCGCTCGCTCTCGATGGTGGCCAAGAACTGTGACGGTGCGGTGCCGGATCCGGGCAGCCTGGACGAGGCCGACCGCGCCCTGCTCGCCCAGGTCGATGCCCTGCCGGAGCGCGCCCGCACCCTGATGGGCGACCTCGCGCTGCACAGCATCCTCGCCGAGATCTGGGCCGTGGTGGCGGAGGCGAACCGCTACTTCGCCGCCCAGGAGCCCTGGCGCCTGCGCAAGTCCGACCCGGCGCGGATGAACGCCGTGCTCTACACGACGCTGGAGGCGTTGCGCGTCTTCGGCATCCTGACCCAGCCCTTCGTGCCGGGGGCGGCCGCCAAGCTCCTCGACCTGCTGGCGGTGCCGGCCGACCGACGCAGCCTCGCCGCCGTGGGGGAGAGGGGCCGGCTCGTGCCGGGCACGGCGCTCGCCGCCCCCGCGCCGATCTTCCCGCGCTTCGAGCGCCCCGAGACCCCGTCCGCCTGACGAATCTTGCCGCCCGACGGCCCCGAGACCCGATGCTCATCGACAGCCACTGCCATCTCGACTTCCCGGATTTCGCCGCCGACCTGCCCGGGGTCATTGCCCGGGCGAAGGCCGCGGGCGTCACCGGCATGCTCACCATCGCCACCCGGGTCGCCAAGGCCGACACCTACCGGGCGATCGCCGAGGCTCATCCGGAGGTCTGGTACACGATCGGCACCCATCCCCACGGGGCGGCCGATGAGCCGGACGTCGCCGCCGGGACGATCGCGGAGATCGCCGCGGCCAGCCCGCGCTGCGTCGGGATCGGCGAGGCCGGGCTCGATTACCACTACGCCGACGCCGCCCCCGAGGCGGTGCAGGAGCGGGTGCTGCGCGCCCATATCGAGGCGGCGCGCCTGTCCGGCCTGCCGCTGGTGATCCACGCCCGCGACGCCGACGACCACATGGAGCGGGTGCTAACCGACGAGATGGGCCAAAAACCCTTCCGGGCGGTGCTGCACTGCTTCTCCTCGGGGAAGCGGCTGGCGGAGGCCGGGGTGGAGCTGGGGCTGTTCGTGTCCTTCTCGGGCATCGTCACCTTCCGGCGCTCGCACGATCTGCGCGACATCGCCCGGAGCGTGCCCCTGGATCGGATCCTGGTGGAGACCGACGCGCCGTTCCTCGCCCCCGAGCCCCATCGCGGGCGGACCAACGAGCCGGCCTACACGGCCGACACGGCCCGGTCCCTCGCCGAGACGCTCGGGCTGCCGGCCGAGGACCTCGCCCGGATCACCACAGCGAACTTTTTCAGCCTGTTCGACAAGGCGGCCGGCGCAACGCCCCGCAGCGGCGCGTGACCGAAGCGGGCGGGAGCGGGAGATCCGGATGGCGCGCCTGACCCTGCGGATCCTCGGCTGCGGCTCCTCCGGCGGGGTGCCGCGGGTCGGCACCGGTTGGGGTGCCTGCGATCCGGAGGAGCCACGCAACCGCCGGAGGCGCTGCTCGATCCTGGTCGAGCGGGCATCCGGGGCCGGGCGGACCACGCTTCTGGTCGACACCTCCCCCGATCTGCGCGAGCAGCTCCTGGATTCCGGCATCCGGCGTCTGGACGGGGTGCTCTACACCCACGCCCATGCCGACCACACCCACGGAATCGACGACCTGCGCCCGCTGGTGATCGCCATGCGGGCACGGATCCCGGTCTACGCGGACGCCCTGACCCGGTCGCTGCTCACGACCCGGTTCGGCTATTGCTTCGAGACGCCCCCCGGAAGCGCCTACCCGCCGATCCTCGACCTGCGCGACCTCGACGCCGACCGCGACCTGACCCTGGAGGGGGAGGGGGGCCCGATCACCGTGGCATCGCTCCCGGTGGAGCACGGCAACGAGGCGGCCCTCGGCTTCCGCTTCGGCAATGCGGCCTACATGCCCGACGTGAGCCTGATCCCGGACGCGACCCTGGCCCGGCTCCATGGTCTCGACCTGCTGATCATCGATGCCCTGCGGGACACCCCGCACCCGACCCATTTCTCGGTCTCGGACGCGCTGGCCCTGATCGAAGCGGTCCGGCCCCGCCGGGCGGTGCTCACCAACCTCCACACCGACCTCGACTACGGCACCCTGGCGGCGCGACTGCCCATGGGGATCGCGCCCGCCTATGACGGGATGAGCCTGACCCTCGACGTCTGAGGACGGCGGGGCAGGGGGAAGGCAGGAGCGAATCGCCCGTCACACGCCTGTCGTCGCCGGAGTCCAAGAAAATCGACTTCCCTGCGAAGAAGGCTGTTGACGGCCCGGAACGGTGGGCCTATACCCCGGCTCATCGGCGCCGGCCGCGGAAGTGGACCGGGCGCTGAGGCATCTTCTGACAAGCGGCGG
>NZ_FPBW01000080.1:0-1619 GCF_900116795.1 Methylobacterium sp. UNCCL125 | reverse complement strand
TAGCCCGTCTTATTCATCGGGCTTTGTCGGCGGTGGTTTTTAGGCTGATGGCGAGCGGGATCGCGCGTCTGTTCTGACGCGTGTGGATCCGGAATGTTTTGTCAGCGCTGGAGGGATGTGGACGGGTTCGTCGGGGCGTCGCTGCCCCGTCGTTCAGGCTGGCGCCGGGGCGAGCGCGGTCGCGAGGTGGCGCAGAAGGTCAGCATCAGGGCAGGCGGCGGCGAAGGCGAGGCGAACCCGGCTGGCGGTCTCGCGGATGCGAGCTCCGAGCTTCAGGAGGCGCAGCCGGAGGGTGGCGAACTCGGCCGTGGCGAGGCGGTGCGCCTTCGGGATGGTGTCGCGCACGCTCAGCATCAGCCAGTAGGCGGCCGTGTGCAGGACGAGCCGCATCTGGTTGGCGGCGGGATGCCGGCAGGAGGTACGATCGGAGGCGAGCTGGCTCTTGTGGAGCTTGATCAGGTTCTCGGCCTGTCCGCGGGCACAGTACAGGTCGGCATAGAGCCATTCCGGCGTGCCGGTCGTGATGTTTGTGACGACATAGCGGATGTCGAGGCCGAGCCGGGTCGCCTCGATGCGGGCGGCGACGCGACGCTGCTGCCGCCAGGATTTGGCCGCGTGCCGGGTCTCGGCAAAGCCGCGCACCGCATCCTCGTTGTCGATGGCTCGCACAACTCTGATGTGATCGGCCGTCTGTTCGACCTTGGCGGCCAACGCCTTGGTGCCGCTCAGGCCGAAGACGTAGCTGACTCCATGGTTCTCGCACCAGTCCATGGCCTCGGGCCGCCCGTAATGGCCATCGCCCCGGATGGTGATCGCGGTGTTGGGCCAGTGGCGGCGGATCGCCCGGACGAGGCGGCGCAGATGCCCGCGGACTTCGCGGCCCGAGGGCGTCTTGCCCGGCCGCAGGATCATCGCCACCGGGCGACTGGTGGCCGTGTCGTAGACGTGGATCGGCAGAAAGCAGCGCTCATCGTGATGGGCGTTGAACAGCGATAGCTGCTGCTGGCCGTGCACCACGTCGCAAGTGTCGTCGATGTCTAGGGTGACGGCGGCCGGCGGGACGGGGTAGCTGGCACAGTAGAGGTCGACCAGCACCCGCCCGAGCCGGATGAGGTCGCGCAGGCCCGGCGTGTTCTCCAGCCGCGAGACGGTGGGCTGGCTCATCAGGTCGTGCCCGCTCTCAGGCAGGCGGCCGCAGGCGAGCTTGAAGGCGGGGTCGGTGCGCAGGTGGTCGAGGTCGTCGGCATCCTCATACCCGCAGGCAATCGCCAGGATGCGCGCCAGCAGGATCTCGGGCAAGGGATGCAGAACCCGGCTGGGGTCACGCCGGTCCGGGATCACGGCGGCGAGCTTGTCGGCGATGTCCAACCGCCGGGCGGCCTGGGCGAGCAGCAGGACGCCGCCATCCGAGGTCAGGCGTCCGCCATCGAAGGCGGCTGTGAGCTTCTTGCCCCGAACGGATGGAAACGCGAACGGGAGACACGTAGGATCGGACATGGCGGGCGTGGCAGGCTCGGTGCGGTCTGAAGGCTTGGCGTCAGCACCCAATCCCTAAGCCACATCAATGCTTTACGCTACGCTCGCCATCCCAGATCCACCGTCCTCGTGAATAAGACGGG